>CBFDDU010000013.1:0-30922 GCA_965603655.1 uncultured Candidatus Electrothrix sp. | reverse complement strand
TTAGTAAAGCCTCTATCACTTCGGTGATAGAGGCTTTTTTTTTGCCGTTTTGAGCAAGATGAGTGGAAATTAGGTCATATGCTCATTCTTACCTCACCCTTCTGCATGTACTTCTCTTTCAATCATACTTTGTGATTGCATCTCAGCGTTGTACAAAGTATTTTTCATTCTATGAACAATACGTTTCAAAGCCTTTCTGTCTTCTCGTCCTCATCATTATATTTTTCGATACGCTGAATACAGCACATTCTGTAAATATGAATCGTCGATCTTTTCTGAAAAAAAGTAGTCAGGTCGGAACAGCTGCCCTCGCTGCTACCGTTTTTCCTGGGGTTCTCTCGGCTCACAAGAGCAGGCCCACCATCCGAATTGTGGGCACCCATGTAACCCTTCAGGAGAAAATTCGCCAACAGGCAGAAAAAGATCTTGGTATTAATATAGAGTTTTATCCTGGCGGGAGTGCTGAGGTGTTGCTGAAAGCAAGTACGGATCCTGACTCCTTTGATCTGTACGAACAATGGTCAAACAGTATTAAGGTGCTCTGGCAGGCCAGAACGATTCAGCCCATTGATATTAGCCGGTTGACCTATTGGGATGAGATCAACAGTCTGACCAAGTCAGGACGTATTACTGAGCAGGCAAGGTTAGGGCTTGGTGATGCCCCGTATAAGTTGCTTTATGTGCAACCGGATAACAAAATTGGCTTAAACAAGACCGGTGAAATTAGCTTCCTGCCCTATGTCCATAATACCGACTCCTTCGGGTATAACGCCGATATCGTGGAGCAGGGGATCCCATATACCACAGAGAGCTGGGGCTGGTTATTGGACAGGCGCTTTCATGGTAAAGTTGCTGTTGTCAATGCACCGACTATCGGCCTCTTTGATCTCGCACTTGCTGTACAGGCGCAGGGAGAGATGACATTCCAGGACATGGGCAACATGACCAGGGAAGAAGTTGACCAACTTTTTGAGATTGTTATAGCCAAGAAGCGCCAAGGGCATTTTCGTGGTGTCTGGAGCTCGGTGCCCCAATCGGTAGAGTTGATGGCATCCGGCGAAGTCGTGTTGCAGAGTATGTTCTCGCCCGGTGTGAGCGCATTGAACGGCATGGGCATACCCTGTGTGTACGCAGCGCCGAAAGAGGGTTATAGAGCATGGCATGGAGTCATGTGCCTTTCTCGTTCATGTACCGGAGAGCGGCTTGATGCGGCTTATGCCTTTATGAACTGGTGGCTTTCTGGGTGGCCAGGGGCATTCATCGCCCGGCAGGGATATTATATATCCAATCCGCAGCGCTCCAGGCCTTTTATGTCAGAGGCGGAATGGGATTACTGGTATGAAGGGAAACCAGCAGCCGAACCTCTGAAAGGGACGGACGGCAGGGTATCGGTGCAGCCTGGAAATGTTCGCAGCGGCGGTTCATATGTTCAACGCTTTGAAAATATAGCGGTCTGGAATACGGTTATGGATACCTATGAGTATACCTTGCCGAAATGGAGCGAGTTTGTGCTGGCCTAGGAGAGCAGGATGATATCTTTACTCATACGGAAAGTTTCCTTAAAAAAAAGGATATATTCAGGGTACCTTGTTACCGGGACAGTCGCCCTTGTCATCGCTCTTCTCTCCTACGGATCTCTGAGTAGCTTGGCTGGTGATTTTCATTCTGTTATAACCTTTAGTCGGTATGTTGAAGAAATAATGAGTTTTTCATCTCGCATGTCAGAGATGCAGCGACAGGCCCTTATTTATATTGGTTCTGGACATAATGCCGCTGGTGATCGGGTCGGAGAAATATATGCTGGGATGAGGAAGGGAATAGGAGGGCTGCTCCAGGAAGCAGAACAGTTTGGTGGGGATGCACGCCTGCAGGTGACGAAAAAACACCTGCAGGCCTATTATGACACCTTTCTGGAGGTGCGTCAGCAGCGCGAGATTCAACAACGCTTGGTTCGGAGGGAATTCCGCATGCATGCGACAAAAGCGCAGCGGCGCATAGAAGATCGTATTGCTGTTTTGCAGAAAGATGATACTGACAGTACCTTGCAGTATTACCGGATGTTGAATTTTCTTTTGCAGATTGAAAAAAACGCCTATCGTTATTTTGATTCGCTGGACGGCAGTTTTGTTCATGCAGCCACAGAGAGTATCCGGGAAACCAGAGAGGTTATTGATACACTGTTGAAGCAGCCCGAAGGCGACTTTGAGCGACTGGAAGAGATTGCATCTGTGCTCACCCGTTATGAGAGCAGCTTTCTTGAGGCGGTCCAGCGGACGCGCGGCTATCTTTATCTGGTGAATGTGGTGATGTCAGCCCAGGCTTACGAAACAATCTATCAGGCAAAACGGCTCTCGTCCATGATATCCGGGAGATCAGAGCATCTCCAAGAACAGATGCTCGACAATATCAGTGCAACTTCTCGCTTCTTGTTCTTCTCGGCAATAAGTTTGCTCCTTTTTACAGGCTTTTTTTCCTTTCTTATCAGCCGGAGCATTACTGTTCCCCTCAATCGCCTGACCCGAACCTTCAGAAGACTTGCTTCCGGCTCTTCAGAGGCTGAGATTCCGGAATATGTACTCAGGGATGAATTGGGGGAACTGACCAGCGCAGCTGGCAGTTTTAAGCAGAGAAATATTGCCCTTGAAGAGAGCAGAAAGGAACTCGGGCGCTCCAATGAGGAACTGGAGCAGTTTGTCTATACTGTTTCCCATGACCTGAAATCGCCTATTGTGACCAGTATGGGCTTTATCAGTATTATTCGTAAGCTTGCTGATCAAGGAAAATACGAGCAGGCTGTGGCCAAATTGGACAGGGTGGCTGGCGCCAATGAACGGATGAGCCAGCTCATCAGAGATTTGCTGGAACTCAGTCGAGTGGGCAGGATGGATATGGCGAAAAGACTGCTTGATCTGAATGAGCTGCTCAGTAACTTTGCCGAGAGCCAGAGCATACGGTTGCAGAGTGCAGGACTCTCCCTGTTGATCGCATCCGATCTTCCTGTTATCTATGCAAATGAAAGCAGAGTGCTTCAGGTTTTTGAAAATATTCTTTCCAATGCCTTGAAGTATGCTTGTAATGAAGCAGGCGGGAGGCTTGAGATCCATGCCACCGAAGATGAAGATTGGTGGTATATTTTTTGTCAAGATAATGGCCCTGGGATACCCTCGGAATATCATCAAAAGGTTTTCGGGCTTTTTTATCGTCTTGACGCAAATACCGAAGGGACCGGTGTCGGGCTGGCTGTGGTCAAAAAGATCATGAAATTTCATGGAGGTGATATTCAGGTAGAGCCGCAGATCGAGGGAGAAGGGGCTGTCTTTCGCCTTACCTTTCCTAAGCACCAACCAAAGAACAATGTTGTGAATGAATGAGGGAGGAGTGGATGAGTGAGCCAAGAACTGAGCAGCTTCTGCTGGTTGAGGACAGCGACGATCATGCTGAACTTGCCGAGTTCTATATTACGGACTACAGTGAAAGGATTTGTGTTGACCGCCTCCATGACGGGGCTGAGGCTATGACCTATCTGGAACGGATGGAAGCGTCTCCAGAGCAGAGCCTTCCCTGGCTGGTACTGTTGGATCTGAAATTGCCTAAATATGATGGCCATGAGATCCTGGCACGAATCAAAGGCAGCGAGCGGCTGGCTGGAATTCCGGTGGTCATTTTTTCCACCTCCAACTCTGGAAAAGACATTAAGCGGGCCCTGAAGAATTATGCCAATAGTTATATTGTCAAACCGATGGAGGCTGATCGATACGGAGAGGTCATCACCAAAATCTTGCAGTACTGGGAGTTGAATCAGCACCGTCTGGTGCAGGATACGGATCGGAGTGATGCCTGAAAAGGGGCTGAGCATACTCCTGATTGAGGATAATCCCGATCATGCTGATCTGTTCCAGGCCAATCTTGAGCTAACCGCCTATAGCAGGGTTCGAGTTGTGCGCCATCAAACTTTGGAAAGCGGACTGGCCACCTTGAGGGCGAATCCCTTTGACCTGCTCTTTATTGATCTTTCGCTTCGGGACAGTACCATCAGCGAAACCCTTGAGCAGCTGTCTTCGTTGCATGCACCTTGTCCGGTCATTGTGCTCACGTCTTTGGATGATGAGCAGACTATTCTTAATGTTATTAGGAACGGGGCAGATGACTGCTTACCCAAATCCGAGCTGACAGACACCCTGCTTGAGCGGATCATTCATTTTAACCTTGATCGCTGGCAGCTCAAACGACAGCTTGTTGAGAGCAGAGAAGCCTACAGGGATCTGTATCATCATTCACCAAATATGCTCTGCTCTGTTGATGCAGAGACAGGAATAATATTGACCTGTAATCAGACCTTGGCTGAAAAAATTGGTTACAGCAGGGAGGAAATTTTTGGTAGAGAGATATTTGCTCTCTATCATCCAGACAGTCTTCCTGGTGCCCGCAAGGCCTTTGTTTCGTTTGTTGCAACAGGAGTTGTAACAAATGCAGAGTTGCAGCTGATGCGACGGGACGGAACCAAGGTTGATGTTTTGCTGAATGTCTCTTCTGTTCGGGATGAGAATGGCAAAATCCTGTACAGCCGGTCAACATGGATCGATATTACAGAGAAAAAGGCAGCGGAAAGAAAATTATCGTACATGCAGCGGCTTAATCGGTTGATCATTGAAACCGTCCCCGCTCTGCTTTGGCTCAAGGATACCGACGGGGTTTATCTTGCCTGTAATCCGCGCCTGGAGCAGCTCTTCGGAGCTTCGGAAACGGAGATCACAGGGAAAACGGATTATGATTTTGTCGACAAGGAATTGGCTGATTTTTTTAGAGAAAATGACAGGAACGCCGCCGCAGCAGGTAGGTCCGTCATGAATGAGGAATGGGTCACTTTTGCCTCTGACGGGGCAAGAGTGTTGCTTGAGACCACTAAGACCCCCTTATTTTTTGAGGACGGAACAGTAGCGGGGATTCTTGGGATCGGACATGATATCACCGAACGGTACGAGGCTGCGGAGAAAGCCAAAGCAGCCAGCCGGGCTAAATCAGCCTTTCTTTCCAGTATAACTCATGAGCTGCGAACCCCCTTGAACGCTATTCTCGGTTATACCCAGATCCTGTTGAGAGATGATACGATCACGGATAAGCAGCGAAACGGCATCGGAACCATCCAGCGGGCCGGTGAACATCTCTTGCTTCTGATTAATGATATCCTGGATATTTCTAAGATAGAATATGGAAAGCTTGAGATTGTGGAAGCAGAGGTACATCCTCTTTCCTTTCTCCATGATATAAAGGATATTATAGAACTCCGTACCAAGGAAAAAGGGCTTGATTTTCGCTATGCTGTTGAGGGAGAGGTCCCAACGACCATCCTGGTGGACGGATTGCGCTTGCGTCAGGTTCTCCTTAATTTGCTTTCCAATGCGGTGAAATTTACCGAATGCGGCTATTGCACGCTTTTGGTTCGAGGTGAGAGTAGAGGAGAAAATAATAGGGTCCTGTTAACCTTCGAGGTAGAGGATAGTGGTCCAGGAATTGCGCCGGAAGACCAGGAAATAATCTTTGAACCGTTTCGTCAGGTCGGTGAGCGATTACATCACAGTGAGGGAACCGGGCTGGGGCTGTCTATCAGTGCTCAGTTGGTACATCTTATGGGGGGGGGGCTTCAACTCCTCAGTCCGTTGGGCCAGACAGCCGCAGACTGTGAGGGGCCTGGCAGCCGTTTTTTCTTTACCTTGGAAGTGCCGGTCCTGCATAATGAGACTATTAGCAACTCGGACCAGCTTCAGCAGATAGTGACCGGCTATATTTCTTTAGAAGAATTTGGGAGGAAACAGCAGGTGTTGGTGATTGATAAAACGCCATCTAACCGGGCAGTGTTGCGGGATGTCCTTCAAACCGTAGGTTTTGTTGTGTATGAAGTCAAGGACGGTGAAAAGATCGTAGAGAGATGTAAGACTGTGCAGCCGGATATTCTCTTGATGGATTTGCCGATACCTGCAAGACCTGCGAGAGAGGTTTTGCAGGCGGGACTTGAAGTAAAGCAGCAGAAGGATTTAGCTCATATTCCGATTATTGCACTCGCAACCTTGGTGACAGAGGAAAGGGCACTGCGACAGCAATGTTTGGAGCACGGTTTCAGTGATGTTGTCGGGAAGCCCTATTCAGCAAGGAAACTTTTTGAGACTATGGCAGCGCATTTACCTGTCAAATTGGTATACGGTGGAAAAAAAGAGAAAGTACTTCTGGAAGACTGTATCATGCCCCTCGCTGAGGTGCTGGATGAGCTGGTCACCCTTGTCGAAATAGGTGATATTGAAGGGATCAGTAAAAAAATAAAAGAAATATGCGAAATGGATTCGGGAAGATATTCGGTCTTCTGTAGCCATCTGAGGAAATATTTTGATGAATTTCAGTTTACAGGACTGTTGAATTTTATCGCGGCGAACCGGAGTAGGGAGTTATGCAATCCGAACAAGACGCAATACTCGTAGTCGATGACCAACCTGCCAATCTCAAGGTGCTGCTTTCCTTTTTACAGGAGCATGATTACCGGGTATATTTGGTGGATAGTGGTCGGCGGGCATTGGACATCCTGCCGAAGATTCAACCGGATCTTATCTTGCTGGATGTAATGATGCCGGAGATGAACGGTTTTGAGATATGTAAGAGAATCAAGGCTAATACGGAGCTGGCTGCTCTGCCGATTATTTTTATGACCGCACTGAACAGTGTGGGAGATAAGGTGACGGGTTTTTCAGTTGGAGCTGTTGACTATATTACCAAACCTTTTCAACAAGTAGAGGTGCTGGCCCGTATTAATACCCATCTCACGCTGCGGAAACGGGAAAGAGAGTTGGAAGCGGCGCTGGAAGAGATCAAAACCTTGAACGGAATTTTGCCTATTTGTTCTTATTGCAAGCAGATCCGTAACGATGAAGGATATTGGCAGCAGGTAGAAGAATATATCTCCGAACATTCTCAAGCGATGTTCAGCCACGGCGTCTGCCCCATTTGTTACAAGAAGGTGATGGCGCGTCTTGAAACAAAGAATGTTTTAGATGATTAAGCCGTCGTAAGACGGGGAAGATCAGGTGGCTGGGCTGCCCGTGGAATAGAGGCCCTGCGCGAGAGCGCTTGAGAAGGAACTTTTGAGAAAGGCGGAAACTTCATCCTGTTTCTCTGCTTTTTTCTTGGATTTTCAAACATTATGCTTAAGGAATACAAACAGGGAACAGAGCTGTATAGAGAATCAGTAGCAATCACCTGCTGTTTTCTCGGGATTTTTCTTCTGCTCAGCCTGGTCAGTTACGTCTTGCCAATCTTTGCAGCGCAACCGACATTGCCTGCCGCAGGAGGGAATTGGTGCGGTGGTGTGGGGTTTTATACGGCCTTTTACCTCTTTTCCTTTGTCGGTGTCATCTCGTTTTTCCCCGTTGTTCTTCTGTTCTATGTGGCGGCGGCAGTGTTTACCGTTTCAACAACCCTTGATCGTCTCCCCTTTATTCTTGCCGGTGCTACCGGTACCCTGCTTGCAGCTTCCGGATTATTGGCAGGGGCTGAGCAGATTTTTTTCCCGCCCGAGTTCATCCTCCCTGGCGGATATCTGGGTGATCTGCTGCGCAACGGTCTGGAAGGCGCTTTGGGCGTTGTCGGATCTGTTCTGATCCTGGTTCTGGTCCTGATCTTTTCCCTTATGGCCTCAATCCGTTTTTCCCCTCTTTCCTCGGCCCTCTGGTGCTGGGAGCAAACGCCGTTGGTTGTGGAGAAGATATCTGCTGGCAAGGAGTGGACAGGTGAGAGGATTATCACCTGGAAAACAGAGCGGCAGAAGCGGCTGGCGGAACGACCTGCTTCGCTGACGATCAACCGCCCTCGCCCTGTGACGGCTCTGCCCGTGTTGCAATCTGCAAAGAAGGTATTCAGTGCTGTGGAAAAAAGGCTGGAGACCTCCCAGGGCTTGCCAGCGGTTCATGAACCGGTCAAGAGAGAGACGGTCATGGAGACAGAGCATGACCGAGTTGCCGTGAACTCGCCAGCTGGACGAACAGGGGCGTTTCAGTTGCCACCTATTTCCCTCCTTGAAAAGAATACCCAGAGTGATTTGGAGGTTGATCGGCAGCATTATTATACTGTCAGTGAAAAATTGGTTGCCAAGTTACTGGACTTCTCGGTGAAGGGAGAGGTGGTTGGGGTTTCTCCTGGGCCGGTGGTCACCACCTATGAGTTTGCCCCGGCTGCTGGCGTGAAGATCAACAAGGTTGTTAATCTTGCCGATGATGTGGCAATGGTTCTCAAAGTGGATCGGGTCAGGGTTGTGGGGTCAATTCCGGGCAAGGCCGCCATTGGCATAGAAATTCCTAACCCGGAACGAAAGACCGTGTTTTTTCGCGATATCCTGCTGAGTAATGCCTACCGTCGTTCTGCCTCCTTTCTCACTGTTGCTCTGGGCGTTGATTCCATCGGCAAACCTGCTGTGGCGGATCTGGCCAGGATGCCTCATCTGCTCATTGCTGGGGCCACCGGTGCTGGTAAGTCTGTGGCTATTAACGCCTTTATCTGTTCCATTCTCTATAAAGCGACCCCGGACATGGTCCGTCTCTTGATGATTGATCCGAAACGGATTGAATTGTCGGTCTACGAGGGGATTCCCCATCTGCTCCATCCTGTGGTGGTCGAACCGAAAATGGCCAGCCGTGCCCTGATCTGGGCTGTACGTGAGATGGAACGGCGCTATAAACTGCTGGAGGCGCTTCGGGTCAAATCTTTTACCTCCTATAACGAAGTTGCAGAAGAAAAACTGCCCTATATCGTCATTATTGTGGATGAGCTGGCTGATCTGATGATGGTGGCTTCCAAGGACGTGGAGACCTCCATTGCCCGGTTGGCGCAGATGGCCCGGGCCGCTGGCATGCATATTATTTTGGCGACCCAGCGGCCTTCGGTGGATGTGCTCACCGGTCTGATCAAGGCCAACTTCCCCACCAGGATTTCCTTCAAGGTCTCTTCCAAAGTGGATTCCAGGACTATCTTGGATGGTTCCGGGGCTGAGCATCTTTTGGGTAACGGTGACATGCTTTTCCTGCCGCCAGGGGCTGCCAAACTCAAACGCATCCACGGGGCCTTTATCTCCGAGGAGGAGACGGAACGGATCATTGCCTTTCTCAAGCAGCAGGGCGCTGCGGAGTATGATGAAACTGTGCTGCAGATGGTGGAGGAGGAAGCCGCAGGCGGTGAGGACGGAGAGGCCGAATATGACGAGAAATATGATGAGGCCGTGGCTGTGGTGACCGAGACCGGCCAGGCCTCCATTTCCATGGTTCAGCGGCGGCTGCGGGTGGGCTATAACCGGGCTGCCCGGATGATTGAGATGATGGAGCGGGACGGGGTGGTTGGTCCTTCAGATGGCTCTCGGCCCAGAGAGGTGTTGGCCCAAGGGAATTATTCCTGACAAGCCCGCCCGCGCAGTTTTTCAGCGAATAATCATTCCGGCATAGCCGACAACCTGCTCTGTATCGCCGCTGACCTCTCCAGAATCCGTGTACCGGACAAGTTCGGCCTGCTCAGCTCCCATTTTTGCAGCAGCCAGCAGCGTGATGGTGGTGGGAATGACGCCGCACATGGAGATGTGGTGGGACAACACCGTGTCATAGAGCCCGGCTGCATCAAGATCCAGAATATGATCCAAGGCAAGATGGTCCTGCTTTGAGGCCTGCTGGCGGGAGAGATAATGGGTCATGTCCGTACTGGCGACCAGCAGGGTAGGGCGCTTGGTGCGTCGGATAGCCTGGGCAAGTTCGGTAGCGGCCTGGTGGCATTGTTGTAAAGAAAGCCGGGAAACCACCACCGGCAGGATGTGGAGGTTCTTTTGAAAATACTGGAGAAAGGGAACCTGGACCTCCAGCGAATGTTCATAGAGATGCGGCGTGTCATCAGCTGTGAAGAGGGCAGAAGAGCTGATGAGGTCCTGAGCGAGGTCATTTGCCAGCGGCACTTGCCCCAGCGGCATGTCCCAGTCTTGAGTCCCCACCGCAAGAGGCATGCCTTGGCTGTGATATTGACCGTTATGATTAGGGCCAAGAAGAATTACGGTCTCGGGGATACGAATTCGAGCAAAGGTCTCCCCGGCCACCCCTCCTGAATAGATATAGCCAGCATGGGGCGAAAGTACGGCCTTGGCCGAGATTTTATCGGAACTTTCAGGGATCAGTCCCTTGAGAGATTGATGGAGCTTGGTCGGATCACCATCGTAGAACCTGTCAGCAACTGCGGGTTGACGAAGCATGCACCCTCCTTTCCTCTGCTTATTCACGATTATTTACGGGATATTTTCTGTTATATCCTTGTCCTGTTTTCCTTGCTACAATTTTCTTGGAATGGAAGAAAAAACTTGACGGGTTATTTTTTTGAGAGTAATTCTAAATTTTGAATTTTAAGGGGTTCTTTTTTAAAAAATTGTACAGGATGGAGCGTTCAAATATTTATTGAACGATGGGACCTGTCCTGTAATGAAAAAGAGGCCTTGGTGTTCAGATCTGTGCGCAATCTGTCCAGCAGCACATTGAGCAAAACTCGTTCGCCACCAGAATTTTCTTCATGAAGTGGTGCGAAGGTTGCTCGTTCACAACGTTGTGTTGCTACAATTTTATTCTTTGTGCAGGTCCTACCTTTTGTTCATTTTACCACCGGATCTTTTGGTGGATGTTCAGTTTGTTCCAGTTATGTTTTTGTGAAACCACAGATTTTTTTCGAGATCGTTAATAATGTAACCTGAGCTGTGAGGTAAGTAGTCTTGTAGAGTTTTGTGTTGATTTTGTTTGATATGTTAACGAAATGATGTTTGTAGCTACCGATGAACTTACAGGAGGGTACCATGAATGGCTTTGTTAGGGGCGTAATAGCATTTTTTTTTATTGTCGGGATAAGTAATGATGTTTTTGCTGATTTTACCTCATATGATTTGACGTTGTATAGCCCAGAATCTTGGACTGGTGATGGAGACGAATATGCAGGTACTAATTTCTGGTCTCATCGCTATTGGAATTTTGTTACTGATAGGGATGAATGTGGATCTAGGGGGTGCGACTTTAATACTGCAACACATTCAGGTATAGATTATCGAGTGACGAATCAAAACAATATAATCTATAGCTATGGATTTGGAAAAGTTGTGCGAAGAGGGGCAGCGTACGGACAGGTTAGTATTCGACATCTTGTTAATACAGGAGAATATTTTCAAGTCAATCTGTTGCACTCATCCGGGATTGATTCAAGTATAGCTGAAAATAATTACATCACCAAAGAACAGTTTATTGGAATAAAGAGTGGTATTGGAGCCAATGGTACTGTTACTTATGCTCCCCACTTACATCTGGAAATTGCTGACTCTGTGACCCTGAGAGTTCCATTAACTGATAATGCTTACCCTGGTCCTGAAGAGTTACGGCCTAGCGATCCCGCCTTTGTAAAAGGTGGCTTAATTGCTCATTACGACAGTGCACGTACTGATATTCGTTATTATAACCCTAATGTGTTTGCTGAGATAAAGCGGGAGGCTATTCCATTTCTTTGCAGAACTACGAATTTCCCGGATGAATCAGAATATGACGTTTACGGTATCGCAGCGACAACAATATATGGAGGGCTAAATTTAACAGGCACATTCCAGCGTTCCTCTATAGTCGTCCGAGACTTTTTTGTAAGAAGTCAAGTCGGTACCCAGGGAGAGCTTGAGGATGAGTTGAGGTTTCTTGGAGGGAAAAATGAGTCTTCATTTGTTGATGGGATTGAAGGCGAAAATATATACTCAGAGGGAGATTACCTGTTTGTTGCTTATGTGAATAATGAGGACGAACATCGGTTCGGCTATCCGGTCAAATTTTCTTTTGTGCAGGAAGGAAGCATCATTATAGATAATGACCAGCTAAATGCCGATTCAGACAGCGGGAATGATTCTATGTACGAGCCTGCTTACAATGGAAGTATTGGCTCAAAAATCCCTGGATATTTTTTAACTGCTGACCTGCATAAAGGAAAGAGCATGGCATTTGCTCAGTGGAAACCGTATACAGAGGGAACATATGAAATTTATGTTCATATTCCTGAATATGGTCCGACGGCGACAAGTGTTCGCTACGTAATCAAGGCGGACGGAACAAATCCTGTATACTCTCAACCAATTAATCAGACTGTTAATAATGGTCAGTGGGTTCGCGTAACAACTGATACTCAGGATGTTTTCGATTTAACAGATGTTGGTTATATTGGGCTTCATTTAGGTGATGAACCTGATGATATTAATTATGGAATTCCTGAATCTCAAAGCGTGGCATTTGACGCAGTTAAATTTAAGCTTGTCAGTGATACAGGTATCACCTCTCTGAGTTCCGGTGAGCAGATTTCTGCTTCTGTTGAGCGTCGGGCGTGGAGCATGTATAAGATTTCTTCAACGTTCTCTGACAGCCAACTGAAGGTCGATTTGACCGGCTTAACTGCTGATTTGGACCTCTATGTCCGTCAGGGTGTAGAGCCAACCTTGGGTGATTATGATTGCCGGCCCTATTCAGGCGGGACATCTTCGGAAAATTGCACCATGACCAACGCCGGGGCAACAGACTGGTATATTGGTGTGTACGGTTATCAGGCTGGCGACTTTGATCTTGAAGCGGTTCTTTTGGGGGCCACCTCGGCAACGCCTTTAATCTCTGATGAGCAGGTTTCAGGTACAGCAGACGAACAGAGCTGGGTTCACTATATAGTTACCGCATCTTCAGCAGATACGAACTTGCAAGTGGATCTAACCAACCTGTCCGCAGATCTGGATCTCTATGTTAAACAGGGAGGGATGCCGACCTTATCCTCCTACGATTGTCGACCATATCGTAGTGGAACCACATCTGAAAATTGTACGCTTGCCAATAGCGGCGAGACCGACTGGTATATCAGTGTACATGGTTATCAGGCGGGTAGTTTTGATCTGGAAGCCGTACTGTCTGGAAGTGGAGCGAATGTCACCATGTTGAATTCCAGAGAGCAGGTTTCCGATGCAGCAGGGTATCACGCCTGGAAAAAATATAAAATCGTCTCCTCTGCTTCAGATTCACTGTTGCAGGTAAATATGACCAACCTTTCTGCTGATCTTGATTTGTATGTTCAGCAAGGGGAAGAGCCTACTCTGACCTCCTATGCCTGTCGTCCTTATCATGGCGGTACATCTGATGAAAGTTGCACGTTGGCTAATAGTGGCGAAACCGAGTGGTACATCAACGTGTACGGTTTTCAGGCTGGAAATTTTGATTTAGAGGCGGTGTTGTCCGGGAGCGGGGCAAGTGTGGTTGAGCTGACTTCGGGTGAGCATGTTTCCGATACTGTAGAGTATGATGACTGGAAACAGTACAAGATAATTTCTTCTGCTTCCGATACGGAGTTGCAGGTCGATTTGACCGATTTGAGTGCTGATGTGGATTTGTATGTCAAGCAAGGTGCTGTGCCAACTCTTTCTTCCTACGACTGTCGACCGTACCGAGGTGGCACAACATCTGAAAGTTGTACTCTTTCAAATAACGGTGAGACTGAATGGTACATCAGTGTGCATGGCTACCGAGCGGGAAATTTCGAACTTGAAGCAATTCTTTCCGGGGATAACTCTGTCACCACCTTGACTTCGGGCAATCAGGTATCCGATTCTATTGATTATCAAACCTGGAAACAGTTTAAAATAACCGCTGGTTCTTCTGATACAATGCTTCAGGTCGAGTTAAGCGGTTTGTCCGCTGATTTGGACCTGTACGTTAAGCAAGGAGAAGTGCCGACTTCATCTTCTTACGATTGCAGACCCTATTTGGCAGGGACAAATTCCGAGCATTGCACCATGACGAATAGCGGTGAAACCGATTGGTATATTGGTGTGTATGGTTATCAGGCTGGCGATTTTGATTTGAAGGTATTAACTAACAGGCCGTTGGAACCTACTCACAAGGCGATATTCCTAACATCGGAGCGATACAACGGCAATTTAGGAGGTGTTGGTGGAGCCGATCAAAAGTGTAATGAGCGTGCCCGTGCGGCGGGATTACAAGGGGAGTTTAAGGCTCTTATATCAGGAAGTGTTTTGAAAGCGCGCGATCGAATGCAGAACGCTGGCCTCCCGTACGTTAATGTTCGAGCAGAATTAATAGCTGAGAACATGGAAGTATTATTCACGGGTGAGTTGCAGAGACCGTTAACTATGAATGAGTATGGCTTTGATGTTGAGATAACACGTGCCCCATCAATACCTTGTGGTACGGTGTGGACGAACATAACGAGTTCACCTTTTCCTGATCCTATAGGTGACTCAAGTTGCAACAACTGGTTAAGCGCAAGCCCGGAAGAAATTGGTTTAGTGGGAAACCCGGCGAGTCCTGCTTGGTACAGACTAGAATATGACACCTTTAGTTGTGCTGGACACTCAAGATTATATTGCGTTGAACAATGACATTTGGCCAAGTGTTACTGTATAACTACTCAGTCAATATAGGTAACTGGTTTTTATGACGCATGGTTAAGCACAATCCGTATTAACAACGCTACGTTCCCCACCAACGGGCATGGAGAGCAGATTGCTTCTGTTAAGCTTGGTCATATGAAAAACAACAGTGTCAGGGCGGGGACTGGTCAATACCTTGCACAGGGAGATATCATCGGTAAACTGTGTGGGCCAACAGGTTGTCCAAGTGTTGGCGGGTATGCCCATACCCATATCAGTGCGTATGCCAACCTTGATTGTTCAGGGGGAAGTGTTCCGTTTGATACTGTTTTTGGGGCAGGGTACGATTTCAGCAGCAACGGGACTCAGTACCAATGGCATGGTACAGAGATCCCGTCCCTGTAGTCAGTCATAAGCTCGTTAAATCCGTTAAACTCAGTCATGCCTTGTTGAGAGGCATGGCTGTCCAGTTTTCTTTCTACAATTATGATGAAGTTGAGAAAAGTTGGACTATATTTACTACCGATTGTCGTTTGTGCCGGTTTCGCTTTCCTCTTTTTCTCTCGACAAGAGAAAGAACCTCAGCACGTTGCTGGCAATGATGTGGTACAGCCGCAGACAGTAGAAGGAGAAAACTCAGGGAAAACGGCACGTTCATTTCCTTCCGGGGAGCCGGTTGCCCTTTCTGAGCAAGCAGCGGGGAAGGGAAAACAGCTCGAAGCCCCTATTGCGGAGGAGGGGAAGCAAGGCAAAGAGCAGCAAGAGGCAGCCCGGCGAACGCCGTACCCTTTGGCTGAAAAATTAAAAGCATTACTGTCTTATGAGAGAGCAGCAAGCGAACAAGGCAGGCTCGCTGAGGAACTGACCAATCATCTGAGAAAAAATTCAGAGCCGTCTTTGCCGGAAGAGATTGTAAAATTGGTGACAAAGGGAAAGTTATCGAACGATGAGCAAGGAGAGTTGTTCCGCTTTCTTGGTAAGCTCGGAACTTACGAAGCTCTTCAGGCTTTGACTTCCCTGATTCCTTTGCTGGATGATGAGGCCTCGAAGGAACAGCTTGCTGAAGTGTTTTCTGGCTTAGGAGAGTCTCAATGGGATACAGAGCTTTTTGCTAAAAATCCCCATCCCTTGGAGGAAGCGTGGCAGTATGCTGCCGGTGATGACCTCCTGGAACCCGCACTTGCTGAAGCCATTGTTGGCATTGGAACCCCGAATGGTATTGCTCTCCTTTTAAAATCATTGGATGAAAATAGGGGCTATTCTGCGGAGCGACAGCGTATTGTCGGAAATGCTTTGATAAAAGTCAATACTTCTGAAGCAATAAATATGCTGGGAGAGGCGTTACGAACCAATGATACAGCTTATCCTTCTGGTTATTTTGCCGGTTATGCCTTAGCACATAATGCAACGGAGCAGGCAGTAGAAAACTTACTTAACTGGGCGAGTAATGCATCAAGCTCGGAAAGCGTCCTCGTTGATGAATGGCTACGGACGGCTATGGAAAATAATGCGAATGCCGCTGATATAATTATAAGAGAGACGGCACGTAAAAAAAACGATGACCCAGGGGTAGAGGAGATTATCCACTCTCTGGTTTCAGAGTATGCTCAGCCTTAAGGTCAGAGGGGGAGGGTATTGCATACTGAGATCGCATGATAGCTCCCCCACCTGTTCAAAATGGCTGATCCCCGTTCGGATGTCTGCGATCTTTTGACCGTTCTCCATCCCCCCCTTGCTTTCATTCCGCAGCCTCCTCTTGCAGCAGTAAACTGAAAACAGCTGGCAGGGCTACCCTTTTCTGCTGTTCCTGCCATTGCTGCCAGTAGGCGGTATAGCCGTCATATAGGGCCTGCCGCATTGTGCTGTCCGCAGCAGCTGTGTTGTCTAACAGGGGATCAAAGGTGTAGGCATCATTGGGGTCCATAAAATGGAAATCAAAGCTGACGATCTTGTCAACATGGGGTGCCATTGTCTCCAATTGGAGGCGGATTTTTTCCATGGTGGAGGGAATAAGCTGTGGTGCCCAGGTTTGTGAAGAGCTCTGCATTACCCCAAAATGGTTTATTGGCAGCAGCGGCAGCATTGCGGGCTGCCACAAAATATTCTGTCACCTGATCCTTTGTCGGTGTCAGGGTGTGGGGATCCACACCAACACCATCCTGGAGCATGAGGATATCCAGTTCGCTGTTTATTAATGCATACTCCAACATGTCACCGAATTCTTGCGCTGTTGTTGAAAGCCCGGTGTTAAAAAAAGGGCAGATGGCGAGTTGTTTTTCCGGTAGGGCCGTGTGAACGGCCTTGGCAACCCGGTCCAGGATTGAGGCAAGGTACGGGTGATTCCCCGAGGGGATAAAGGCAATGTTGGCAATTTCGATGGAGTAGTATAAGCCGCCAAGGGCCGGATGATCACCGTATTGGCCAGCAAGATCCTTCACCACAGCGATGGAGCGCTCCACATGGTGCTCTATGGCTTCGATATCCTTCGTGCTGAGTGTCGGGTCTGTGATAGCGTTCCACCAGTTATAGGGTGAATCCTCTCCTTCATTGAGATAGAGGCCCAGCCAGACCTTGATGCCAGCCTTTTGGGCAGCATCAAGCAGGTAGTTAACTGGCTCCTTGCCGCCTTTCTTGGGTGATCCGGTCCATTCGGTAGGGGTAACCCAGCCCTGAGTCGGAATGCCATTGATGGTTACCGGTTTTGGATTGTAAAAGGCAAAGTCCGTGTCCGGGCTGCCGCCATATGCCGTGATGTACCAGTCCGGCGGTGTGTTTTCGTAATGGGTTACCCATTGATAAAAGAGCATCTCTGCTCCGGCATCGGCCATGCTTTGCAGCCATTGATCGTACTCTTCCTGGCTGGAAAATTTTTCATAATCTGTTGCTCCGTA
This sequence comes from uncultured Candidatus Electrothrix sp., assembly GCA_965603655.1. Lineage (GTDB taxonomy): Bacteria > Desulfobacterota > Desulfobulbia > Desulfobulbales > Desulfobulbaceae > Electrothrix. The sequence continues at coordinate 13,588 of CBFDDU010000013.1, read as the reverse complement.
GCCCAGGTAGGGCTGGACAAAGAAGCCATGAATACGTGGTTCTCCAGCCATTGTCAGCAGGGCGCTGTCAGCGATCATCAGAGCAGTCAGGAAAAAGACAGAAGGTAGTCGCCTGTATTGTATATCTTTCATTGCATTCCTCCTTATGTTGGAATGTTTATATGAAAATAGTTATTTTTCTTATTTTATCCTCCTTTGTTCATTCCGTTCAAGTTTTCTTTGAGGATTAGCGTAATAGTTCTTATTATTGATCGCTGCGTTCCTTGAATTTATTTCATTGATTGCGTAGATTTTTACTTATGAGCGATGCAACGTTATGATTGTTTTTGAAAAATAGTACCTGAAGTAAATCAGGAAATAGCTTCTGTAGTATGGCCAGATGACTTTTTACCGGTGCCGACCTTAGCAGGGCTAGCAAGATGAGCTGGGGGAGCGGGATAAAATGGTTTTCAGATGATCAGAGCGGAATTCTGTTGTCGGTGTGTCCGAAAATCTAAAGATTCGATTTGGGGTGTAAGAAATATCGGAAAAAGCAGGAAAAACTGAAATCAAAGTTGTATTATCTTCGCAGACTGTCAGATTGTGGATAAAAAAGGGGCGGAAAAACTTCTGAAAAGTGAAAAAGATCATGGGTGCCTGGAAATGCTTAGGCCAATTCTTAAACAAAAAGGTTTAACCAAAACCGAAAAATATCTTGCAAAACTCTCTGAGGATACGTTTTTTGGTCTTTGGTCTTATCCAAATATTTATACTAATGAAGGAATTTCCAAAACAGGTCAAGGTAGAGAATTATGTGATTTATTAGTGGTTTTTGAAAGAAAAATAATAGTTTTTTCTGATAAAGACATATCGTTTAATTCTAATATTGATCTTCATGTAGCTTGGAAAAGGTGGTTTTCAAAATCAGTAATAAAATCATTAAAGCAACTATATGGAGCAGAATCATGGATAAAAGAACATCCAGACAGGTTGTATCTTGATAAAGAATGCAAAAAACATTTTCCAATTTTCCTTAATCAACATAATTATGAGATTCATTTGATAGCGGTTACTTGGAACTCTTACAAAGCCGCTGTTCATCATTTTGGTGGTGAAAGCTCAGGTACTTTCATACAGAATTATCTTTATGATGAAAGTCAATGTTCTGAGTATCCATTTACACTAGGTAATTTTTTCTCCGACAAAACATTTATTCACGTTTTAGATAAGTTTTCTCTTGACTTACTAATGACTGAGTTAGACACAATTTCAGATTTTACTGATTATTTAAAATTTAAGGAAGAAAATATTAAGAATGGAGCTGTAATTTATTCTTCCGGTGAAGAAGAAATGTTGGCCTATTATTTCATGAAAAATAATCCATTTTTTTCTTTTTCAACTACAAATGAACCGATTTTATTATCAGATGGGTTATGGAATAATACTAAAAATAGCCAAGAATATGAGCTATTATGCAGTGAACGCAAGGAAAGTGATTTATGGGATCGTCTTATAAGACATTTTGCGAATCATGTTTTACAAGCGACTGTTTATGAAGAATCAAAAAAAATAGAATTTGAATATCATGAAAGAGCAGTGAAAAAGCTAGCGGCTGAAAATAGATTGTCAAGAACCTTACTTTCAAGGGCATTTATAGAAAAATTTGATGAAGTGCCTCATGATAAACGATCTAGCAGGGTAGTATATTCACCTGATAGGTCAGAGAAACTATTTGTTTTTCTTTTTTTGCCAAAGGTTAAAAATGAGAATTATGATGACTATAGAAGTGAACGATTGACGTTCATGCAGCAATATTTACTTGTTGCAAAATATTTATATCCAACAGCCAAGGATTTAGTATGTATTTCGACAGAGCCTAAAGAGGCAAAAGGCCGATCAGAAGATATTCTTTCGATAGAATATTTTGATGATCTAACTCAGGAAGAAAAAGATGAAGCTGAAAGTCTTATCAAAGAGAAGCGGATACTAAGTGATATTTTTACTTCTCGCAGTTCTTTGTTTGAAGAAAGAAGCAAAAAGAATAAACCCTATAGAAGAATGGCTGTAAAATATGGAAGAAATGATAAATGTCCCTGTGGTTCGGGGAAAAAGTACAAAAAATGTTGTATGCGTTCAGAGAATAACGAATCACTGAGATTTTTTAGTTAGTTTTCAGGCTGTGTTCTCATTGTGACGGACACCAAACCATCAAGCCCGCCGCACTTCCCCCTTGCCAACCCCACCAACCTATGTTTAAACCACTTCAGAATTCAACGCATATCGTCCGTAGCAGCAACTAAAAAATCCAGAGGGTGAGGGTGGGAACATACCAAATCATTGAAATATCCGAGAGCATCCCGGAGCTGCCGGAGCAACTCGGAACCAAGGAAAAATTCTGGTTCCACCTTGATAATACCTTGCACCTCTTCAAGATCGGAAGACCCGGAACCGGTGAGAATTGGGCTGAAAAGGCGGCGGCTGAACTGTGCAACCTGCTCGGCCTGCCCTGTGCTTCATACGAGCTGGCAACCTGGAAGGGTGAACAGGGTGTGCTCACCCCTTTACTCTTTCCCAAAGACGCGCACCTTGAACACGGCAACGAACTGCTGGCCGAAATAGCTCCCGGTTATCCGGCGGGAAAAAAGTTTGGTAATCGTGACCATACCTTGAACCGTATTCACGCCCTGCTGATGCAGGAAAGCTTTCTTCTGCCTCTGGACTGGCAACCACCCGACAGGGCAATAAAAACGGCATTTGATGTTTTTACCGGCTATCTCCTGCTTGATACCTGGATAGCCAATCAGGATCGACACCATGAAAACTGGGGCCTTATAACCTACCAGAAATGTACCCATTTATCACCGACCTTTGATCACGCCGTATCTTTGGGATATAATGTACAGGACTATGAACGTGAAGACAGACTGACAACCCGTGACAAACGAAGAAGCGTGGAGTATTATGTACAACGGGCACGATCCGCTATCTATGAAGGCAGGAACGACAAAAAGCCGTTGTACACCCTGGATGCCTTTGTTCGGGCTGCGCAGAAGAGACCCCGTGCGGCGGCGGTATGGCTTGATCGGTTACGAACTATCAACCAAGAGGATTGCCGCCTGATTTTCAATGCGTTTCCCGACGGATATATCAGCTCTTTTGGGAAGGACTTTGCGCTCTCCCTGCTCCGGCACAACCGGGAACGTTTACTTAACTCAGCATCAGCAGGACAATGAAATCACTTTTTATCGCATGGCAAGACCCGGAAACACGGCTTTGGTATACTGTAGGCCGCCTTACCAGAGAGGATGGGGTGTACCGTTTTGTCTATACACAGGGTGCTGAAGCAACACCCCGTTTCAGTTGTCTCGGCAGAATGACGGACCTGAACGCGAAATACTTTTCCGAAGACCTGTTTCCTCTGTTCCGCAACAGACTTCTTTACGCATCCAGGCCGGAATATCCCGATTATGTCCGCTGGCTTGATATGGAGAATGGAAACAACGACCCTCTATTGCTGTTGGGCCGATCCGGGGGCAAACGGGCCACGGATTCTTTATGCGTTTTTCCTGAACCGGAACCGGACGCACAGGGGGAATACTCTGTTTATTTCTTCAGTCACGGCCTGCGCTATCTTGACCGAATCAACCTTGAAGGTCTTGCCCGTTTACAGGCGGGTGATATTCTCAAGCTGAAACGAGAAGACCATAACGAACATGACCGGTTCGCCCTGGTACTGGAGACAGACGAAAAACTCAAGGTCGGTTACTGCCCTCGGTATTTGAACAAGGAGTTGCGACAGGTGCAGGAGGCGATAACGCTTCGCCTGATTGTAGAAAAGGTTAATCCTGAAGCACCGCTTCATTTTCGTCTGTTATGTCGAACAAGCTTTCACCTGCCAAAAGGAATGGACCTCTTTACATCGGAGGAATATCAGCCGCTGTCCAAGGTGCTTTTGGCTGCCTGATACGCAACAGAGATACAGCGGTACCCCCTCTTTCTTCACGCCCCTCTTGTGTCTGTCCCACTCTTGAGCTAACCGTTCCCGTTAATCCATCAGCAATAAAAAAACCCTGAACCGAAAAAATCAGTTCAGGGTATATAGGGAAAACGGAGCACGATTTTTCTTATGTCCTTTGTAGGTTCCCTACGCGCTCATTCTGTTGCAAAAAACAAAAAAAGGAGTTAAGCGTTTCCGCTTAACTCCTTCATATTACTGGTCGGAACGAGAGGATTTGAACCTCCGGCCCCTTGACCCCCAGTCAAGTGCGCTACCAGGCTGCGCCACGTTCCGATATAATCTTTGTGCAGGCTCTATCTACCATTTTAGGGAAGGTGCTGTCAATAGTTTTTCGCTGAAAAGATTTGTTTCCAGAGAAGAGGTTGCTGCTCTGGAGCGAGTCTTTCTACTGCTCGGCTTTTGCATTTTTCAAGCTATAGATGAGGGGGTATATCTGGCAGGCTACACAAAATTTGAAGACGGCCTCAAGGGCGGCACAGGTCATAAAGAGTGCTCCCGCAATCAGGGCCGTTTGGTCAAGAGCGAAGATCCATGAGACCGTCAGCAAGCAGCAGAAGAAAAAACCTATTTTGGCGGCAAAGATCTTCGGGCCAGCATCGACCATGACCGGTTTGACCTTGAGAAGGGGAAGAAGATTCTTGCTGATATTGGCAAACAGACTGTATTGCGGATTGAGAAATCCTCGGATAAAAAAGTCTCCAGCGACAATCAGGATGATCCATTTCCAGGGAGTCAGCAGAAAAAGGAGGATGGACAGGAAGGCCAAGGCGGCGTTGATCCGTACGGCGTTTTCGTTGATCTGCTTAAAGGACACGGGGCACATAAGATGCATAGGAGACCTCCTGTTGATGTGGGAATGATAATCATGTTTAATATTTTTTATGAAAACAATTGCTTGTCCTGTTTGTTTCTGAATAAGGGTTCTGTAGCGCAATGCAGAGGGCTGGTCAAGGGGAAAAGAGTATGGAGGCCGGGTGGATGTTGATTTTTTTCGTTTTTTACGGTATTGCCTAAGTTTTTATATGAAAGTACGGGGTGACTCCTTGGAGTCGCATAATGAACTTTTATGTTTTGTTGTCCCACCCCAGAGGGGTGGGATGGGAGTTTACACAGGAACCGGAGAATAACTTTCCGGGATAGAGCAAGCAGAGAAAAGAGAGAGAACAGATGAAAAGCTATCATAAAGAACTCTGGTTTGAAATCAAGACCCGCCGGGAATTTATTAATATCACCTCGGAGGTGGAGGTCTGCCTGGCAGAATCCGGCATTCAAGAGGGACTGTGCCTGGTCAACGCCATGCATATCACCGCCTCGGTTTTTATCAATGATGATGAGTCCGGTCTCCATCATGACTATGAGGTCTGGCTGGAAAAGCTCGCCCCCCATGCCCCGGTCTCCCAGTACCGCCATAATGGCTATGAGGATAATGCCGATGCTCATATGAAACGGCAGGTTATGGGGCGGGAGGTGGTGGTGGCCGTTACCGAAGGCAAGCTCCATTTCGGTACCTGGGAACGGATTTTTTACGGCGAGTTTGACGGGCGGCGCAAAAAACGGGTACTGGTCAAGATCATCGGGGAGTGAGCCGGAAAACAGTACGGTTCAGAAGAGACGCTCCTGCACGGTTTTTCGGATCTCTTCTTGAACCTGCTCAGGAGGCTGGGCAGCATCAATGCGGGCTATGCAGGAATCCTCAAAGGCCGCAAAATGGTCAGCAACCTTACGTAATTGATCCAGTTGCTCAAAATCATTGAGCTCCTCGCCCCGTCCCTCACAGATGCGGGCAATAGAGATTTCAGGATTCATAGTGAGGAGAAGGACCAGATCCGGCACCGGTGCAAAGCTGTTGCGGGCAAAGATCTCGTCCGTGTCCATACCTGCTGCCCCCTGATAGGCTGCTGTGGAATAATAATAGCGGTCTGTCAGGATAATTTTACCGGCAGCCAGCTCCGGTTCAAGCAGCTCGTCTACATGAAGGCGGCGATCCTCCAGAAAGAGATTCAGTTCTTCCTCCAGAGTGCAGCTGCTCCGATCCCGATATAATGCCCTGATCCGACGACCGTATTTGCTGTCCGTGGGCTCATAGGTGGTAATCACCGAGAAGCCTTGCCCCTTAAGAAAATCGGCCAAGGCCTGCAATTGGGTTGATTTTCCGGTGCCGTCAATGCCTTCAAAGGCAACCAGCATACCTTTTTCCATATCTGTGTACTCCTGTTCTGTTTTGGGCAATTTGCGCTGCCATCTGCCAGGCCGCCTCTAGGCTGGCCGAATCTGCCTTGCCCTGGCCTGCGATATCATAGGCGGTGCCGTGGTCCACAGAGGTGCGGACAATGGGCAGGCCCAGGGTGACGTTGACGCCGTCCTGGAAATGGAGCAGCTTAAAGGGGATCAACCCCTGATCGTGGTACATACAGACCACGGCGTCGAATTCGCCGTTGGCAGCTTTGTAAAAGATTGTGTCCGGAGGCCATGGACCGCTGATCTCGGCCTCCCAGTCTCCCTGATCATATCGATCCAGGGCCGGTTTGATAATCTCGATCTCCTCCTGCCCGAACATGCCCTGCTCACCGGCGTGGGGGTTGAGGGCAGCCACTGCTATTCTGGGAGAGCGAATGGAGAAATCCTTGCGTAATGACTTGGCTGTCATTCTGATGCAATCCTGAATTTCCGCAACAGTTAACATCTCAGCAATCTTTGCCAGGGGTTCGTGAATGGTCACCAGGACCACCCGTAAGCGAGAGCCTGCCAGCATCATGCGGTAATGATCGGTCTTTGTCAGATGGGCCAGCATCTCGGTGTGGCCGGGGAAATGGATTCCGGCATTATTCAGCGCTTTTTTTGAGATAGGGCAGGTGACCATTGCGGCAAAATCTCCGCGCTGGGTATGTTCGACCGCAGCGCGGATGTACCCTGCCATAGCAACCGAGGTCTTTCGGGTTGGTTTGCCCCAGTGCAGCCCTTCGGCCTTGAGTTGTGAGACCTCCATAACCGGAACAGTGCCCGGCCTGATCTCGTTGCCAGGATGCCAAGAAACCGGCTTCGCCTGGATCCGGAGCTGTTGGGCTGTGCGGGAAAGTACGGCGAAATCACCAAGCACGACGGGCGGGAATTCTGTCGTGTTCTCAAGACGTTCAAAGAACCGAAGAAGGATCTCTGGGCCGACCCCGACGGGACATCCCATGGTCACGGCAATAGGTTTCATAATGCTCCGTTACCCTTTAAATTGACAAAATAATGCTCCGTGAGATACTGCTGTTTTCTGGGCATGAATGATTACGAGCCATCCTAAAGAGAGCTGATGTCTTTGTCAAGAAATTAGCTGGAGTTATCATTGCGGCTCCTCCTCTGAGATGCTACGGGAGGCGTGCCATTGGCACTCTGCTTCTTCTTTGGGAAGGTGCGGAGACGCGGGCTGGAAATGGCTTCTTGCCTATAATGCTGTTGCTGCTGTGAGGGAAAGGTAAGAGGGGCGCTACGACCCAGGCTGGAACAGCATGGTATGGACTCCACGTGCGTTTTGGGTACCCCTTTCTTATTTTTTTTGAAAGAGATACAATAGATGATGGATTTGTGAAAAATTCAGATTATCCAATTATTGCTTCGTAACCTATTGAGTTGTCGTTGCCAAAAACGAAAAATTTGACTTTTTACGAAACTATCAATATATAGAGAGAAATGGAGACAGCCGGATTTTTTTTCAGAGTGGATATATGGATTCTATAGATGAAAGGTGGTTGTTATGGAAGAAAAAAATAGGCGTAGATTTTCACGGGTAAATATCCAGTGGGCAGTTCGACTTGATTTCGGCACAGTGGAATATAAGCACTTTGTGGATAATGTTAGCCTTGGCGGGCTATATATTGAAGGCGATTTCCAGCAGGTGCTTGGCGATGTGTGCATAATCAGCCTGAAACAATCCGGTTTGTTTTCCGAGGAGTCTGTTCACGCGGTTGGTACCATTACTAGAATTTCCAAGCACGGTGTGGCTGTGGAATTTCTTTCCATGAAGCTGGATAGCTTTTTCTTTCTGCAAGCAACACTTTTTTGTAAGGCTGTTGACCCGGCCTTGCTGGGAAGAGAGTTTATCACTAATAATATTTTTGATCTTGAGGACGACCTTATTCTTTTTGAGCCGTTTCATATGGATTTTCAGACGATGAAACAGGTGCAGAATCTTCTGCTGCGCTCGAATTATCCTGAGCGTGACTGATAGAGTTTGTGACGACTCGTCCTTCGCAGTGCCTTTTACTGTAATGATTTGTAATAATGGCATTCCTTCTGGGTCATACAGAGTTTAAAAGGCATTTTTCAGAATCTCAACGCGTACACCCTGCTCGTTCAGGTGGACAGCAACCACATCAAAACGAACAGGAAGCTCCTTCCCTTGAAGATAGGCGGAAGCAATCTTAACGATCTGCTGCTGCTTACGGGCATCTACGGCCTCGAAAGGGCTGCCGAATCTTGTGCTTCGTCGAGTTTTCACCTCAATAAAGACGAGGTACTCACCATCACGGGCGATGATATCAACCTCGCCAATCCGTAAGCGGTAATTGCGTTCCAGGATAGTATAGCCCTGTTGCTTCAAGTACTGTGCCGCGAGATCCTCACCGGCACGCCCGGTTGCTTTCCTGGAATCTTTTCTGGGATCTTTTTTGGGATTCGGGGCTTTCATTCCTGAAACAGAAACCTATTTTTTAACTCAGCCGTTATATTGAGCCCTTCGCATTTTTTATGTGCAGGGTTTTCGTAGGGGCGACCCCCTGTGTTCGCCCTGCATGTCGCCCTGAACGTCATCCTGAACATTCAGGGCGGGGGATATGCAACGGGCAGAGGCACAGGGACCTGCCCCTACTTAACGTAACTTGCCGCAGCATTTTTTGTACTTCTGGCCGGAGCCGCAGGGACAGAGGGCATTACGCCCGACCTTGTCTGCATCGCGACGGACCGTTTTCGGTCCTTCTTCGCCGGAACCCATTGAGGCAGAGGAAAGCCTAGCCTGCTCCAACTCCTCTTCCTGTTTGCGCCGCTGCTCCTCTTCGAAGCGATCCACTTCATCGCTCTGGAGAATTCGGACATGCATCAGGGTGGTGATGGTTTGTTGCTTAACCGTCTCAATCATGGACAGAAAGAGTTCATACCCTTCTTTCTTGTATTCATCCAGCGGATTTTTCTGCCCGTAACCGCGCAGGCCGATCCCCTCTTTGAGATGATCCATATTGAGCAGGTGTTCCTTCCAGAGGGTGTCCACCATCTGGAGAAGGATCATGCGCTCAATTTGGCGCATTTGATCAGCCCGGTTGCGTTCATCCTGGGCCTTATAGGCCTGATCAACCGCTGCCTGCAATTTTTCCCGCAAAGAGTCGGCATCCATTTCAGCGGGGTCCGTGTCCATCCAGCCGGCTTTGATATTGAACACCTCTTCCGCCCGGTCGTTTAAGGCATCCCACTCCCAATCCTCGGGATGTGTGCGATCCTGCGCTGTCTCAGCCACAAAATTGTCAACCAGATCCTCCATCATATCTTTGATAATACTCTGGACATCTTCACTTTTCAGGACTTCCCGCCGCTGAGTGTAGATGACCTCACGCTGTTTATTCATAACATCATCATATTCCAGCAGATGCTTACGAATATCAAAGTTATGACCCTCCACCTTGCGCTGGGCGTTCTCAATAGCCTTGGAGATCATGGAGTGCTCAATGGGCTCATCCTCTTCCATACCCAATTTGTCCATAATCGTGCCCAGTTTTCCGGAACCGAAAATACGGAGCAGATCGTCTTCCAGAGAAAGGAAAAAACGGGAGGAGCCCGGATCACCCTGGCGACCGGAACGACCACGAAGCTGGTTGTCGATACGGCGTGATTCATGGCGACTGGTTCCGAGGATATGGAGACCGCCTGCCTCACACACCCCTTCACCCAGCTTGATGTCCGTACCGCGCCCGGCCATATTGGTGGCAATGGTGATTTTGCCTTTTTGTCCGGCATCAGCGATGATTTCCGCCTCTCGTTCGTGGTGCTTGGCATTGAGCACCTCGTGGGGAATTCGCTCTTTTTTGAGCATTCTGGATATTTTCTCCGAAACATCAATGGAGATCGTTCCCACCAGTGCCGGCTGGCCTTTTTCGTGCAGTTCTTTGATCTCCCGGACAATGGCCCGGTATTTGGCTGCCTGATTTTTGTAAATGACATCCGCATAATCTTTTCGCGCCATATCCCGGTTGGTAGGAATGATGACCACGTCCAGATCATAGATCTTTTTAAACTCAGGCGCTTCGGTGTCCGCTGTACCGGTCATACCGGCCAGCTTATCGTACATCCGGAAATAATTCTGAAAGGTGATGGAGGCCAGGGTCTGGTTTTCCTTTTCAATCTTCACCCCTTCCTTGGCTTCCAGGGCCTGATGAAGGCCGTCAGAATATCGACGCCCCTCCATGGTCCGGCCGGTGAATTCATCAACAATGACGACCTCACCGTTCTTGACAATATAATCCACATCCCGCTGAAACAGGACATGGGCCTTGAGGGCCTGATTGATATGGTGGAGCTGGTTGATATTGCTCGGATCATAAAGATTATCCACGCCCAGCAGCTCTTCGCCGAGAATGACACCCTCATCGGTGAGCAGGGCCTGCCGGGCCTTTTCATCCTTGGTGTAATGCTCTTCCTCTTTGAAGTTTTTCATGATCCGGTCGACCTTGAGGTACATGTCCGTGGACATGTCTGCCGGGCCGGAGATGATCAGCGGGGTTCGGGCCTCATCAATGAGGATGGAGTCCACCTCGTCGACAATGGTGAAATTGAAACCGCGCTGGCAGAAATCCTCTGTGCTGAATTTCATATTATCGCGCAGATAGTCAAAGCCGAATTCATTATTGGTCCCGTAGGTGACATCAGCAGCATAGGCCTCCCGACGTGAGGCATCGTCCATGTCATGGACAATGGCCCCGGTGCTCAGGCCGAGAAAATTGTAGAGCTTACCCATCCATTCCACGTCGCGGCTGGCTAGGTAATCGTTGACCGTGACCACGTGTACGCCCTTGCCGCTCAGGGCGTTGAGATAGACCGGAGAAGTGGAGGTCAGGGTTTTGCCCTCACCGGTTTTCATCTCCGCAATCCTGCCCTGATGGAGGACAAGGCCGCCAATAAGCTGGACATCGTAATGGCGTTCGCCCAGGACCCGCTTTGCCGCCTCTCGGCAGACAGCAAAGGCCTCGGGCAGGAGGTCATCTAAGGATTCCCCGTCAGCATAACGCTGTTTGAATTCCGTGGTTTTTTCCTGTAACTGGATATCGCTGAGCGGCTCCACAGTGGGTTCCAGCGCATTGATCTGCTCGACCACCTTGCGCAATGCCTTGACCTCGCGATCATTCTTGCTGCCGAATACTTTGGTTAACGCTTTGCCTATCATTCCATCTCTCCGCAAGCAGAACCAGAGGTTCTCTTAGTCTTCTTTTTTTGCAGGTCAATCCGGTACATATCAGTGACCCGTGTTTTTAGTATATGCAGGGGGGGAGGGGCACGGCATGCCGTGCCCCTACTTCTCCTCTGCTGTCCAGATTAATGCCTCTTCATCACAGTCGGGAAATTTCGGGCATTGGAGACAGTCGCTCCATATCTTATGGGGCAGATCATTCTTTTCTATATGTTGAAAGTCCAGCTTTCTGAAAAAAGGAGCCTGATACGTCAGGGTGAAGACCCGACCAATCTCCAGGCTCCAGGCCTCATCAAGGCAGGAATGCACCAGCTGCCTGCCGATGCCCTTGCCCTGGTGCTGTTCTGCGACGGCCAACGACCGTATCTCTGCCAGGTTTTCCCAGCAGATATGGAGGGCGCAAACCCCCTGGATACCGTTATCGTCAAAGACGATAAAATCGCGCAGCTGATCATAGAGCGAGCTGATGGATCGCCCTAAGAGCAGGCCTTTATTGGCAAACTGCTGCAAGAGGCTGTGGATATCCTTAACATCGCTCATCCGGGCCGGACGGATGGGGATTTTCATCAGGCTTGATGTGCTCTTGCATCTGCAATCGGCTGTACTGTTCTTCATGACCAAGCTTTCAGGTTTATTCCCTCCGCTCCAAGGGGCGGGTGGGAGAGTATTTTTATCTTTTCTTGAATTATTCAAAATTTTTCCAACGTACCTCTTTACCGTTCTTTGGTCAAGGGTGCAAATTGTTTATATATAATATCATGTTGATAGCTTGGTTTGAGGTCAGGGGCCCTGATATATGGAGGGCTCGCTGGGTGAGATGCGTTTTTTTCGTTCCCTGGGCTGGACGCATATCGCGGGGGAATCCCTTATATCGGTATCGGTTAGTGTTGTTTCCAGCTGCGCTTGTTTTACAAGCGGAACAGAGGGGCAGGGGGATATGATGGTTCTGCCAGCCCACATCCCCAGGAAGAACATCCAGAGAAAGAGGCAGAAGGTGGCCAGGGCTATCCCGGCAACACCGCTCAGGGTGAGGTGGAAAGCAAAATGCTTGGCTGGCGCTTTCGGGGCGGCAGGAGGTGTTTTTTTACGTGGAGGCATCTGGAACTAGGTCATGTTACCTGCATAAAGCAGAGAGAGTATGCTTGAATTAATTTTTTCTATCATCCCATAATCAGGGTTTCTTTTCAAACATTTATTCACCGGAAGGCTTTGCCTTGGAAATTAGGTAGATAAAATGGGCAGGCTAAAATGGGTAGGCACAGGGACCTCCCCCTACAAGCCTGCATCGTACAAGGGGGGGCGGAGTGGGGTGTTGTCTTGTCTTCTTGTTGGGTTCTCAACACCCTATTTTTAGCGTGAATGATGTGTAGAAAGTGATCTGTTGAGGGGGGATAGGTTTAAAAAGTGTTTTTTTGGGGTTTTGTAATAATTTTTTTATATCAGTATGTTGCGGGTGTGTCGGTCTAGTTGTTTGTAATGATGGCGTATTTATGCTTGTGGTATTTGGTTATGTTGTTATAAAGAGTAGGTTCGTCAAATCCAATCAGTTCAGATTGAAACATATTACGCCTCCCTCTTACCGGAGAAAAGATTATGTCGTTGCCCGTCACTCGAGCACTTCGTTCCTTGTTCCTGCCCCTTCTCATTATTTCCTGTGCCTTGAGCGGTTGTTCTGAAGACAACATCAAGGTCGAACTCCTCGGCCAAGTCGACCGCAGTTTTCCTGCGGGCATGACAGTCTGTCTGGATATTTCCGGCAACGGCAAATGCGATACTGACGAACCTTCCGCCCGGACCAATGCTGATGGCACCTACTCGGTCACGATTCCGGCGAAGAGTCTGGGGGAGTTTCCTTTGGTGGTCGAGTCGACCCAAAAGGAGAAGAGCCCGGTGGTCGCCTTGTCAGCTCCGGCAGGGAAGCATGAATTTGTCTCGCCGGTTTCCACGGCTGTGCAGAGCAGGGTGTATCAAGGAAACAGCTTGGCTGAGGCTGAAGCGGATGTTCGCACCCGCTACTCTCTGCCCAAGGATGTTGATCTGTATACGGATTATCAGGGTGGATCAGTGCAACCTGAGACCGTTGGGGCCTTGATTGCGGCGGTTGATGAGGTTGCGTCGGATTATGGGTTTGATTTGGGAGTAAATGAGGAGCCTGC
>CBFDDU010000012.1:0-33650 GCA_965603655.1 uncultured Candidatus Electrothrix sp. | reverse complement strand
ATGGTCAATGTCTTCGCAAAAGATGATGGTCTTGGCCATGGGATCGGTTGCCCTGAGAAAGGCCATGACCCGCCGGGCCACCAGCTGGGTCCGCCGTTCCAGGACCAGGATGCGATCCATGTCTTTGCGGTCGTAGACCCGGCTTTCCACCTCCTTGCCCAGGTCATCGTACAGGCCCGCAGCAGGCTGCCAGCCCTCGATATCCTTGTCAATATGGATGCGGATCACCTTATAGGGGGCGAGAAAGCCGTCTTCAATGCCCTGTTTGAGGCTGTAGGTGTACACCGGCTCGCCGAAATAGGTCATATTGGAGACATACTTGGTCTCCTTGGGCGTGGCGGTCATGCCCAGCTGGACAGCTGAGGAGAAATAATCGAGGATTTCTCGCCAGGCGGAATCCTCGGCAGCACTGCCCCGGTGGCACTCATCAATCACAATCAGGTCGAAGAAATGCGGGGAGAGGTTCTTATAGGCCTTGTCTGCTTCATCTGGCCCAGTGACGGACTGATACAGGGCTAGGTGGATCTCATAGGCCGGATCAAAGTTCCGATTCCTGACCTTGGTCATGACTGAGCCAAAGGGTTTGAAATCGTTGACCAGGGTTTGATCAGCCAGGATATTGCGGTCCACAAGAAAGAGGATACGGCGGGCCTTTCCTGCCTTCCAGAGCCGCCAAATGATCTGAAAGGTGGTGTAGGTCTTGCCGGTGCCTGTGGCCATGACCAGGAGCATCCGCTGCTGTCCTTTGACCACTGCCTCCATAACCCGGTTGATGGCCTCAAGCTGGTAATAGCGGGGTTCTTTGTCTGTGCCGTCTGTGTGATAGGGCTGGAGCAGGAGTTGGTCATTACTATCTTGGTCGCTGCTGCCTTGGTTATTCGTATTCGAGTTATCCTGGATCTTGTTGCTTTCCTGAATACCGCGATAAGCCTTATAACGTTGCCAAAGCTCTTGGGGCGAAGGAAAATCGACAAGGGAGAACTGGTTCTCGATTTCCTGACCCGGCTCGGCAGCCCTGTTATGGCTGGCAAAGGCATCACCGTTGGAACTGAACACACTGGGGATGTCGAGAATCTCGGCATAGCCCAGGGCCTGCTGGAGACCGTGACTGACCGTATGGGTGTTCTTCTTGGCCTCAATCACCGCCACAGGCACGCCCGGTTCATAGGACAGGACATAATCGGCAAATTTCCGTTTTTTCTTATTGCGCACCGACATATTGCCGCGGACAATGATCGGCCCCGGTGTGAGCGGATATTCTCGCCGGATTTGGCGGCGCTGGTCCCACCCGCTCTGCTTCAGGGCTGGGGTGATGAATTGGTCGCAGATATCTGTTTCGCTGAGTTCCTTCTTGTCGATGTTATGCTTATCGATGTCATACTTATCAATGTCACGCATACTGCGGCTCGGCTCCTTTCTTTTTTGCGGACACTGTACATGATCCGGGGTGGAATGGGTAGGGATATCAAAAGGTGGCTGTGCTGGAGGGAGGCGTGGGGGGGGGCATAGCAGCGCAGCGGATGAAGCGGATACAACGAATAAAAAAGGGCGAACCCAGAGGTTCGCCCTTTTTTTGGTGCCTCGGAATAACAGGGTGACCGCCAGTCGCCCCTACGGCACCCTGCTGGCGGCTCAGCAAGGTGGAGTGTGGAAACAGTATCAGTGGCCACATCCACATAAGAGACCATGAGCGCATTTTTATAGGAAACTGCAATAGTTTCTCCGTTAGGTGAAAGGGCAAGCTGGAAAGAGATTGCTTCCAAGGAAATCTCACCACTGACCTCAAGGTGTTCAAAAAAAACATGTCAAAGTTAAAAAGTCAATCAAGTACGACATGATAGGGCGGCATTATCTTATTCCGACTTTTTTCAACAAGATAAAAATATTTTTATGACAAAACAGAGGGTTATTCTTGACTTATTGAATGAAGTTATTTATTAGATTTAACTATCTCTTTTTTATTCCTATTAAATTTTGAGGAGGCATTACTTATGAAAGTTGTAAAACTTTTGGCTGGTTCTGTTTTAGGTCTGCTTTTTTTGGCTGGCTCAGTGTCTGCGGAAACTTGGATCGGCTCATGCAACGGGATTCAGCTCAATTTTGACCGGGATGCGAAGCGAATTCTCCTTTACATGAAAACGGATAAGGGTACTTTTCAAGTAGGCAAAGGAAAAATCACTTTTGATAATGGAACGGCTTTGCGCGGTTCGTTGATTGGGAATACGAGCGGCACGGGCAAGCCTCTCAATGATGTTGGGATGAACAAAAGTCGAAATACTATTTATCTGCTGCACTATGATATGAACAGCGGGCAACCGAATGATGGTGGTGTTTTCTGTAAGACTGAGGTCAGAGTCAATTAACTGCATCGGCTAGTCGTTGCCATCCCTGCTTTTGTAGGGATGGTTTTGTAGGGATGGTTTTGTTTTTGTTTCTTTTCTTCGTTCTCTTCTCTATTTTCCCCGTTCTTCAGACAGGTTTTCTCTCGGATCCCGGCTTTGCTTTGACAGCGCAACAAAATCAAAGTATTCAAGTGGGTATGGTGTTACCTTTTCACGCTGTCTACTTCCGAAAACAAATTTGATTTCAAAAGACTTCTCATCATTTTGTTATTATAAAAAGATTTCTCTTTCATCCCAGCGTACGAAGCAGGATAATAGAGCAAGGTGATTTTGGCCTTTTCATCCTCTCCATCCTTATCAGCTTCAAAGCCTTCGAGAATTACAGAATAGCGCTGCGCACTATTGATATAGGTATTATCTATGAGGGGAAAATCAAAATACTCAAGCCAAAAACGTCCAGTTTCTTTATACGCCGATTTTCTGCATTCGCCTTCCGTCATTATTTCGTCTTTCCCCACAGGGCAGGTCAGAATTTCGACGTAAACCCGTTTCCACCTCGGATAAATATATCGAACCCTCATCAAAAAATAACGTAAAGAGGCTTCATCTTCCTTCCCTTCAGCGTCTTTGAATGTAAGTAAGGTACCTGGCGTGGATACTCCGCTGATGACATAGTCTTCATTCTTTTCATCGCTATTTTTTCGGGAAATGCAGGTGCTCTCTTCCTTAGGAAGCCAATCCAGCGGACTGTACGCCGTACAGATATCATCTTTTTCATCGCCTTTTAATGTAATAGTCAGACTCAGTTTCCCTGCTACATCCTCAAGAACCTCACGCTGCTTCCGGGTCACTCTTTGAGCAATTTTTATAAGTGATTCCCGCTCTCTGTCGTAATATTTAAGCATTCTATCGAGCATTTTCTTTTTCTTTATTATTTCATCCTTGCTAAAGTCGGCTTCTTTAATTTCCATATTATCATTTTCTATGATTTCTTTTATTTCTTCAGACGCATACTTGACATGATCGTACATTTTCTTCTGTTCATCTCCTTTTGCCTCCAAACACTTTTCCAGATCTCTGGCAAAATGCTTTAATTTCCTTCGAGGACGGATGAGCTCCATAAGTAAATGATTGAAAAGCGGCTTCATGTCAAGAGACTCGTGGAAATTCCTTGCCAACAATTCAAGACTCAAACGCATTTCCTGTATTCTTGTGAGTGAATTTTTGTCTTCATCTTTCCTTGTTTGAAGAAATGAGTGGAGAATATCGCTGAACATATCTTTCCGGAGAGTGTTTTCAGATGCCTCTTTATTGCTGAGCAGTTGGGTGTACAGCTTTATACTATTGTCTTTATCTTGTTTTTCCTGAAGAAGCTGATTACCAAAAAAACCGAATAACACTATTAAAGCAGTAGCGAGAAACTTGAAAATGACCTCTGCCTTGTCCCAGCAATCCTTTGTTTTTTTTATCGGCTCTATACTATTGCCTTTCGAAGCGTGCCCCTTTCCCTCATCACCCATAATCCATCCTCCTTTTTTCCATCTTTAAGGTTACCACCCCACGGATTTACCTTACTCCGGCGGGTGACTTTGTTGTCCCGGCTCGCCGGGATGGGGGTTCGGTGGAGATAAAGCAAAGAAAGTACTCTATAACAAAAAGTCTCATTTGCAAATGCATAAAAAAAGGGGCAAACCCGAAGGTCCGCCCCTTTATCACACGCTATCAAGCAACCGTCAGTCGCTCATTTTTACTCGCTCGTCAGCCCACAGCCTTAAGAGTGCAGAGCTATAGTCCGGTGTGGAATTGTTCGAGATCCCTGATGATGGTCACAATGCTGTGAAGCATGGTTCGGTATAGGTGTGAAAAACCAACATGATGGAATACAATCCCGATTTATTTTTACTGCAATCCCTTTTACTTCGGAGACAGACCGATAAAGCCTACAATTCAGCTACCTCAATGGAGCATTCCTTGGCAATCCTGATCAATTTTTTATCTAAGGTCAAAAGAACAGCATTATTTCTTCGAGCCGCGATCAAATACATAATATCATATACACTGTGACCCAAGGTAGATGATAGCTTGAAAGCCTCTCGAAAAAAATCATGTTCATCAATAAAATCATCAGGCAAAGCAATAGCTTGTTCAAGGCCTCGCTCACAGTCCTGCAAAGAAAGGTCTGTCAACCGCTGATATTTCCAAAAAACATTCGTGACTTCCGAAATAAACAGAGTCGGCGCGATCACCCAGTCCGCCTCACTAAGATACCTCTTCAACAGCCCTGCCATAGGGCGTTGCAGAACAACTTCCACTGCCGCACTTACATCAAGGACAGCGATCATCGCTCACGATCCTCCCTGACAAGTTGAACAGGATCCACAGATGCCATTTTTTCGCCTACAAAGCATGTTTGCTCAGCAATAGTCCGAAGCAATTTTCTCCTGCGATCTTTATGGGAAACAGCGGTATCCATACCTCTTGCCAAGGTAACGACAGCCTCCTGGGCAAGACTGCGATGTTCTGCTTTCGCCCTTTTTTGCAAACGATGATAAATATTAACCGGCAACTCTCTCACTTGTAAAGATGGCATGGCACTCCTCCCTAAAGACGTATTTTCAGCCTGTTATTTAAACCTCTTTTGAAGATAATGCATTTTTCATCATTATGCAAGCAGCCGTGCCTTTTATTCTAATGGAGTCTGGGTCTTTGCGTAATCATTCTCCCGCAGAAACCGAAAACGTGGTCTGTCCCCCTATTTACACTATTTACAGGCTGCCGACGACCGAACTCCGTGCTGAAAAAAGCACTGAGGTGGTCAGGGACACAGGAAATCTCCGTTTTCCACTTGACTTTACTTATCATAGATGACCCCAATTTACTCCCGATTCCAAATGTCAGCCGTAAAAATTGGATTAGTAAGAAAAATCTTGACGGATACCCTAAAACACAGCTAGACTGTCTAGGTGGGAGGTGCTAAAAAGAAATAACTGCAAGGAGAACAATATATGATAAGAAGAACAACTTGGGCACTTCAGGATGCCAAAAATAAATTCAGTCGAGTGGTCAACGAAGCACTCACGCACGGGCCGCAATATGTTAAGCGGAGAGGTGTTGATACCGTCGTTGTACTGTCGGTCCGTGATTATGAGAAATTGACCTCGCAGAAGCCCTCGTTTACCGACTTTCTGTTAAGTGCTCCAAAAATCGACAATAATGCCGATCTGTTTGAGAGACAGCATGAATATCCGAGGGAACTTGATTTATGAACTATCTGCTGGACACATGCGTGATCTCCGAGCTGGTCAAACCTCGACCAAATACTGCTGTGACTGACTGGCTTGCCCGGACTCCTGCGAACCGCCTGTTTCTGAGTTCCCTCACAATAGGAGAGTTGAAACGAGGTATTACGCGGCTGCCCGAGTCAAAAAAGAAAAGCCACCTGATGATGTGGCTTGAGACGCTGCTGGCGGACTACAGTGACAGGATTCTCCCTGTTGATCGTGCTGTGGCTGAAGCATGGGGGATTATGCAGGCGCGGGCGGAGGATTCAGGACAGAGGATGTCGATTATTGACGGGTACATCGCCGCCACGGCATCAGTATACCAGATGACTGTCGTGACACGAAATGAAGGGGATTTTTCCCCGAGTCATCAGGCAATACTGAATCCTTGGAAAATGCTTTGAAGCTGCTTGGAAGCTCTGTCGATGGCTGTTCTCACTCTTGATAAACATTTTCAGCATCTTCCGGTTGGATGCGTGAAGTTCAGGTGAGAAGTTAATCCTGCTGGAGTCCCCGGTCGAATAAAAAAAAACGTAAACGTGGTCTGTCCCCAATTTATACCCAATTTACAATTGTCTGAAAGAAAAACGTGCTCTAACCCCAATTTATATCTATTTACGATTTTCACATTTCTCCAGGCAAGAGCTGTACACCCCTGTCTTTATAGCAAAAGAAGTGAATTTAGCAACCCCAGCTCCCATTACACCCCAAAAACCACCAGCCTGCCAGCTCTTTGTACCAAGATCATCTAGTAAACCCGTTGTAGCTCCAACAGCTATGTCGTTTTTAGTAAATTCTTGATGAAGTGACTCTGAAATCATCTTTCCGCATAGCGGGCTTGTAATGGTATCATATGATTCACTATCTAATTTTTTCTCGGCAAATTCTTCAAAAGCAAGACTGCAAACATCAGGCCCCCATGTTGACAAAAGACACTTAACCCTCTCTTCTTGTGAACAGACTCTCTTGTAACTAGAGTAGCCATATTCTTTTTTTTGAGGGTAAGACCTATTTCTTGATGAAGCAATCCTCTCAGGCCTATTATTATAATCAATATATTCTATATATGTATCATATTTTCTCATTTTAATTAGAATATTATGCTTACTGCTTTTTCCGCATAAAAAAAGATTTCCACATTCAGTTAATTTAATTTCTTTTCCACATATATCTTTCCCACATTTGTCTTCCTTGTTAATCTTGGTATTAAGATAATCTTCATACTTATTATTTATTCCGACAATATAGGAAGAAATATGATCATAATTATCACCCTTAAAAAATATTTTCCCTTCATCATTTTCAAAAATTTTACTTTTATATCTATATTTTGAATTTACCTTAAAATTCTGCATCCTTCCATAATCAGAAACAGCATTATTCAATAACTCTTTTGGAAAAAACTGTAAGTTTGAGGGATTTTTATCTATAGAATACGGTTTAGGAAATGCACAAGAAGATAAAAAAAATAGAGAAACAATTATTACTAGATTTTTGTTTGCATTCATAATATTTTTGGTTCATGTTGTGTTTCAGGGTCTTACTGTACCATGCTTCAGGGGAGTGCCGTTCCCCCTGTGGCCTATATGATTCCCTGTGTACGCTTCGTGCGGGTCGTTCGACGGTATGTCTCTCCTTCCCAATCACGCAACACTCGGTACGGGCGGGTTGGCTAGACCTTACCCGACAGGGACTTACACCCTGCAAGAAGCACCAAGCTTTGCCTGGCGCACCGAGATTTTCCACGGTCAGCAAGGGCATCAAAGCATTGGGGTGCCGACTGGCTGTTGCGTGAAAACGGGAATCAAAGGAGCCGGATGCTGTTTTTGCAACAATTCCAATTCTGGGATCAATCGAGTCTGACCCCATTGATCCAATATCTATAAGGATCAATATGTAAGAAGCGGTTATTGAGCAAAACAACATTTTCCCCCGGCAGTTGCTCATTCCTGGTAACTGCCTTTTTTGCTTCTCTCCCAACCAAATCCTTTATGCTCAACTCTCCTTCAGAAATCCTCAGGAAAACCAATCATTGACAAAAAATATTAAACGGCCTATCAATTATTTAGTTTTAATGGGGTGTAGTAAAAGCTAAAGATAGAGGAGAGATATGGATGATGCCACCAGCGGAATAGCGACAATAATTATTTTGGTTGTTGTTGCTCTCATTGTTACTCAATTTTTAAAGTCAGCTCCTAAACGAGATCGTTTTTTAACAGACTTAGAGAGCTGGGTAAAAAATCATCAAGACAAAAGAATAAGTCAGTATCTCGAAGTTCATATTGAAAGACACTTTCCTGATTTTGCAGCCTGGAAAAAGAGCCAAAAAAAATAAGGTGTTGGGTGTCGATGGCTGTTGCGTAAAGACGAGAAACTAAGGAGCTGGATGCTATTTTTGCTAGAATCCAACCCCCTCAATTTTTCAAAAAAATAAATCCGTCCCCCTTTTTTGCAATAAAATTGAGAGGTTCAGGAAGGAAATCGAAAATTTCATCAATGGCGACCACCATATCATGCAGCCATAACTCGATCTCCTTATCCATAAATCAGCACCTTGGTCTCCTCAATCCGTTGACGCAGGACAGGGTTTTTCAGGCCCCTTTCCTCCAACAGATCTATACCGCGACCGAAGAGCTGTTCAAAGGCGAATTTCAGTGCAAAGTACTTATCAGTATAGGCGAGAGGATCAGCATCATCAATATCAACAATGAAATCAATATCGCTGTCCCGGTTGAAATCATTTCGCAGGACAGAACCGAACACAGCAAGGCGTGTTACCTTATGCTTGCGGCAGAGGCTTCTTAATTTTTTTCTGACTGTTACGGATTTAGGGGAGGGGGTGCTTTGACATAAACAACCATATGATTATCATTGGAAAGATAGATCGCAACATCATAACTGCCATGATAACTGTATGGAGGTATTAATGCTTAACTCATCCCCGAGAGCAAATTGTACAATATGTGTTCCTTTTGACAAAGCAGGGTCTGTATATCAGGCGGAATGTCCACGGGGCTATCGTCGCCAACTTGATAACATTATAAAAAATGGGCGAGAACGTTTGGGTGTAAAACTTTTCCCTCCTGAACAGAAAGGCGGCGACAGAAAATCAATCGATTCTGACCCCTATTGATCTGTAGTGATATCAAACCTAACAGTATGGATAACCTGGAATCAAAACAGAGTATCACCCTGTTATTTAGAGCAAATAGACCAGACTGTTAATTTTACCATAAGATCGACACTCATCCTTAGATGAGCCTGTTTATTCACTACCTTTGACGGCCTGCTCCATACACTATGCAGTGGCATAAGGTGTAGTTGTTTATAAAAATCGACTTAATCAACAGACTCATAGATAACACGAACGCCTAGCTCAGCCGAGGAGACACTATAGCTTCGACGTCGGCTGGAGCGACGTGTCAGGTTAACCAGGCGGTGGTTTGATGCCGAAATACGCATATGCAGAGGACACAGCCAAACCAAGCCAAGCTTGTCCCAACGTGGTGAGTGCTGGCAATTTATCTGGGTGGTAAAGACCCACCATAAAGGCTGTAAGTCCGGCACCAATCCATACAAGTACATAGAATATAGCTACTATAGAAGTGATTCGTATAGCTAATTGCGACGCGCCTTCTGAAAGCGTGCGCTTCGCAAGAGGTTCTCCTGGTTTGACGACCGCTAACTCAGCAATTACCAGGGCAGATACTAAGCCTCCTACGACGGAAAGTGCTTGGGCCATTCCTACGTTGAAATAGGTTACTGGATATTCTGTACAACCATTCTCAGGGAGGCAATACACAACCTTAATAGCAACTCTGATAAGGTGAATATAGATACCTAAAAGTATCACTGAGATCATACCGCCAAAAAGAGATTTCATTTTATACCCTCCATGTAGTAGTGATATCAAACCTAACAGTATGGATAACCTGGAATAAAAACAGAGTATCACACTGTTATTTAGAGCAAATAGACCAGACTGTTAATTTCACCATAAGATCGACACTCATCCATAGATGAGCCTGTTGATTCACTACCTTTGACGGCCTGCTCCATACACTATGCAGTGGCATAAGGTGTAGTTTTTTATAAAAATCGAATTAATCAACAGACTCATAGATAACACGAAAACTGAATCAGTTCTTGCTAATTATAAATTGATAACCATAAAAACAGTTATAAGACAAGGATAAATCCCCCGTTACCATTAAAAAATGTATCGATACCGATATCACAGGGCAAAATCAAAATGCGCAGTGATACGGGTTACAGGTCGGGATGGCGGGTTCGAATATGTCGCCGACCAACCAGATACAAAAAAAGGGCGAACCCGAAGGTTCGCCCTTATCTACTTTTTATCTACTCAATTGTTATCAATCCAAAACCTCCACCCGAATAGCACAAAGTTTATACTCAGGAGTCCGAGAAAGCCGGTCCAGCGCATCCAGAGTCAGGAAGTTGACCGGGGTCTCCTCATAATTATAGGTGGTGAAGATGGTACCGGGCTGGCTCCGCTCGGTGATCTCCGCCTTGATATCCACCGTTCCCCGGCGCGAGGTTAACCGCAACATGTCGCCCGACGTAATCCCCATACGCTCGGCATCAACTGGATTAACTTCAGCCAGAGCCTCAGGTGCGATATCATCAATCTCCTCGGTTTTGCCGGTCATATTGCTGAAATTATAGCGGGCATAATGGCGACCCGTGGTAAAGAGCATGGGATACTCGTCATCCACCGGCTCCTTAGGTGCCATGTACTCTTCCGGCACAAACAGGCCCTTACCTCGGGTAAAGGACTCGGTATGGAGCACCGGAGTGCCCGGATGATTCGCATCGGGCACTGGCCATTGCAGGCCGACCTCCTCAAGGCGGGCATAGGACATCCCCCGATACTGGGGCAGCAGCTCACAGATTTCTTCAAAGATATCTTCAGGCTTCTCATAGCCCATAGAGTAGCCCATCCGCTCGGACAGCTCCGTGAAGATCTGCCAATCCGGCTTAGCCTGTCCCGGAGGATTGACCGCCTTACGCACCCGCTGCACCCGTCGCTCCGTGGAGCTAAAGGTACCATCTTTTTCAGCAAAAGAGGCTGCCGGGAGGACGACATCTGCTGCCTTGGCCGTGTCATTAAGAAAAAGATCCTGAACAATAAGGAACTCCAGGTGGTCGAGGGCCTTATGGACATGACCGATATTGGCATCGGCAATGGCCGGATCTTCGCCGAACACATACAGAGCCCGGATCTCATCCTGAAGGATATTATCCCAGACCTCGGTGGCCGGTTTCCCCGGATGCCGAGGCATCTTCACCCCCCAGCGTTCTTCGTACTTATCAAGCAGATCGTCATTGCTCAAACTGCCATAGCCGGGCAGGGTATTGAACAGAGCTCCCATATCGCAGGCACCCTGGACATTATTCTGACCGCGCAACGGATTACAGCCGCCGCCTTCAACGCCGACCTTGCCGCAGAGCATGGCCATATTGGCAATAGATTTGACCCGGTCCGTACCTGTGTGATAATGGGTGATACCCATACCGTGGTAGACCGCATTGCGACCCGGAGCCGCATACATGCGGGCGGCCTGTTCCAGTTGACTGATCGGCAGACCGGTGATTTCGGAAACCAGCTCAGGCGGATATTTCTCCGCCATCTCCTTCATCTCCTCAAAATCCTCGGTGCGCTGGGCAACAAAGTCCTTATCCCAAAGATCTTCTTTCAGGATGATATGCATCAAGCCGTTGAGCAGGGCCACGTCCGTACCCGGCTGAATACGCAGCCAGAGATCAGCTCGTTCTGCCAGCTTGGTCCTGCGCGGATCAACCACCACCAATTTCGCATCCCCTTTGTCCAAGGCCTGATGAATACGCAGGCCGATGGTGGGATGACTGGTGTCTGGGTTGGACCCGATCATGAAAAAGAGATCTGTTTTATTGTTAACGACATCGGCAATGGAGTTGGTCATTGCGCCGGAACCGAAGGTGATGGCCAGACTGGCCACCGTGGGAGCGTGTCAGAGCCGGGCACAATGATCGATATTATTGGTCCCGATCACCGTGCGCATGAACTTCTGCATGAGGAAGTTTTCCTCGTTGGTTGCCCGGGCACAGGAGAAGCCAGCAATGGAATCCGACCCATGCTCCTTCTTGACCTTGGTCAGCCGCTCGGCAATAACATCATAGGCCTCGTCCCACGAAGCCTCCACCAGCTTGCCGTCACGGCGAACCAGCGGGCTGGTCAGGCGTTTTTTATCCTGAGCAAAGTTGAAGGCGAAGCGGCCTTTAACGCAGAGTGCCCCGTAGTTGGGAGCCAAATGCGATTCCGAGGTGGCTTCAATGATGGTGTCGCCCTTGACCTTGAGCTGCATCTGACAGCCAGCTCCGCAATAGGGGCAGGTGGTACGCACCTTACGGGTTTCTTCATTGAGGATCGGCGCCAACACATCCTTTTTATTAATGGTGCCGGTAGAGCAAAAGTCAGCACAGTTGCCGCAGTTCACGCAGTTCTCGTTAAAACGCAGCGAAATACCGGTCGCCCTGCCCTGCTCATCCACTGAAGCGGTCAGCTCCAGAGCATCGTATGCACAGGCATTGACGCAGCGGCGGCAGTACACGCATTTGTTCAGATCAACATCCAGCATGGCGTGAGAACGATCCAAGCTGTACGCCGGTGCTGTACCCATGCCGGTCTTGTTCAGATTAATATCATTATCAATACAGAGGGTTTTGAAGTCACAGTCATCATAGGCCATGCAACCGCATTCCAAGCAACGATCTGCTTCGCGCTTGGCAGCTGCCTCATCAAAGCCCAGTTTCACCTCTTCATTATCCTGAACAACTCTCTCTGGCGACCGAGCTGGCATGGGTGTGCGATCTTGCTTATTAAATCGCTCCAGCACTTTGGCATCATCAGCGGATTTACCGCGCGTGAAATTAAAACGACTTTCTGCCGGGGCAGGAGCGAGATCCATAACTGCGGCATGGATGCCTTCTGCTGCCTTGCGACCGGAACTCACCACTTGAATCAGGGGACGGGAGCCGCCAGCTGCCTCGCCTGCTGCATAGACCTTATCCCTGCTGGTCATGGCGGTCTTGGCATTGGCCTTGATCAGGTTTTTCGGGTTGAGGGCTACATCCGCAGCCGGGGTCTCGCCGTTGCCACAGACCATCTGGCCCTGGGCATAAACGATGGTATCCACCAAGAGGACATCAAAGGCATCAGGAACAGGTTGCAGCTTTTGTTTTCCTTTCTTGTCCGGCTCCCCTAACTCCAACTGATCCATAACCAGTTCCAGCCCGGAACCCAATTGTCTGATCTCGCAAGCATCGACCTGAAAGAGGAAACGTGCCCCTTCCTTTTCTGCCTCCTTGATCGCCACCGGATTGGCACCGATCCCAGAGGTATCTTTTTTGGGATTAACAATGGTTACTTCGTAGCCCTGACGGAGCAGAGCACGGGCCGCTTCCATGGCTACATTATTGCCGCCGATCACCGCTGCTGTCTTGCCTTTTTTCAAGTCGGCTGTATCGTTTGCATTGTATTTGCGCAGGAAGTCCAGGGCAGGCAGAACGCCCGGAAAATCGCTACCTGGCAGCCCCAAAGGCTGATCAACCCCAGCCCCGACAGTCAACAGGACCGCATCAAACTGCTTATTCAGCTCGTCCAGACTGATATCCTGCCCCAGCCGCTGATTACATTTCACCGCAATACCCAGCTTGAGGATGGTCGCGATTTCGTAATCCAGCACCTTGTTCGGAACTTTGAACTCGGGAACAGCATAGCGAAGCAGGCCGCCCAGCTCTTCCTCGGCCTCATAGATGGTCACGTCATGCCCATTTTTTGCCAAATAATAGGCTCCGGCCAGACCGGAAGGTCCACCACCGACAACGGCAATCTTCTTACCCGTTGCAGGCTGTTTTTGAATATCCAGATCAACCTGATTGTTCATGCACCAATCAGCGACAAAGCGTTTCAGGTGGTTGATAGCAATAGGAGCATCCAGCAGCACTCGGCGGCAACGGCTCTCGCAAAAACGACGACAAAGACGACCTACAGAAAAAGGCAGCGGGTTTTTCTCCATGACCAGGCGCACGGCTTCTGCATACTGGCCCTTGGCCACATGGGCAATATATCCTTGCACATTGATCTGACCCGGACAGGTCAGGCTGCACGGGGCCTTGCAGTCGCCGAAATGGATGGACGCCAAAGCGGCAATTCGTTCCTGGCGATGCGCTTTGATTGCATCATTCTCTGTGCTAATAACCATCCCCTCTTCGACCGGGGTTGCGCAGGATTTTACAAGACCCTCCCGTCCTTCGCAGGCAACGACACAGACCTCGCAATGGGATTCCTGAGATGTTTTTTTCGGGAGATGACAAAGAGTCGGAATGGTGATCCCGGCTTGGCGGGCTGCTTCCAGTATGGTTGCACCCTGTTCGACGGAAATCTGAACGGCATCAACGGACAGGCTGATTTTTTTCATACGATTGATGTCCTCAGTGATAACTGTTTTATAGAAATAATATTTGTTTGGCAGTTATATAACAATATTGAAGTAACATGTCAATATCACGAAAATGTCATAAAAAAATTCCTGTGGATAATTATCATGATAGATAAATTTTTTCTTCTCCCTCTCGGATAAAGAAAGTGACAAACGGGTATACTCAGCGCCGCCATAACCTGAGTTTTCCATCTCCACTTCCTGCCCTGTAAAACAAGCTAGTTACAGCCTCTTTGAAAAAAAATTATTCCGGCGGGCAAGCCTGATACTCACTAATACGTTCGAGAATTTCTCGAAGTTCCGTTTCCACCTGCGCAACAAGATCAGCTTCCCAGCCCGTACTCACTGCCTCGGCATTGCTGAGGCGATGCTCCAGCTTTTCCGAAAGCCTGTTCAGCTGAAGCGCCCCGATAGCACCGGCAGCTGATTTTAAATTATGGGCCTGACGATGCGCTTCCTCGCAATCGCTATCAGCAAGGGCTTGATAAATTCGCTGAACGGTCTCCCCATGATTATCGACAAAGGCCTTGAGGATAATAGGGTTATCCAACAAAGCTGTAACACGATCTTCCGGCTCAGCCCGCAAAACTGTTCCCTCCTCCTTCATCGGTTTTTCGGGCAACCAGCACTCAATAATTTTAAAAAAATCATGAGGATCAATGGGCTTACTAACAACATCATTCATTCCATTACGAAGACAATTTTGCCGGGTTGATCCGCTGACGTCTGCTGTCAGGGCAATAATCGGCAAATCTGCACAATCAGGGAGATCATGTATAGCCATACCTGCTTCAATCCCGTCCATGCGCGGCATATTCAAATCCATTAATACGAGGTCATATTTCTTTGCCCGAACCATCTCTACAGCTTCGACCCCATCCTCCGCGCTTTCAACTGTCAGCCCGGCGAGCTTCATCAATTCCTCCGCCACCAAACGGTTAAAGGGATTGTCATCCACCAAAAGAACCCTTCCTTGGGTAAGGCTCCTGGGTACAACCTTGCCATATTCATATTCAGATACACACACAACCTCATCGCCTTTTTCCTTATCCAACGATTTTAAGGGAAGAACAACCTGGAAAATACTCCCCATGTACAGTTTGCACTCCGCCTGAATACGTCCCCCCATCAACTCCGCCAGCTGCCGCGCAATACTGAGCCCCAAACCAGTGCCCCCGCGCCGCACTGCAGGTTGCCCCGCCTGCTGAAAAGGATGAAAAATGCTTTCCAATTTATCCTCGCGAATCCCGATCCCCGTATCAGAAACTCTCAACAAAAGCCACTCCTCATTATCTCGATACTGCTCAACAGTCACCTTTACCCGGCCGCTTTCGGTAAATTTGATAGCATTGCTCACCAGATTAATCAGAATCTGACCAATCCGCTGTTGATCGCCCTGCCAGTATTCCGGCATCTCATTTTCCATGCTCATCTGAAAATCAAGGCCTTTCATCTGGGCGGTGATCTTATACGGCTCAAGCTTATCCAAAAGATCGGCAAGACGAAAGGGCGCCTGATTCAGCTCCATTTTACCAGCCTCCACTTTGGCCGAATCAAGGAGATCGTTGGTCAGGTCCAGTAAAGACTCAGATGATCGACGAACTATTTCTAACCAGTTTTCCCGCCTGCTGTCCAGCACAGTATCAAGCTCTGCTTCCAAACAGAGCCTTGTCAAATTAATGATGGCGTTCATCGGTGTACGGATTTCATGACTTATCGCAGCAACAAAGGCACTTTTCGCTTCATTGGCCGCCTCCGCCTCTCTGGCGGCACCCTGCAACTGCTGCTCACGTTGCTGGATCTGCTCCAAAAAATAATTAATCCCAGCAGCCAGCGAGGTCAATTCATCATCTCCTCTTTCTTGGATAGAAATTCTTTCCCCTGCCCCATCGGCATCGTATTCAATAAGCTCCCGCCGAATTGCAAGAATACGAGAGATAACCGAGCGACGCACAAAGATATAAATAGCCACCAAGGAGACAAGCACCATGCCTGCCAAGAATAAAAGGTAAAAAAGGAACAGGTGCAGTTCCGATGCTGTTTTCTGCTCGTCGCCTAAAGTTATTTTTTTTGCATCTGCATGGAGCTGATGCGATGATGCAAAAAGAACAGCAGCATAACCTCGCCCTTTGAAGAGGCTGTCATCAATGCGACGCTGCAACTTCATTCCCTCGGAACGAAAAAAAAGAAGCCCATTATCACCGATGGCGTAAGCAGTTATCTCGCTTTGATACCTGCTCAGCTTATCTCGAATTTCAGCTGGAAGCTGCTCCAACACCTTAGCTGCTTGAGCCATGCTCTGTTCCAGTTCCAGAGTATATGTCTCAATATTTTGTTGCGATTGCGTTGTATACGAGGTCAACAATAGGGTTATGGCGCGACAAATCTTCGAGTACCACTCCTTGAGAGCGGGGGAGGAGGGCACACTCAATTGGGGAAAAAGCAAAAGATTATCTCCGGTAACCTCTTTGAGCAACACAGCAAGACGCCTATGGATTTGCTCTTGCTGGCGCTTAATCCGCAATTGCTCTTCCTTTAGAACAACTAAATCCAGCTGATTATCAGCCACACGGCGATATTGCTTGGCAAGCATTTGCAACTGGATACTCACATCTTTTTCTGGTTCGACCTGTGAGATAATATCCATAATGCGGGTCATTGATTGCTTGATATGGCCTTGAGTATCCACAACTAGATAATCCCCCCGTGCCATCAGGATCTCTTGCGTATGGGATACCAATACTCTCGCTTCATGCTCCAACTCGGTAGCAAGCATAAAAGTTGGCATCTCGTGAGCAATCTTCTCGAAACGAGTATGAAACGCGCTGAAACGAAAAAAGATAAAGAGAACTCCCCCTCCCAGAACAGTAGCAACCAAGAAAAGGCCAAAGAGGAGACGCTGGCTGATTCCACAATGCATCATGAATGAAACCTTCCGCATCAGCGGATGAAAACCAACAGTTTTTGAACGAGGACAAGATCCAGAAAAAGCATAATACCTTTCCTTGTATTAATTTCAATCGATTGAACTGAGATAACTGTAAAGGTTCACCTTTCTATGAGTGATATTGAGTTTCTTCCTAATTGTTTTGCGATGGGATGCAATCGTGCTGATAGAGATATTGCAAATATCTGAAATTTCCTTACTTGCCTTTCCCTGCTTTATCAAATTGACAATTTGCAGCTCCGCAGGAGAAAGCGTTTTTCCCAGCTCTAACCCACCAGGAACAAAGGGTTTTGTCAATCCCTGAAAAAGCTGTTCAATTGCCCGGAACAGGATCTCCTTTTCCCCAGGATCCTCCTCCACTGTGATCTCTCGGACCTTGGGAAGAATGAGTTTTTCCGCCTTAAACTGAACCCGCTCTGCAAGCTCCTTTTTCTCCTCTTCTATTGCGGAGAGCAGCACCTTGAGCGCTGTATTGGCGTCCTGCACTTTGCTCTCCGTACTCTGCAACTCCTCATCTCTGTTTTCCAGCTCATGTACCAGACGTTTGTTTAGCCGATGCAGGGTCAGGTGAGTCCGCAGCCTGATCAATACCTCTTTTTCAGAAAACGGCTTGGTGATATAATCCACGCCGCCTGCTTCAAAGGCATTTATCTTTTCTTCAGTTGAATGCAAACCGCTCAAAAAAATAATCGGAATGTCTTCTGAATTTCCATTCTCCTTCAGACGTCGACAGGTCTCGTAGCCGTCCATTTTGGGCATAACAATATCAAGGAGGATAATATCAGGAGGCTGCCTCCTGACGGTCTCAAGAGCTGACGCTCCGTCCGATGCCGTCACCAGTTCGTATCCCGAGTCCTTGAGCAAGGTCTGCAACTGGATAATCCCGAAGGGATCATCGTCAACAATAAGTACTGTACACGGGCTGTCCGTAAATTCCATGCTGTTCGCTCTAGCAAAGGTGAGTAAATAATCTTTTATTCTTTTGAACACATGATTTGTTTAATATTTTTATCATAGTTAAGGGATAAACACAAGATTTCTAACCGTCAGTTTAATTTTCACAACCCCGTTCTATGCCAGGAAAAACAAGCTTGGTAACAATACTTACTCCTTTTTTTCAAGGTGCAAAGAGGCTATACTCTCCTTTCTTCCCAACTGGATACCCTTCTTTTTTCGGAGTGACTATGCAACTTACATGCGATAACCTGAGCTTTCAATACCCGGACAACGACACGAACGTGTTTGATCGCCTCTCTTTCACCATACAGGGACCCGGATTTCATGCCGTGTTCGGTCCTTCCGGGGCAGGAAAGACCTCGCTGGCCCGGATTATTTCCTCTGGAATCACCAGGTATTCTGGGAGTCTCCATCTCAAGGGAATCAAAACAATCCTCTACTCCTATAATATGGAACGACTGCCGGGTTGGTCAAGCATAGACAGCTTACTACAACAAGTAACCCCATCAGGGCGAGAATCCCTGCTGAAAGAGCTGATTACTGTTTTCGGCCTGGACAACCTGATGCATTCCCGTTTTACTCGTCTCTCGTTGGGGCAGCAAAACCGAGTCAATCTGATTCGCTACCTGGTGCAGGACTTCGACCTCCTCATCCTCGATGAAAGCCTGGCCAATGTGGATGAAAAACTGCGCCACACCATCCTTCTCCATATCAAAGAACGCTTTCCAGACAGAATGTTCCTCTCTATCTCCCATAATCTGATGGAAATAGCTACCTTTTGCAGGGAAATAGCGATACTCGGTTCTCGAAAAGCAAAAAACCGAAAATGTCTTGTTCAGGGAATGGACTTGCGCCGAGACGCTGCCCAGGGCATATTCCCGGATAGAAAAATACTGGATGAGGTCATGTTGGAGATCATGAATGCTTGTTAGGAGGTTTATGAGGAGGATTACTCAATTTCTCATCGTCTATAGTGTCGGTCTTGCTGGATTACTGGGCCTGAAATACATCCTGGCACTCTCCGATTATGTTGTCCCGGATATCCCTTTGATTCTAGAAACGGCAAAAGAGGTGATTGCCGACTATATCCCTGCCGTCTTCAACACCCTGTCGGTTGCTGTTCTCGGTCAAGTCATCTCCATTCTTCTGGCCTTCAGCGTGGGTATTGCCGGACGAAAATCCTCCTGGCTCGGTTCCTTTATCCGGGTGACCGCCTATAATATCCAAGCCTATCCCATTGTAGCCCTGGCCCCGATCATCTTTATCCTGCTCGGCGACGGCTTTCTCTCCCGGCTTCTCATCGCCTCTATGATCTGCTATTTCCCCCTGCTTCTCTCTGTCCTCGGGGTTATGGCAGCTCCAGTCCGGGATATTGAACATTTCTATCAGAGTACAGGCCGGATGACCTGGCAGCTGGAAGTCAAAATCCGGGCCTTTGAAAACCTGAGCAAGCTCTTCACTGTGATTTCCGGTAGTGCCACCCTGGCTATGGCTGGCACCATTGTAGCTGAGTTCATTGCCGCCAATGCAGGTATCGGCTATAGCATCCGCACGGCCCTTTATCAAAGCGATCTGGCAAAAATTTTTGTGGCCCTGTTTCTCATCGGTATCATCATCTCTAGTTACCAAGGGCTGCTCGAAAGTATAGGCACCTGGATTATCCGTAAAACCTCAACCGAATCATCTTCTCATGCACAGTAAGCGTACCACCTTTTTGCCCATTTCCCTCTACTTCCTCCTCTGCACTCTCACCATTGTCCCACCTGTCCTCTCAGCTCAGACAAAAGAGCCGGAGCTCCGCTACAGACTCAAATGGCTCTTTAACACCAGTGTTGCCGGAGATATCTACGCGGATAAGGCCGGATATTTCGCAGCCCAAGGGTTACGGGTCAAAATTCGAGAAGGCAGCCCGGAAAAAAATGCCATCAACGAGCTGGAACTTGGGCGGGCCGAGTTCGGGGTGGCCTCGGCAGACCAGATAATTCGAGCCCTGGATAAGGGAGCACACCTTGTTGTGCTGGCGCAGATCTTTCAGGTGAATCCCATGCAATGGATCTACCGAGAGGCGCAGCCGGAAATCAAAACGCTGAATAATTTTCGGGGAAAAACCATAGGCATTACCTTTGGCGGGAATGATGAGACCGTCATGCGTACCTTGCTAACCATGGCTGGAATTAAAGAAAAAGAGGTAAATCTGAGTGGGGTTCGTTTCGACTTCACTCCTTTCTTCCTCCGCAAGGTCGAGATCTGGCCCGTGTACCGAAACAGCCAGGGGGTTATTTTACAAGATAAACTGGCCAAGGAGGGAGAAGCTGTGCGCTTCTTTAATCCGGCAGCGTTCGGCGTAAACTTTGTCGCCAACTCAGTTGTCACCACGGAAAAAATGGTCAAAAAACAGCCCCAGGTGGTGGAAAAATTCCTGACTGCCTTATTGCAGGGTTGGGAGGCGGCCATGAACCAGGATAACGAAAGCGAAGTACTGGCTGCGGTGAAAGAGCTGGACAAGAGCACCGATGACCAGATCATGAAAAAACAGCTTGCCTCTACCCGAGAACTGGTGCTGGCTCATTCCAAAAAAATCGGGGCCATTGACGTACCAGCCTGGCAGCAGACCGAAACCATCATGCTACAGGCAGGCCAAATGAAGCGGGCCGTACAGGTGGAGAAGTATTTACGGGTGAGGTAGTCTGCTCCCCTTAAAAAACGTTATATCCCCCTCAAGAGGTATCTCATTATTTTATCCGGCATGTTCCCCCCCGAAGCGTCCGAACGCATTCCCCGCAATCGCTCTCTATTGTACAAATGGATTGAGAACAAGTATCATATAGGTAGATGAAGGCGGGTGATCCGCCGCAAAGGAAACTGGACAGGGGGAGATATAACCATGACAAAACAGCACGTGCGCAAATCATTCATCCTGGACACCAATGTGATCCTGCATGACTCATCCTGCATCAAGCATTTTGATGAGCATGATATCATCGTACCCATCACGGTGCTGGAAGAACTTGACCATTTTAAAAAGGGCAACCAGAGCGTCAACTTCCATGCCCGTAAATTTGTCCGCTCCCTGGACAAACTAAGCTCCAACAAGCTGTTCAACGGCGGAGTCCCACTGGGAGAGGGTAAGGGACGCCTCTCGATTAAGCTGGAGCAGGAACCCCATCCTGAACTGCGACGCCACTTCCCTGCGTCTGCGAAACCGGACCATCAGATCCTCAATATCTGCTATCATCTGTACAAGGAGGACAAATCCCGGTCGTTTATCCTGGTCACCAAGGACGTCAACCTGCGAATGAAGGCCAAAGCAGTGGGTCTGATGGCAGAGAACTACATCACTGATCATGTTAAAGATTTAGGTGCGCTGTATACCGGCACCCGCGTTATTGACGACAGTCCTTTCGGTCTGATTGACGAGCTGCACACCAGTGAGGAAATTCCGGCGAACGATCTGGACCTACCGCAGGATCAAGGCTTGACCGCCAATGAGTTCATCATCCTTCGTGAGGCCAATAAATCCGCCCTGGCAACCTATCATTCAGGAGAAAACAAAATAAAGCTTGTCCGCAAAGAAAAGGTCTGCGGGATCATGCCGCGTAATGCCGAGCAAAGCTTTGCGGTCCATGCCCTGTGCAATACCGGGGTGCCGCTGGTGACCATCAGCGGCAAGGCCGGTACAGGAAAAACCCTGCTGGCTCTGGCATCTGCTCTGGAACAACGCAAGAATTACCGCCAGATCATGCTGGCCCGCCAGGAGGGCCTGACCAAAACCTACAACCGCTTCCATGACCCCGACGAAGCCTCCGACGACATCGCCCGGCTGCGCGAGCTGCACGTGGAAATGGACGGGGTTTTCTCCCCGGGGATATCCAGTCAAAAATTGGCCCCTATATGCAGCCGCTCTATGACAACTTGGCAGTCATTCGCAGCCAGTTCCCGGAAAAGAGCAAGATGCACCAGAAGATCCATGATCTGCTGGAAGACAAAAAGCTGATCATTGAGCCCCTTGCCTATATTCGAGGCAGGAGTCTGGTCAAGATGTATATCATTATTGATGAGGCCCAGAATCTGACCCCCCATGAGGTGAAAACCATCATTACCCGGGCTGGCGAGGACTCTAAGATCGTTTTTACCGGGGATGTCCATCAGATAGATCATCCCTACCTGGACTCCCAGTCCAACGGTCTGAGCTATCTCATCGAAAAAATGCGGGGGCAGCATCTATACTCCCATATCACCCTGCAAAAAGGCGAGCGTTCCACTCTGTCCATGCTGGCCAGCGAGTTACTGTAGTTCTACACTGAAAAGGTCTGCTCAACTCCTCTGAGAAGGCCTCAACCCGCCCGTTCATCCCTCCCTCGGTGAACGGGCATTTTCTCTCTTGAGTGGAACCCACTGACGGGACCCAAAAAAAATCCCTTGGCAAAACCTGCGTTCTGACCAAGGGATTCTTAAAAAAAAGAGCGGTAACGGTCTGAAAACATCTTCAGCCTTTACCGCCCCTCGAGCCAATCAACGCCGCTTACGAGCCAAACAGCGCCAACAGAACGTCAGTCTTAATCAGTAGTTAGTCAGCGACAGGTGTTTCTTCCTCAACCCCATCCACAGACGCTGTGTGATGAATGCTATGTCGTCCTGCAAAAAAACGTCCCGTTACTTACCGGCTTCTTCGTCCTTCTTTTCGTCGTCAGCTTTTGCTTCCTCTTTTTTATCATCGCCAGCTTCTTCCTTCTTTTCCTCAACAGCGGCTTCCTCTTTCTTCTCTCCACCCATAGCGTTAGCTATGGCTTCACCGGCTTTTTCTTTGCTTGTCGCAACAGCAGACTCTGTTGCGCTGCCAACGACAGCTTCTGCGGCATCAGTAATACTTTTAACAACCCCTTCATCGGATGCAAAGGCTGTCAGGGCGACACCGAGAGAAAACAGCACAGCCATTGCCAGAGAAACATATCCTTTTACGCTTTTCATGAGAAAAAACTCCTTATAAATAAAACTGTGAAAAAACCGGCTCTCACCATGAAAGCCCTCTTATCACCTTACTCAGGCGATTGCCGAAAAAGAAGCGCGAAGCACCTGCTGCTTCTTTGCCGGAAAACACCTGACTCTATCAGCTGCACCGTTCAGGGCAACAAGCTGCAATATAGAATATAAAATTAATTCTGTCAGCAAATAACGCCAGGTGTAACTGTTTAATACGAAAACAAAAATCGTTTTTCTTTTCCAAATTCACCCTAAGTTAGCCTCATTCCCAGGTATCCCACAACGTATCGCAAAGGAGCATCAACAGTTTTCGAGACTTCCGCTTAAATTCTTTCCGAGAAAATTGCGGTTGCCAAGGCTGCTGCCAAACTTCATCAGACACCAACATGGCAGCAGCCAGCTCAACCCCTCTAAAGGCTGCAACTGTACAGAGGGCGGAAAACTCCATATCCACCCCGTATATCCCCTGGCCTGCATAGTCGGCAATCTTGGTACGGGTTTCCCGGTACGGCGCGTCTGTGGTCCAGATCTTTCCGGTTTGATAGGAAAAATCGGCAGAGCTTAGAATATTACCCAAGTGGGCATGCAACGTCGGCGAAGCAAGTATCTTCTCCCGTTGACGATTTTTGTCCTGATTCTGGCCCTGAATCTGATCCTGATAATGGCGACTGGTTCCTTCTTCGGATAGAGCTTCAGTGGGAAGCAGGACATCCATAGCCCGCAGTTCTTCCTGCAAGGAACCGCACCAGCCATAAAGAATAATTTTCTTCGCACCCAGCGCGATCAGTTTTTCCAGGCACATTGCCGCCATAGGAGCCCCGACAGCAGGCCCGGCTAAAAACAGCTTCTCCGAATAATAGAGATTAGAGTGAAAGAGAAAGGAGCGCTGCATCTCCGCTGTTTTGGCATATGCGGCCAAGACAGGAGCCTCAGTGGGATTGACCGCCAGGATACCGATCTCAGGGAGAACCGGCTCTCCCCTGCCCCGCTCCGGGTTGATAACACAGTCTTGCCTGCTCATTATTCTTTATCCTCCTTATCCCTTCTCGGATGGTTTTTCGCTGCCACCGGTGGAATACCAATCCACCTTTCTGGTAATGTACATAACCGTCGTCAACACGGCAAACAGCCCCAGAGCGCCCATGAGCAAAGCATAATCTTCCAATTGCAGGACAATATACAGATAGGTATAGAGGATGAGCAGCAGAGTACAAACCGTCAGGGTAAAATATTTATTCCGCAGAATCCCCTGGGAGTACCCAGTGATCAAACAGGTGATTGCTCCGGCTGATAGGAGATAAGCTGCGTCAAAAGTAAGATGCTCAGAAATGGAAAGCAGCAGAACGTAAAACAGGGTCACAGCAAGCCCGATGAGCAGGTATTGGATCGGATGCACCCGTTTTCTATTAATAATCTCTGTAAAGAAAAAGGCTGAGAAGGTGAACACGATGAACATGAGCGCATATTTTGCAATCCTGATGGATTTATGATAAACATCAGCGGTGATCAGGAGTTTGAGACCAAAGGCGGCCTCATTGACCTTATACTTATTTCCCTGCCAAACCTGAGGGAAATTCCGATTCAGGTGCAGCACCTTCCAGGTCGCAGAAAAACCCTTCTCGTCCACCTTTCTTGCTGTGGGCAGAAAGGCCCCGTTAAAGCTCGGCGACGACCACTCTGAGACAAGTTCCACAAGGGTCTCTTCCGCCACCGGGATAAAACTGATTTCCTCGCTGCCGTTCAGATGCAGTTGAAAGGAAAAGGTTGATGGACCGGCCTCCGGGGACAAAGAAATAAGGGAGCTCACCCCTGCTGCGGCAATATCGGTTGTTTGCAGGCCTGGGGTGACATCATGGGCAACCCCGTTCCAGGTAACAGCAATCTGCTCCTGAATCCCGCGCATATCAGATATACCTATGGAGAATAAGGCCTTGCCCCAGAGGATATCTTCCGGAGCAATCGTCAGCTGTTCCATTGCAGGGACGGTGAACCTGCCTGACACCTTCAGTTGGGTCGTATAGAGCACAGCTTCATACAGGCTTCTGTATCGGATATGCGGTGTTATGTCTCCGGTTATTTTGAGCTGCTCAGGAAGGAGATGGAAATACTTTACCCGGAACTTCTGTTCCTTGTTTTGATCTGTATAGTATTCCTTGAAAGGAACCGTAAAAAAGGGTCCGGTCAGGGTTTGGCTCCAGCCCCATTTGCCGTTGATTTCCTGGACAACCGTATCACGTCGGGACTCCCGTTCCCGCATCACAGAGGAGATCATGGCAGCGGGGATTTGCAGCACCAGCACCAGAATCCCGATGGTGATAATTTTCAGGGTCGCTGAGGTGCGAATAAAGGATTTTGTCTTGCCCACGGTTTCCTGTACATCCATGCTATCTCCTCCTGCAAGTTATTCCTGATCAAAACGCCGTTTACCCCGTTGCTGCTTGAGCTGGCCCCGTTTCTTTTTCCCCTGCAAACGACGCTGCTTGGCATTGCGCGAGGGTTTAGTCTTCTTCCGAGTCGCCTGGACATGCAAGGCATCCCGCATCAAGACGATAAAACGTTGTATCACCTCCTCCTGATTACCCCGCTGGCTACGCTGCCGGTCTCCGTCCAGACGTAAGATCCCCTGCTTATTCAGGCGATTGCCGAGTCGCTGTTTCAACAAGGTCTTTTGCTCCTCAGTCAGGCTGGGCGAGGCCTCAAGATCAAAAGAGAGCGAGACCTTGGTATTGACCTTATTGACATGCTGGCCGCCCTTACCGCTGCTGCGGGAGTAACTGAAAAACAACTCTGCAACCGGAATCGCACAGGAAGAGGTTATCCGGTAATGCTCTCGGTTATCCATCACACCACTCTCTCTTCAATCTCTCTTTTCTACGCTCTATTTGGGCAGAACAATGCGCTGTTCCCGATCCAACTTCTTATTGGGCATGTACAGCAGCACCATCTTGCCGATGAGCTGCACCAGGGCTGCCCCGGATGCCTGAGCCAACAACTCAGCCGCCTCTTTCTTGGGCACTTCGCAGTTCTGACCCAGCTTGACTTTGATCAACTCACGGGTACGCAGGGTATCCAAAACCGACTGGTTGACATTGGCGGTAAGCCCTTCTTTGCCCACATACACGATGGGGTCCACATGGTGCCCTAAACCACGCAAATACTTCTTCTGTCTTCCATTCAGCTTGACCTGTGGTTTCTTCTTTTCTTTTTTCTCAGGTTTTGTTTCTGTCTTCATATTTTACCTTTTCCCCTTCTTAAAAGGGTGATGAATTCATTAAGGATTTTAAGGGATTCGTCAAAAAACAAGTGTCCCTTTTCAGGTGCAGGACTGTCGTAGGGGCACGGCGTGCCGTGCCCCTACAGCACCCGGCATAAGGGGTAAAGTATTCTTTACCGAATCACCAATCAACTTACTAAACTACTAACTTAACAACTAGTTTACAACCGTATATTCTTCAAGCTCTTGGGATCGGCATTTCATAACCCGAACAAGCTGGCTCTGTTCTTCGCTCAATCCCAGGACTTTTTCCAGGATTTCACGAGTGCTGGTCCCGGCTGATCCGTTCGGATGGAGCAAGTCCAGCAACAGCATTCTGTCGCCTTCCTCGCCTTCCGATTCCAGCTCTAATCGCTTGACCAAGGTTCGGAGATCAAGCTGACGTTTCTTCTGCTTGCGTATCCGCTCAATGACGAATTGATCCGCAGCAAAAAATTCTGCACTGCGAGCAACGAGTTGCTCCAGATCAACCGATTCTGGCAGAGTGCATTGATAGCTGATGATCTGATCCACTGGCGGCTTTTTCCGAATCGCCACAATTTCCTGCATAACAAGAAAATCCGGCAGATGTATATTCAGCAGCGCAGCTGTCTCCAGAGGATTTTTTAAGGGCGCGGACAGGTCCACATCAAAATACTCAATATGGCTCTCCACCCCGACCGGCAGGGCCGGACTAAAGGAAACCTTGGGTGAAGGATTAAAGCCTTGGGAGAAGAGGATCGGCAAACCGGTTCGCTGCAAACCACGGAAAACCAGTTGCAAAACCTCAAGATGACCAAGGAAACGCCCGTCTCCCACACGGGAGTAATGGACCCGATAACGGAAGATGGGCTGCTGCCCCTGCTCTGTCCGTGTCCAGGAATTCCTGGCCGACTCGCTTTCCTGCTCCGATGACTTAGCCTGCTCTTTTTTCTCTTGCGCTTCTTGGGTGAGCGGACGAATGCTCTTGAAATCACAGAGCCCGCATTGCTGACAACCACTGGTGCGGCAATCCGGGGTATAGACCTGATCCAGGGCCTTTTGCCACTCTTCCAGCAAGAAATCTCGCTTAACCCCGCAATGGAGATGATCCCAAGGCAGGACCTCCTGCTGATCCTTGGGCCGCAAATACGCCTCAAGATCCAACCCGAGCTGCTCTGCCGCCTCCTGCCAACGCTCCAAAAGAAAATGATCCGACCAGCCATCCAGCCGGGAACCAGCCCGCCACGCCGCCTCGATCAACAATGCCAGCCTCCGGTCGCCCCGGGAAAAAAGTCCCTCAAGAAAGGATTGATAGGGTTCATGCCATTTCAGGCGAAAGCCCTTACGGGGCAGATTCCTCTTCAGAAAATCAATCCGCTCCTTGGTCTCGGCAATGGAGAGTTGACCGTGCCATTGAAAAGGGGTATGGGGTTTGGGGACAAAGGTGGACACAGAAACATTGATCTGGATCCTGCCGCCCTTAGCTTCTTTTTTCGCTCGGACCGCCAGATCTATAATTGCCTCCAGGTCTTCCTGGGTCTCGGTGGGCAGGCCGATCATAAAATAAAACTTGATCACATTCCAGCCCGCAGCAAAGGCGTCCCGGCAGCCGGTCAGCAGATCTTCTTCGGTAATGCCCTTATTAATGACCTCCCGCAGGCGATCCGTACCCGCCTCAGGCGCAACCGTGAAGCCACTCTTGCGCACCCTCTTGATCTGCTCAATCACCTCCGGGGTCAGGGTGCCCACCCGCATGGACGGCAGGGCCACCGAAACACGCTCCTCGGCAAATCGGTCCATAAGCTCAACAAGCAGTCCGGGCAGGTTGGAATAATCCCCGGTGGACAGAGATAAGAGAGCCAACTCATCAAAACCGGAATTATGCACGCCCTCCTCGGCAAGCTGCATGATCTGTTCCACACTGCGCTCCCGCACGGGTCGGTAGATCATCCCGGCCTGACAGAAGCGACAGCCTCGGGTACAGCCACGGGCAATCTCCACCCCGAATCGATCATGAACTGGTTTAACTAAGGGCACAAGGGGGCGGGTCAGGAGTTCCACCGGAGGTAGCTCCGGCACAATCCGCCGGGTAACCTCTGTATACCCTTCCTTGAGCGGTTCAATGGCCGTCAGTCGGTCGTCATTGTATTGGGGCTTAAACAGGGACGGGACATAGACGCCCTGAATCTCGGCACAACGCTGCAAGGTCTCAGCGCGAGAAAGTCCCTCCTCACGGGCAGAACGCAGGGTCGCGATAATATCAAGTATCACCTCTTCCCCGTCTCCCAGCACGATCAGATCAAAGAAATCCGCCACCGGCTCCGGGTTCATAGAACAGGCCCCGCCACCGATCACCAAGGGAAATTTATCGCCCCGGTCCTCGGTCCGCAAAGGAAGCCCAGCAAGGTCCAGCACGGTTAGGATATTGGTGTAGCAGAGCTCATAGGGCAGCGTAAAACCTATTACATCAAACTCGGCCAACGGTCGCCGTGATTCCAGGGAAAACAGAGGGAGCTCGTGCCTGCGCAGCTGCTCCTCCATATCCACATCCGGGGCATAACAGCGCTCCGCTGCCAGACCGGACTGACGATTAATGATATGATAGAGGATCTGCAAACCTTGGTGAGACATCCCGATCTCGTAGAGATCCGGGAAAACCAGGGCAAAGGAAAGATCGATTTGGCTGTAATCTGGGCGAACGGAATTCAGCTCGCCGCCGATATATCGCCCAGGCTTCTTGACCAAGGGCAGGATGGGATCTAAGTTTACTTTTGTTGTCATGAACTCTTCTATTA
Source organism: uncultured Candidatus Electrothrix sp. (assembly GCA_965603655.1). Classification (GTDB taxonomy): domain Bacteria; phylum Desulfobacterota; class Desulfobulbia; order Desulfobulbales; family Desulfobulbaceae; genus Electrothrix. Next base: position 4,609 of record CBFDDU010000012.1, on the reverse strand, counting down.
AAATAACGGTCTCTGTTGTTCTGCAAGCAGGTCGGCGCACTCTTCATGCGGGCCTTTGCAGAAAAAAAATTGAAGGGGCAATTGACGAATTGCCCTTACGCGAAGAATCTATCAAAACGAAACGGTTCACCCGAGGAAACTTCCAGCTCCGTAAGTTTATACGTTATATCATCCATGATGCTTTATAATTACATAAGTTGCGATGCAAAGATTAAAAATCCCGAGCCGACAAACCGGTGAAAACTTGTTGACATCACGATCTTAGACGTTATATAAATATAACTATTTACAGCGTAATATCTTATTTATCCATGCTCCCCATTACCATAGCAGCAATAACCGAGGAACAATGCTTAAAAATATCTCAGCGGTGACCTTCGCTCTTGTCTTTCTGCTTTTCCACGGCTGGCAGGTAACGGCCGCCCAAAAGGTGATCGAAGACATCAATTTTGAATCCCCCGGCAACGGAGAAGAACGAATCGTTTTTAAACTGAACGGCACCTATATCCCGAAAATATTCACTCTGCAAGGGAAACAACCCCGAGTGGTCTTTGATTTTCAGGATACGACCGCCGCAAAGATGATCAACAACATCATCAATACCAACGGCGAGCTGATCAAACGCATCCGGGTCGGCATCCACAAAGGGGATAGCCCAAAAACACGGGTTGTTCTCGACCTCCGGCCCAATAAAAATATCAACATCCGACAGGACTTTGATAAAAAAGAAAAAGCTCTTGTTGTCTCCATCCATTACGCCGGTTCGAAAAAGCGGACAGACAAGCAAATCCCTGACGAACAGACTGTTCCCGCCCCGGAGGAACAACAGGATGCGGTAGAGGACGTTACGGCCTCCGTACCGCCAGCCCAATTTGAAGAAAAAGAACCTGTTGTAACAGAAGTGGAACAGACAACAACAGCGGAAGAACAACCCAGCAAAAAGGAGGAGTCACAGGCTGTTGCAGCGGCTGAGCTGGTCCCGAAAGAGGCTGATGTTGTGGAAAATCCTGGGATGCCCATTCTGACCTCCATCACCTTTGACAATAACTCCAACCGGGGCGAGATGGTACTTTTCAAGCTCAACGAATTTCATCCCCCTATCGTCTTTGGCATTGAAGAAGGAACGCCAAGAGTGGTCTGTGATTTCAAAGACACCGCAGTGGCAAAGGATATCCCGGAAAGCCTAAAAACAGCTGGAAAATACATCCAAAAAATTCGGATCGGCAAAAATAAGGGGGAGAAGAAGGTGCGGGTTGTCCTGGACTTGGTCCCGAATTACAGCTATGATCTGCAACAGGTCTTTTTTAAGGAAGAAAATCTCTTTGTTATTATCATCAACACCCTAGATAATGCGCCCACCGGTGACCCCTCAGATCTCCTAAAATAGCTAGCACGCATGAACAAATGAGGGGAAGTGATTCACTTCGCCTCCCCTTTTTCATTGCTTGCAACTTGGAAGGAATAACCTATTTTTTTCCGCCTCACTTTTCCTTCCAGTCCTTAAACTCACGATACTTCTTTGGGAAATCAATTTTAAAATACGTTTGGTAATCCCTATTAGTGCTTTTTAACCATTCCTCTATTTCAACAATAAATGGGTTTCTCTTCCCTTTAATAAGAGCATTCAGCAATCCAATGAGGCCCAGCAGTACAACAATCAAACTTATGATTAGCAGTAGTCCACTCTCCTCATTCATCAATCACACTCCAGCTAAATTTTCTTAAACCCCTCAGGACTCATTGATAATTTTTCGGACCTCAAAATGGGGCGGGATCTTCACCTGAAAACGTTTTTGTTCCATGGGTTTAAAGTCAAAAATCTCCGTAAAGACCAAGGTAAAATCCGCCTCCAAGGCATCACCAGAGATCTCGACCCGACCAGGCCAACTGCATGTCCTAGGCGTTTTAGAGTATTCACTGTACGTCGCTTCAAACTGAATATCTCCATCCGCATCAAGCACCATATGCCGGACCAGTTGATTCGCATCGTTCAGTGCCAGCTTATGGGTCATACCCTTACTGCTCCCGCTGCTAGCATAGGCAACCTCGTACCAGTACAGCTTATCCTCCGCATCCATCTTTGTCGACAAGGTCTGCATCCCGCTCCGGTTGACCCGCCCACTGAGCCAGTAAAAGATATCATCCTTGGAAATAAAATTAGGGAGAAATTTATGGACTACGTCCAGATCCATGGTACCGGTATAGCCGATTGCCTCATTATTATTCGTTAAGGTGAACGTATTTCCGTGCGCTCCCAGCAGAACTAACGGTCGACCAAGTGGATCAATCATGGCAAGGCGCAATGAAGAAGGCTGCATCGCCTGCATGGTTGCGGAAAAGGTCTTCCCCTGTCCATAGGCCTGCCAACTGAATTGCACATCACAATCCACTGCATTCACACAGGACTGCCCCAGAAAACGGGAGAGCTTACTCTTTACCTGCCGCAACTCGGTGCTGCTGCCGATCTCCACGGTTTTTGGCGGCGTTGCTGCGCAACCGCTCAAGATCATCAACCCTGCGCAACACCACGATATCCCCTGCGCACTCAATCTCATTTGCTTTCTCCCTTTTCAAGACGATTAATTTTTCCCTGTATACGCTTACGCTCCTGATCTTCACTCCCCTTTCCGCTCTGCGCCTTTCTATATTCCCTATACAGATCCAAGGCCTTACGCCAGGTTTCCTTAGCCTTTTCAGGAAGCCCCAAGGCCAGATAGGTCTCTGCCAAATGATCAAGGATTGCCGGATCATCGGGTGCTAGCTCAACAGCCATTTCTAAAACATCCCTGGCCTTTTCATACTCACCCTGTTGATAATGCACCCAGCCGAGGCTATCACGAATATAACCGTTATCAGGTTTGATTTTTACCGCACGGGAGATATACTGCAGAGCCTCAGATAAATTCTCCCTCTTATCAGCCCAAGTATAGCCGACATAATTCAAAGCCCCGGCATGTTCTGCATCCATTGCAACAATCCTTTGCATGATTTCCTGGGCCGGGTCCTGCTCTCCGATGTAATCCAGGAACAGGCCATACTCATACAGCACTTGCTCGTCCTCAGGATACTCCTCAAGGGCACGAAGAAAGGTGTTGCGGCACTGCTCTTGCTGCCCAATAAACTGATAAATACCAGCAAGGAGAATGTACAAATCTGGAGTACGCCCTTCTTCTTGGCCAAGAACGGATTCCAGAACCTGCACAGCCTCTTGATGCCGATTCAGCTCCTTCAGGGTTCGTACCAGCAAGAAAAGACTATCCTCATACTCCTTTGCCTCAGGTCCGACCTTCTCAATATCCAACAAAACCTTTTCGTATTGCTCTTCCTGGAATCGAAGGGCTGCAAGGAGATAACGGGCCTCGGACCGCTCATGTTTTTGAAGAAATTCTTCAAGCAGGGCAATAGCCTTTCCATACTCCTCCCAACGAGCATGAAGCCGAATAATGGTCAGTTCAGCCACTTCTGGGTTTTTGATGCTTTTTTTCAGGCGCTGCAACTCTTTCATGGCCTTACGCTCTTTTCCCTGTAACAGATACAAATGAATAAGAGCGATCTGTGCCTCCTCGTTCTGCTCATCATGGTGCAGGATTTCCCGATACAACCCAACAGCCTGGGTATATTTTTTTTGCCTAGTCAAAACATCAGCCAGTTCCAGCTGCAACCCTTCGGACCAGGTGATCTCAAGGGCTTGCTCGTAATGTCGTTGACCGGCTTCAAAATCCTCCTCCGTAACCAAAAGACGAGCCAGGAGGAGATGGGCCGAGTATGAACGGCTATCAACAGCCAGCACATCACGCAGGGCTGTTTTGGCCATATCATATTTATTCTCAGCAAGATAAAGCTCACTCAGCAAAAGCAGCGAGGTGGTATCCTGGGTATCCAACTGATGAATTTTCCGGTACTGAGCAGCTGCCTTTGGGAACGCACCTTGGCGGATATACACCTTGGCCAGCAACATCCTGGACATGGTATCTTCCGGGTGATGAACGAGATACTGCTTCAGGCGGAGAACAGCCTCCTCACCACGATTGAGACGCAGGAGGAGGAGAGGCACCTTGCGCAACACAAATTCAGCCTCTGGATTGCATTGCAAGGATTTCTCGTACGAGGCAAGGGCCTTTTCATACTCTGCCGCCAGCTCAGCATGCCTTCCCCAAAGAAAGTGAAAATAGCTGCACCCCTTATCCCCTGCGCTCTCCTGCTCTGAAGCTTCAGCGGCCTTTTCCATCTTAACAAAATCAGGAGGCTCCTGCTGACCCTTATGGTCGACAGCCCTGTGCTGGCCGCAGCCACCGAGTCCAGTGATAAGGGCAAGCAAGAGCATGCCCATCTTCAATTTCCAAAAGGAGAAATCCGTACAATACAGATACAACATAGATTTTTTGCCAACGCTGCTGTTTCTTAAAAATTCCCGGTTGCCACACAAGCACCGGCGTTTACACAAACTTATTTATATAGCATGAAAGAAAAATCCACAACAGAAGAGAGTTTTATTTTTCCTCAACAAAGAGAATACCACAGAAATATGGATGAACTATCCTGTTTTTTGTACAATGAGAGCAAGCTCCTGTACAACCACACCGCATTATGGTAACAGATGAACACGTAC
>CBFDDU010000011.1:0-36024 GCA_965603655.1 uncultured Candidatus Electrothrix sp. | reverse complement strand
CCAAGCCATGAAAAAAATAGTTCTTATTGATGACCACGATACCTTTCGGGCCGGTCTCAGACAGCTCATTGAAAAACATTCCGACTTTGAAGTTGCAGGCGAAGGTGCCGATGCCCGGCAGGGAGAAGAGGCTGTCCGTAGCATCAAGCCGGACATTGCCGTGGTCGACCTCTCTCTGCCGGACAAGAGCGGTATTCAGCTGGCCAGAATCCTCAAGGGAGCAGTGCCTGAAACCCGCATTATTATTGTCAGCATGCATTCAAAGATCGACTACATCCTGGGAGCATTACGAGCCGGGGCCATCGGTTATATCGTCAAAGAATCGGTTTCCGGCTGTCTCCATAATGCGCTGGAGGCTGCTATGCAGGACGAATACTATCTGGATTCGGCCCTTTCCCGTGAGATCGCAGGCCGCCTTCTTGAGGCAGCTGAATCCTCAGACCTTTCCGATTCAACCTATGGTAATCTGACCGCACGGGAGCAGGAAATCTTCCGGCTGCTGGCCCAGGGAACGGCGGCAGCTGATATTGCGGATAAACTCTGCATCAGTGCTAAAACCGTGACCAACCATCGGGCCAATATCCTCAGTAAGCTGGACCTGCACAGCACCGTCGACTTGGTTCGTTATGCAGCAAAGCTCGGTCTCCTGGAAGATATCAGCTGAATCTGCCACCTTATCTGTTCCCCACGCCTACCCCACCCAGGCATTTTACCCAGAGCAATGAGGCAGAGAACCCATTGCTCGGGTGCAGTCTTTGTGGTACATATAACTTCTATAAGATATGGTATTTTATTTCTAGCACAAGGAATTTTCGTAAAAAATTATTTTTAAAAGAGTTGGCACTGTCAGACGTAAAGAACAGAACCAAGAAGGAGAAGTGCTGTGGCAACACAAAAAAAAGCTGGGAAAATTTCACTCATGCATCAACTAATCTCACAAAAAAAATTACTGGTTGTTGATGATAGCCCAGGTGAGTTACAGCTTATCTATAAGATTCTCAGTAAAGCTGGCTATACAATCATCACCGCTTCGGACGGAGCAGAAGGCATAGAAAAGGCCTTTTCTGAAAAGCCCGACCTGATTATTCTTGATATTGTCATGCCTAAAAAGAACGGCTTTCAGGCATGCAGAGCTATCAAATCCTGCCCGGAAACGCAACATATCCCGGTGATTCTCTTGAGCAGCAAGAACCAGCCAGCGGATAAATTCTGGGGAATGAAACAGGGAGCTGACCTGTACCTGACAAAACCGCTTGTTCCGATGAAACTGTTAAAAGCGGTTGCAGGCTTTATTGCCAAACACCTCCTTTTGCGTTATGAACGAGAGGAACGACGCCAGCTGCGCAAAACTGCTGTCACAATGAGCAGCCCCCCTGTCCAGCTCTAACCACGCTCATCACAGTCCGGCAAACGGAGAAAAAAAATGGAAGAAGCACTTCAAAAAGACTGGGAAAGATGTATTGCCTTTCATGGTCATCAATGTCCCGGTCTCGCCATCGGTTTTCGGGTGGCTCTGGCGGCTCGGAAACGTTTGGGAATAACTGCGGCCGCAGACGAAGAACTAGTCTGTGTAACTGAAAATGATGCCTGCGGCATAGATGCGATCCAGTTTCTGACCAGCTGCACCCTTGGTAAAGGCAACCTCATCTATCGGGATCGAGGCAAGCATGCCTTTAGTTTCTTTCTTCGGAAACAGGACAAAAAACTGCGCATTCGCCTCATCCATCCCTTTAATAAGGAAAGCGGTGACCGAAACGCCTATCAGCAAGAGATCCTGAGCCTGCCTGACGAAGAAATCTTCTCCTTCACTGAACCTGCCTATGAGCTGCCTGCCAAGGCCCGGATTTTCAAAACCGTGACCTGTGAGCAATGCGGAGAAACAGCGGCCGAAGCCAAGATACGCCTGCATGACGGAAAAAAACTCTGCCTGGACTGCACACCGGCATATTCGAGACGGTGGTAACCGACGGAACTCAACAGCATAAGACTGCATGAAAAACACGCAAAAGTTCATCCTGAATCCTGACTTCGCAACAGAGGTCTTTGAGGACGAGATCCTCCTTTACGCCGTTGCCACCGGCAAGGGCGTGTATCTGAATAAGACTGCCGGGCTGGTCCGAGAGATGTGCGGCAACGGGCAGACTGTCGAGGAAATCATCGTCCTGCTAAAAGAAGCCTTTCCTGAACAGAAAGATACCATCCCCATGGATGTCGAGACCGCTGTTCAGGCCCTGCTGCAACACGGGGCCCTCCTGCATAGCTCTTCTGATGATCAGGGTCATGGATAGACGATGGGTAGAAGTACGACTCGGGGGGGGGACTTGCCAACAGACAATCGACCGGAGTTTTTCTGGAATGTCTTCTCCAAGCCCGGTCCTGACCGAATGAGATGATCCGATGCTCCCTCTCTGCGCCAGAATAGAGCCGCATCCCCTTCAGCAAGAATTGCTTGTTCATACCTGCGCCGATTTCCAAGCCTGCGCCGATTTCCAAGCCTGGGACGACCTTATCCAACAGGCGGAAGTACACGGCATGGCGCCCCTGCTCCTGCGCCATCTCCTCCTTGCTAAAATCACCGCGCCCGATCATGTTCTTCGCAGCCTCAGATTACTCGCCCTCAGGCATAGGCAGAGCAATGCGCTGTTGAGCAAAACCTTGGCCAAGGTGCTGACCATCCTGGAGTCGGCAGGTATTCCAGCCCTAGTCCTGAAGGGTGCCGCCCTCTGTCAAACCCTGTACCCGGAACCGGGTCTGCGACCCATGCGGGATATCGACCTGCTCGTGCCCTGGGATCAGGCCCTGCCTGCCCATGCCCTCTTGCAACAGCATGGCTTTCAAGATCCTGCCGTGTTCACCCCGGATGACCATCTCCATCTTGCTGCGCTGTATCAGGAAGTAGACGGTATCCAGGTCTGCCTTGAGCTGCACCGTACCCTTTTTCCCGATTGCCCGCCCTGCCCCAAGAGGATTGATTTTTCCGAGCTGTACGAAAAGGCCGAAGCCTTTGAGGTCAACGAAGTGTCAGCCTTCACCTTAGGCAATGAAGACATGCTCTGGCATCTCTACCAGCACGGCTTTCATGCCCCGCTCCCCTATGAGCCCTTTAAACTGATCTCTGCCGCTGATATTATCGGCCTTGTCGAGGCGAGGTTGGATGTCATTGATTGGGATCGGATAAAATCCGCCTATCCCCACCTGTTAGCGGCCCTGCCCCAGCTCCATCATCTCAACCCGTGGAATGAGGCTGTGCTGGATCGATTAGATATCAACCTAAAGATGAGCAAAGGAACTCCTCCGGCTGCAATCGGAAAATCTTTTACTGGCTGGCCGAGGAGGAAATTGGCAGAGCAAAAAAGTCAGGGGATAGGCCTGATCCTGCGAGATACTTTTCTCCCGCCGGACTGGTGGCTGCGCATCTATTACGCCCCAAAAGGACGACTCGGGAGGCTTGGGAGACTTTGGAGCCTTCTAGTTACACATCCGAGCCATGTGTTCTGGTGGATGAAACTGTACTGGAGTATCTTCTTAAAGGAAACCTTGCCGGAGGGGGATGTATCTGTGCCGATGAAGTTGAGGGATATGCTGACTGTGGTGAAAAAGAGCAGGACGCTGGCTGTGGCTATGTATCGGAAGATGCGTTAATTTGGGGAAACTCCCCAGCGATAAATCACTGGGCTCTTATTGTATGTCCCTCCGGGACAGGGGATTTATGACGTAGAGGCTGACCGAGGTACCTGCCCTGAATTACTGGGAAGATCGAACCGGGCAGACACGCAGGTCTGCCCCTACAAAATGACGACACCACCATGCCCCAAAGGGGCTGTATGTATTAGCTCGGGGTAACACCCCGAGTATAAAGCACAGGTTGCAGCGGTGAGCAGTATATCAAAGAAACCCCAATAAGGCCTGCATGAGCGCATCCGCTCCGGCAGCAATCTGATCAACCCGTGAGTCGAGCATATAACAAGGCGTAGAAACAATCTTATTTTCCTGATCAACAGCTACCTCTCCAATCCCGGTGGGAGCATGGGTGGCGCCCATCTCTCGAACTTGAGCAGCTGTATTTTCATCCTGTCCTATGGTCAGGGTGACATCACCGAGAATCCGGGCAAGAAGAACCGGGGCGATACAGAGGGCACCGATAGGTTTCCCGGCTTTATGCATGGCCCTGACGGCCTGCTCCACATCTTTATTCACCGTGCATTGCGGGCCGTCAAAGGCATAGGTGCAAAGATTCTTGGCTGCACCCACACCACCGGGAATAACCAAGGCATCCACTGCTGCCGCATCAAATCGGGCAAGGTCCTCAACCTTTCCCCGAGCAATACGGGCTGATTCAATCAGCACATTGCGCTGCTCATCCATTTCCTGCCCGGTAATATGATTCAGAACATGGTGCTGCATGATGTTCGGAGCAAAGCATTGATAGTCGGCTCCGTTTTTATGGATCGCCCAGAGGGTCAGGGTTGCCTCGTGGATTTCCGCGCCATCTTGATGACCGCAACCGGATAGGATAACAGCTATTTTCTTTTTGCTCATGTGCTTTCCTCCTGTAAGGGATTCAACAAAAAATAATTTTACCTCTTATACCGGGTGCTGTAGGGGCAGACCTCTGTGGCCTGCCCTTTATTTTGGGGTGAAGGGCAAGGCAGACACGCAGGTCTTGCCCCTACACAGGCGGTGCGCAGGGCGCCCCCTACCTCCTTCAACGATAAACAATCTCTCCAGAATATTCAGTAACCCTGCTGCCATCCTCCAACTCCATGACCAAGCCGCCGCAGGGGTCAATCTCCTGTGCACGAGCCCGGTAAAGCGGCTTTTGCTGCACATCGAATCCATACTTCACCTGCTGGCCCACAGTATCGCTGAGTTCCTGCCAGGCGGTTAACAGCAACGAGGCTCGGCCCTCTTCACAGGTCAATCCTTCAGCTAGAGACTGTTCCTCATCGTAATGAAGCAATCCGATCGACCATTGCAATTCAGCCAGCAAACGACCCGTCAGCTCTGTAAGAGCTATTAACCGGGACAACTCTGAACGCAGGCAAGTTGCAGTATCTTGTAATTCCGCTGGAAAAACCTGATTATTGCCGTTGATCCCGATCCCGAGCAGGTGGTAGCGGTCACCGCCTGGACTCTGCACGGTTGTACAAAGGATACCGGCGAGTTTTTTCCCGGCCACCAGCACATCGTTGACCCATTTCAGACGGGCGTCAGTTCCGTACTGCCTGACAGCCCGGCAACAGGCCGCGCCCACAGCAAAAGGCAGGAGGCGGGTGAACTCCGGCAACAAGATATCCGGCCAAGCCATGGCCAGCCAGACCCCTCCTTCCGGGGCATGCCAAGCGCGGTCGAAACGTCCGCTGGAGTCGGTGAGGGTATCTGCCAGCACAACAGTACCAGCAGCCAGCACCCGGCCTTGTTGTTCTTCTTCCTGTATTAACTGCTGCAAGCGATCCATGCAGCGGTCAAGCCGGGCATGATGTTCGATCATTGCCCCGACCGGGGCACCATAGGCACGAATTTTTTCTACTGCCGAGGGAGAAAAGGCGTGGGTGTTCAACTGGCCAAGAAAGGTCTGTTGGTGTATACGAATATATTGCAAGGGAGAAGACACAAAGAGGTGCGTACAGGGCCGATTACAGAATATTACAGGCTTATTCCCACTCAGCCTTCACTCTGGTGATGACCTTCTGCACAACAGGGAGTTTGTCTTCCGCACAAACGCCTATCAGGGGCTTGCCCTGGTCAATGCTGTCACCGGGGGTAAAATACACAGAATGGATGATACCAGGCTCACCGGTATAGTAAACAGGGGTGTCCCGCTTCATCAGGGACATGGTAAAGATTTCATCTCCAGGCTGGATAAAAACAGATTGAGCACCTTTCTGGTCTATCCTGGACTGGATATCCAGAGAAAAATAATACCGAGCCCGTTCCGGTGCCTCAAAAAGAAACAGCACTTCCTGAAGAATGCCCTCAATGATTTCTTTTTTCTTGAGCGGATGACGAATAGTAAGCAACTTTTCTCCGGCCTCAACAAATTGACCATCCAACTCAGAACAGACAGAGGAGATCGTCCCGTTGGTTTTGGAGGTTATTATCTTGGTGTTGCGTTCTCGATTCATTTCGTACAGCCGCGTTCCCGGCTTATGCATCCATTCACCGGAAGCGCCTTCAACCTCGGCACCTTCTTCGATCAAAAAGCGGACCGTTCCGGTATGGACAGTATGCATATCTACATAATTATAGGGATCAGACCTGTATTGACCGAGAATCTCATCAAAATGTATTTCTTGATTAGAAGACATAGCTGTCGAATTGCGTAAAAATTAAATAAATATGAACGATAATTACATCCATTTTATACTTTCAGTTTGACAAGATAGCAAGGCTATTTTACAAATTGCAAAAACTGTTTTTTAGGGAGTAACAGGAAAAAGGATGAACAACGACAGGTTATACAGCAGTGGCAAAGTGACAGAGGATTTTTCCTTTAACGATAAGGTCGCCGAGGTTTTCGACGATATGCTTGATCGCTCTGTGCCCCATTATCGCACAGTGATCACGGCCATAGCTGCCATGATTCGCCGCTTGGCAAGACCGGAAAGCGTGATTTATGATCTGGGCTGCTCCACAGGTTCCACCCTGCTGGAACTCGCACGCCTGTTGCCGGATATGCATCTGCGTTTTATCGGGCTGGATAATGCCCCGGCTATGCTGGACAAGGCTCGACGAAAGGCGGCAATGTTCGGCAAGAGCGCAGTGATTGAATTTCATCAACAGGATATCACGGATATCGGGCTCTCAACAACACTTGAAGGCGCGGATATCATTCTCTGCAATTATACCCTACAGTTTATCCGCCCCATGCTTCGCCAGGAGTTCATCAACCGCCTCTCCACCTCTTTAGCGCCTGATGGGTTACTCTTTGTCAGTGAAAAGATCATCAGTAATCACAGCCGCCTGAACAGGACCTTTATCGAGCTATACCATGATTTCAAAAGGGATCAGGGCTATTCCGAGTTAGAGATTGCCGCCAAGCGGGAGGCCCTGGAAAATATCCTGATCCCCTTTACCCCAGAAGAAAACATCAGCCTGCTCAAGAAAAGCGGTTTCCAAGAGGTAGAGATGTTTTTTCGCTGGATCAATTTTGCCTCTTTTGTGGCCCTGAAGAGACAAATGTAACGAGAGAAATTCTTCCTTTTCCATGCGGAACTGTAGGGGCAGGCCCCTGTGCCTGCCCGGTATACTTAACCAATAAAGCGTCCCAGTTTCAAGAGCTGGGCATCCATCAACTCCTTCTCCCGAGCCCCGGAGATCACCACGTCCGGTTCCGGTACATAATCAAGATCCTTATTCCCCCGATCATACGGAACCGAGTTAAGGATTATCTTCATAGCGTTGAGACGGGCCTCATGCTTATCATTGGAGCGAATAATCGTCCAAGGCGCCACATTGGTATGGGTGCGCTTCAGCATTTCATACTTTTGTCGAGTGAAATCATCCCAGCGATTCTGCGCCTGGACATCAATTTCTGATAATTTCCACTGGCGCAGCGGGTCGGTCTTGCGTCGCTTAAAACGTTTAGCCTGTTCTTCCTTGGTCACAGAAAAATAAAGCTTAACAAGAATAGTACCTTGGCGTACCAAATCCTTTTCAAAACCGGTAACGCCCCGCATAAAATCATTATATTCTTCATTGGTACAGAAGCCGAACACCGGCTCGACAACCGCCCGATTATACCAGCTGCGATCAAAGAGGACCACTTCACCGCCCCGTGGAAACTCGGTGACATATTTTTGAAAAAACCACTGGGTTTTTTGGTGCTCTGTGGGCTTGCCAAGGGCAACGATCCGGTAATGTTTTTCATTCATATACCGGGTTACCCGCCGAATAGTCCCGCCTTTTCCGGCAGCATCCCGTCCTTCAAACAGGATAACCATGCGTCGCTTGTTCAGCTCAAGATACTTCTGCAGCCTGATCAACTCGGCCTGATAGGGCTTCAAGGCTTCTTCTCTGTGATAACGCCTGATCGCCTTACGTTGAAATTTATTCAGTTTGGGCACTCCGTCAACCAGTTCTTTATATTCTTTGATAAATCCCTTAAGAGGGACGTGGTTACCGTCAACAGTAATTATTTTTGGATTGGATTTTTTATCTTTCTTTTTCTTTCTTTTTTCTTTCTTATCATCCGCAGCGTTACTTTTGTTCACCTCCTGCCCGCCCTGACTATCAGCAGCATTTTCCTCGGGATCATTTTCCTGTTCGCTCACAGGAGCTGAGGCAGCGTCCTGGAGATCCTTTTCCTGTTTTTTTTTGTCCAATCTCGGTTCAGCCATTTGTTACATCCTGTCGTTGAAGTTCACAGAGAATAATTTCTAAAAAATATGCAGAGCAAAATAGTTTCGCCAATGAGCCACCGTTTCGTAAAGCAAAGGGGATATTGAGGTGATGCTTCGCAAGGAAATCAAGAAAAATTATATCATTTTCACTCCGCTTCTGTCAATGCGTGAAGGCACATACCTTCAAAAAAACCAGATCTTAACTACCAATAAAAACAGGGCCCCTTGCTTGCCTTTTCTCGGTCAGGCTCTGATGAAAAATAATTTTTTTACCGGCAATAACAGCATCTTCATAGGACTGCCTGTCAATTCTCCCCCCTCTGGTCGTGCGGCTTCGCAGACGAGGAAAATGAAACCCCACAAACGCCTGCAACAGAGCATCCTCACTGACAATAAGTGCTCCAGTTAGCTCCCTGTCTTCGACCGTCTCACCCCTCTGTTGCCTTGCCCCCTGCGACATATTTTGAGCCTGCTGACCCTGCTCAGCCATCTTTTGCGAAAATCCATGGAGCAGGCCAAGGTAATAGCTTTTTTTGACCGTTCGAGTATTTCCCGTAAACCGCTGTCGATTTTTTCCCCAGAGAGACTCCAGCTGCTGTTCAAGAAAATAAGAGCAATGTTCGGCAACCGGCACATTTTCCGAACGCCCCAAGAGCTCGATAGTCTTGTAGGAATCCCGGCGTTGCGCATCATAGAGTGAAGAAAAAATCACCTCAACAAAAAAATAATTTTTCAGAATCCGACAGATGGCTTTCCGCCAGGATGGAATCTGTTTTTTCCCGGTCTTGATCAGTAAACGAACACAGGCAGAGGGGTTATCCGAGGGATTATCTCCAGCGATCATCTCCACATTATGTCGACGCAGAAGCTGGGTAGCCCGCTGCATGGCAAGGGCGGCCTCATGCTCATTCTCTGATCCGGCAAGAGCGAGTAACTTGTTCACCCGGCGGATAATATTTCGTCCAGCCTCTGTCTTCCCATCCTTGGCCGGTTCCGCAAGGACCTCCGGCAGATCACCAGTGGAACGGTTATAAGGCGAGGGAACCCCGAGCAGTTGACAGGCCTCCTGAAACGCCTTGCCGTGCCCGGCACTGGGCAGACCAAAATACTCGCTGCATACCTGGTGCGCCATCTCATGCTTGAGCACCATCAGGACCACATCCCAGGAAGACGAGGCAATAAGATGCTGACTTATTCGAATGATGCGCTGGCCAGGGACCCAGCAGCCGAGTTGCTGCTGTGCTGCTGACAGCTCAAAAATCGGGGTACGGAGTTGAACACGATAATGCCAGCAGATGTTCCTGAACTCATGGATCAATTGCTCAAGCCAAGCCTGTTGCGCAGCCTCGGTAATTCTTGTGCTCGCCATACCCTCTTTCATTGTTTTAGACAAATATACCGGACTCCTCCTTGGAGTCTCCCGGCTCAACGTTCATTTTTCACTGTCCCTCCCCAGAGGGGAGGGAGGGGTGTTATGATGTACGTGTAGATCCTTTTTCCCCGGCAACCCCTCGAATCGCCTCAATTCGTTGCAAGACAGGAGGATGAGAATAATTAATAAAAACATTCAAGGGATGCGGGGTCAGATTAGACAGGTTATGGACACTGAGTTTTTTCAGGCCATTGATCAACCCTGCTCCCTGATCCTCTGTTGTGTTCACTGCCCAGGCATCGGCCTCGTATTCATTTTTCCTGGAATAGGTATGAAAAAAGATGGAAAGCAGCATGGAAACCGGTGCATACAGAAAGCCGAAGAAAATCAGACCGGCATAAACCGAAACATGCTCCATACCAAAGGCGGCAAAGAGCTGCCTATTACCGAGAAACAGCGAAAGGATAAAAAACATACAACCTGTTTGGAGAACAGATATCCCCATCATTTTCAAAATATGCTTCTGCTTAAAATGGCCCATCTCGTGGGCCAGGACAGCTATTATTTCCTGAGGATGCAATTTTTCAACCAAGGTGTCAAAAAAAACAATCCGACGAAAGGGGCCAAAGCCGGTAAAAAAAGCATTCAGCCGGGTAGAACGTTTGGAGCCGTCCATGGTGTAGATACCCTGAATGGCGAAAGCCTGCTGGGCTGCATACTCGGTAATCCCCTCTTTTAATTCCCCATCTTCCAAGGGCGTAAATTTATTAAACAGCGGCATGATCAGAACCGGTGCCAGAAATTGCAGCACAAGGGTGAACAGAGTAACAGCCAGCCAGCAATAGAGCCAGGCCAGGCTTCCGGTGATCTCGAAAAACCAGAGCACTGCTGCAAGCAAGGGTCCCCCGATAATAGCTGCCAGCACAATCCCCTTGAGCAGATCAAGGACAAAGGTCTTTGCCGTGGTCTTGTTAAAACCAAAACGTTCTTCAATAACAAAGGTGGAGTACAGAGAAAACGGGAGCCCAAGAAGGAAGGACAGCAGGATCAAAATCCCTGTAAACAGCAGACCGGTGCTGATTGATCCCCAGCCGACAGCGAGACTACGTGCCAGCAGATCAACAGCGTTAAATCCGCCTGCCAGAATAAAAACAAGGGTGAGAACCAAGGTGACAGTCTCCTGTATCAAGGAAAAGCCTGTGGTCACCTTGGTGTACTCCTGTGATGTTCGATATTTTTCCTCATCATAGACATCGCTGAACTCCGTCGGCAGCTCAGGTTGCAGAGAACGTATCTCAAAAAAAGAAACAGCTAGGTCCAACAAATACCCGACCACAAGGACGGTAAGAATAAAAATAAGGTATGGATTCATAAATCTTCTTGTTCAGTGTTAACGGACGGTTTCCAATTACAAGGAAGGAAAAGAAAATCTTTTCCCGTCTCTGTTTTCCTGTTTGACATCTCCCCTTTCCCCCTATACCATGATGATATCAGGAAAGAAAGCGAATCTCTTTTCTTTATCCGGCAGAATTCCCATTTTCTGCTTACAGAACATGCAGATACCGGTCCCGATATTGCGCCTGAAAGTCCCATTCATGATATATCAGCCACATAATAACTTGCATGCAGAACCGTACAAGTGCAGAACTCAAACAACTTCGTCTCTGGTGCGTGGCAGCATTAATATTCTGGTCGCTTCTCCTCAACGGCTCCCTCTGCCTTTATGTCAAACATGAATGGCAAAATGTAGAATTTATTGGAAAAAAAATAGGATTAACTGCTGTCAATAAAGACTATGTCTACGAATTATGGAATGCCCATAACGGCGGCGTCTACGTCCCGGTGAATGATAGGAATCAACCGAATCCCTATTTGAGCGGTGTTGCTGACAGAGATATTATCACACCGAGCGGAAAACGACTCACGCTTATCAACCCCGCCCATATGACCCGTCAGGCATACCAACTCGAACAGGAAATATACGGGATCGGCGGCCATACCACCAGTCTTGATGCGGTTCGACCGGAAAACGCTCCGGATAACTGGGAGCGTGAAGCGCTGCTTTCCTTTACCCGAGGTGAAAAAGATGCTTCAACCTTGATCAAAAAAGATGACAAGACCTTTATGCGAGTCATGATGCCAGCAATCACCCAGGAAAGCTGCCTTCAATGCCATATACGCAAGGGCGATCAGGTCGGTGACATTCGCGGCGGCATCAGTATAACCTTCCCTATAGACGGCATCGTGGAGCTCTTCCAGAGCCAATTCAAAACAACCACCCTTTATCATTTATTAATTTACCTTATAGGGATAACCGGCCTGGTGGTCTTTTATGTACAAACCAGCAGGCAGATGAAAAAACGGGCAACTATTGAGAAGCAGTTACGGCGCCAAACAGAAGAATGGCAAAATACCTTTGACGCTATTCCAGATATTATCACCCTTCAAGATAGTGAAATGCGTATCATCCGGGCAAATCGGGCAACATATGAGTTTTTCCAGGCAAGCCCTGATGAACTTATAGGCTCCTCCTGTTACAGTCTGTTCCGAGAAGGCGTGTCTGCCTGTCCCGGCTGCCCTGGAGTACGCTCGGTCGCTGACGGATACCAGCATTGCAGCACGCTTGAGCATAAACTTCTCGAGAACTTCTTTCATATCTGCTCGGCCCCTGTTCTCGATGAGCAGGGTGACTTTCAATATATTGTCTATATTGCCCGTGATATAACGGATAAAAAAAAGCTCGAAGAAGAGCTTTTTCAATCCCGAAAAATGGAAGCAATCGGCACCCTTGCCGGAGGAATTGCCCATGACTTCAATAATATTCTTGCTGCCATCCTTGGGTACACAGAAATAATCAAGATCTCTTTGCCAAAGGACAGTCCTCTTGAAGATGATTTAAACCAAATCATTCTTGCAGGTAATAGGGCAAGCGATCTTATCAAACAAATCCTTACCTTTAGCAGAAAAAAGAAGCAGCAGAAAGAAGAGCTCCAAATCAACAGCACCGTCCAAGAGGCTGTCAAAATGATGCGCTCTTCCTTGCCAACAAGCATTAATATCCAGGAAGATATCGACGATGAATGCGGCCTTGTGCTTGCCGACCCGACCAATATCCATCAAATCATTTTAAATCTCTTCACAAACGGTTTTCATGCCATCGGCAATGAACAGGGGACCTTGCAGCTCCGCCTGCAACCTGTCGTCCTGTCCGCTGAACGTGTCGCTGATAAGCCGGAGGTGAAACCGGGTTCCTTTGTTGAACTGACTGTGCAGGACAGCGGCCAGGGAATGGATGAAACCACCATGAGCCGCATTTTTGACCCCTATTTTACAACCAAGGAGCAGGGCGCCGGGACAGGATTGGGCTTAGCGGTCATCCACGGTATCTTGAAAGACTGCAACGGATTTATCGAGGTTGAAAGCGTTACTGGGCAAGGAACAGCCTTTCATGTCTATCTGCCGACTGTTGAGAAGAGAAAAAAAAGGGAAAAGCCTCAAGATGGTCCTCGTCCTCCGCTCCCAGGGGGTAAGGAACGAATCCTTTTTGTTGATGATGAGGTAGACATTACCCGTATCAGCCGTTCCCTATTGAGCAATCTCGGCTACAGGGTCACGGTTGAAACCCAGAGCCTCAAGGCGCTGGAAACATTCCAAAACAACCCAAAGGCCTTTGACCTGCTGATTACAGACCACACCATGCCAGGACTCACAGGAGGTGATCTTGCCCGTTCCGTCCTGCAACTCAGACCAGATCTGCCTATCATCCTCTGTACAGGCTACACCTCCGCATTTTCCGAAAAAGAGGCTCGTCAAGTCGGTATTAAAAAGTATGTTATCAAACCCTTGTCCACAAGAGAACTGGCAGAGATTGTGCGGGAAGTGCTTGATAGCTAAACTTGATAAGGGGCACGGCGTGCCGTTGCCCCTACGCTATATCCTATTCCGTTACAGCAGGAATCTCTATATAAATGCTTGTTCCCTCTCCCTTGGTCGACTCAATATCTATATATCCCTGATGCTGATGTATGATTGAGGAAGCGATGGTCAACCCCAACCCCATCCCTTTGCCATTTCCTCGTACTTTGCTTGAGAAATAGGGGTCAAAGACATTGGTAAGATCTTTGCGCTCTATACCGCCTCCTTGATCCTGAATGGTTATCCTGATGTATTGTCCTTGCTCCCGCTCAAGATGGTTCTGCTCGAAACGGGTTATATTTTCAGCAGTCAGGGTAATTACCCCTTCAGTACCCATTGCCTCCTGGGCATTAAGAAAGAGTTCACGCAGGGCCAAATCCAGCTGACCGGGATCAATGTATCCCATCCATAGATCCGGTGCAAAATGAAATTCCGGAACGATATCAGAACCTACAAGAACAGCGGTGCAGCTGGCGGCAACCAGATTACCAAGAGGAACTGCTTGACGTGCAGGCGGATCAAAATCAGAAAAAAGCAGGAATTTATGGGTCAAATCCTTTGCCTGGACAGAGGCCTCAATTGCATAATCAAGAAATTTAACAGCACTATGTTTTGCTGGCATGTTCATAGCGGCAAGCTCAATATTACCGACAATGGCCATCAGGAGGTTATTGAAGTCATGGGCTATCCCTCCTGCCAAGGTCGCGACCAATCCCATCTTGCTGTTTTTCAGAAAGCTTGCCTCCAACTTCTTCCGACGGGTGATATCAATACAGTACTCTATGGTCTGTGTTTTTTCATCCCCCTGTCGGGCCGCCACCGGATGGGTATGCACTTCCAGGATCCGTTCATTTCCCCGGCTATCAAGAATACGGTGCTCAAGCAGGGCCGGTTCATCATCATTCAGGACATTCTGTAAAGGACAGGGAAGGCCGTTCTCGTGACAGGGCTGACTTAACCCGTGCAGATATTGATAACATTTTTTACCTACCGGTATACCAGAACCTCCCTCCCATGTCGCCTTATTGGCAATGGCAACCGTATAATCAGCAATATTCACCACCATAAAAGGATGGGGAAGGGAATTGATCACGGTGTGGAGAAAATTATTCTGCTCAATAATGCGGGCGCTTCGTCGGGCCACCTCTTCCTCCAACATATCCCGGTGCTGCCGTATCTTTTCTTCGGCTTTTTTCCGTTCCTCAACCTCTTTTTGCAGGAGAATATTTTTTTGATCCAGCTCCGCTGTCCGCTCTTTCACCTTATCTTCCAGCATATCACGCTGCATGGCCAGAGCGGCAAGCATATGCTCCCGTTCCATAGCAATATGCCATTTTTGAATAAGGGCACTGGCACTCTGCCGTATTTCTATGGATTCAAAAGGCTTTTTTATAACAAGAAGATTATCTTTGGAGACCAGGGATTCACTGATATCCTGCCAGGAATAATCAGAATATGCTGTTATAATAATATACTGAAGCCGGTCATCCTCCATCTGCATTTTTTTGATGGCCTGCAGTCCGTCAAGACCGGGAGGTATCCGCATATCAACAAAGGCAAGGGCATACGGTTGTTCTTCCCTTCTAGCCTGACGAACCATCCTGATTCCCTCATCGCCCTGAAAGGCAGAATCCACCTGAATCGTCGCATGGTGCATCTTTGAAGCGGGCCTGCCGGTAATACCCGCAAGCAGATCGTCGAAATCGTCAGGTGCAGTTGTTGGTTGCAGAATTTTTTTAATATCGTTGTGAATCTCCGGGTTATCGTCAATCACCAGAACCCGCCGAACCCTGTGTGCTATTGCTGTCACTCTCTTTCCCCTGTTGCTGTTACAGGAAGCCGCACTATAAACCTTGCGCCCTGCTCAGGTCCTGCGCTTTCCCCTGCCAAGCTTCCGCCCATTTCCGCAGCCAGATTAGCGGCATTATGGAGCCCAAAACCATGCCCATCCTTTTTAGTTGTAAAACCAAAAACAAACGCCTGTTGTAAAATATTTTGTTGCATTCCTTTTCCGTTATCGGTTATCTCGACAACAACCTCATCTTGATCCGCAGTTGGATATACACTCAAAGAAATCTTCTTCTGTTCAACCGATATCCCATCAAAAGCATCCACTGCATTTCGGACAAGATTATTCACAACCTGCAATATTTTATGCGGTTCTCCATAGATACTCTTTTGAAAATTATAATTGCGCTCCACTACAATCCTCTGCCCTTCCAGATCCTCCTGAAAAAACTCCAGACTCTCTTCAAGAAGAGAGGATATATCGATTTGCTCATTAAAATTAATCAGCCTTGCCGTATCTTGCTGGGCACGAATAATCTCCGCAACACGCCGAATATGATGGAGTTGGCGGGTCGTTTCAGCCAGCAGGAATTCTCGTTCTTCAGTCAATTTCCCCGAAAGCTTGGCAAAGTAGGTAGGCAGCATTTTCCCTCTGGGATCATGCGTGCAAAAATTCTCTCGATCCTCTTCGTGATCCTGTATCAACTGGACAATATCCGGCAGACTGGTACTGCTGCTTTGCTGGACAGTTTCTCGAATATGTTCCGAAGAAACTAAAATACTGTTCAACGTGTTCCCCACATTATGCAGCACCTCAGTGGCGACCTCTGCCTTACCAGCAAGGTGCGAGGTGCGAACTAATTCCCGCAAAGTCTGCACATGCTTAATAGACAAGGAACAAACTTCCGATATAGCGAGGGCTGTATTGATATACTGATTAATATATAGAGGATGGGCAACCTGAGAAATAAGCAATAAAGCAGAAGTCCCCTCTTTTCTCCCTATACGCAGCAAAAAGCTCCCCTGCTCTTTATTCAGCAAAGAATATCTTTCCGGTCCCGCATAAAACTGCTGTGCCTGAAGCTGCTCTTCAGGGGGCAGGCCAGAAACCTGATCAAAATGCACCTCTGCGTTGCTCACCGGAATAAAATATATTTTTTTCGGATCAAACAGCATAGTGAAAAGATCAACAATGGCAGACACCACCTCTGCTTTAGATTTTACTCTAGTCACCATGCGGATGAGATCCAAGGTCATTGCCGATTCGGCAGCCTGGCGCTCAACCTCTTCTTTTTGGCGTATAATTTTTTGCTGTTGATAATCCGCTATGATGTGCGACAGGGAGAGCCCGAGAAATTCCAAGCCGATGGGTAATATCTCGGTAGGCAGCTGAAGAAAACTGCCGAACTCGGCAAGATGTCGCTCCGAGTCCGGATCCGTGCCTGTATCAAGCAAAAGGAGTTTCCGTAAAGATGCCCCGAAAAATTCCAAGGCCGTGGGCCTGTCAAACCCCCAGGTCGAGATATGTGTTCGCCAGCAACTCAGCCAGCCCGGGCTCAACAGATACGTACCGTTCTGCTGTACCGCATCGACAAGGGTCGGGCTGCATAAAAGGTGGTGACACTGCTCCTTTCGGTGAATCTGACAGCGTGAGAACCCCTCCGGCGGAGCGCCCAGCTCACGCAGACAATAGCTACCAAAAACCACAACAGAACTAGCCCATGAAGCCCTGATAATACTGATAAGCTCCGGCCAAGCTATCGGAGCGGAGGAGCAATGCGAAGGAAATGACCGAACCTCCACATCCATAAGCCCCTGCTGCTGCACAGCCGCCTCTATTTCAGGAAAAAAATTTTCACAGACAATAAAGCAACAAGCCGGATTCACGTCCCTTCTCCCTGGCAGCTTTGACAGCAGCCTGGGTAATGCCCCCATTTATGCACGGCATCGGAGACGGCCAGCAATACCTCCTCACCGACCTGCCAGGGAATCTCGCCATTATCAGCAAGAATAAAGCCGCCGCCGGGTGCTCCTTGCGCAATAACCTCTTTCACGTTCCTTTCGGCCTGTTCCGAGGTCCAACGCCGCATCTCAACCCCGTTCAGGTTGCCCAGAATCGTCAATCTGCCCCGACAAAATGCCTTTAACGCGACTAAATCATCCAAAATACTCACGCCGATCATCGAAGTTCCAGTGGCGATAACCTCCTCGATAACAGACAAGGTAGCGGCTGTTGCCATGTGGATTGCCGACGGGCTGTTGATCCGGGCCAAAGTATCCCGTGCTATCCTGAATCCTGTCTCAAGATGTGCGCCCGCAGTTATAGTGGGAGAAAGCAAGGCATCAAAATAACAGACAGCCGTTGCCCCAGCCTGAACTTGGGCATTGGCCCAGGCAACACAAAACTCCTGGTTCACCTTCATAAGCCGATTGAACAATTCCGGCCGTTCATGCATCAACTCAATATAGGCAGGAAAACCCATCTGCATAACCGGCAGAGAAAAAGGGGAGACCGCTATACCCATAATCGGCACCTCGTCACCCACTTGTTCCTTGAGCATCTCAAGAGTCTTTAACATCCTGACAAGACAAGGGATACGGGATATCTCTGGGACTTGTAAGGAGAGGATATCTTGTTCCGTCTTGATAATCGGTTCGCCGCTGTTTGGAGGACCGTCATCAAACCAAAGAACCTCTCCACCAAAGGCTTCCACAGTCATTGCAGCAGCACAAAAAGAATTCACGCAGTCATGCCGATATTTCTCCCGCATCCGCAACTGCCCTTCCACCACATATGCAGGCCTGGAAAAATACTCTCTGATACTCAGGCCCAGTTCTCTGGCTCCGTGTATGGTCAAAAGAAGAGAGAGAGGCACTCTATCCGGTTCTTTATGACCTAAGGCGGTCAGAACCCGTTCCATTGAAGTCATTGTTGATTTTCCTTTTCCAACGCTCACGTTCTTTCCTTCATTTCCACACTGGAGAAAATTGCTGCGACGGCCTCACTCGCATTTGCACCCATGGCATCGGCCCCTATTTCCTTCCAAAGCAAGGGGTCAAAACGAAACGGTGCCCCACCGACAATAATTCGGGTTGAAGAACCAGCCTCCTCAAGCAAACGTTTCACGTCCTTAATCTGCAAAGCAGAACGGAGCATGAGTGCGGAAACAAGAACAATCTCTATAGAATCCCTTTGTATGTTCGCAGCCAATTCTTGCGCAGTTACTCGGCCATAATCATGAAATGCATAGCCGCTGGCTCGCAAACAGGCTGAGACGATGATTTTCCCCAAAAGATGGTAGTCGTCAAGAACAGCGATCGCCATACGTGGGTGCTCAGCATGTTTTGGATTGGCAGGAGAAGGAATATGGACCATCAATTCCTCACAGATCCTACTGCTCATATAGACCTGGGCCAAGGCAACCGTCCCTTCCTCCCAGCCTTGCCCTATGGCCTCTAAAGCTGGCAAAATGAGCTGATCAACTGTCTGGGGCACAGAGCTCTGTTCTCGGACTGCGTTAAATATCTTTTCTGCCCCTAATCGATCAATCCCGACAAGCCTGTCAACAAACGCCAATACTTTCTTATTTTGCGATATCACTGATTAACATCCCCAAAAAAACATCCGCCAAAGGCCGTACATCAAAACGTAAACACCTTTTTATGCATGTCTTGTGTCATTCACTAATTCTTCAACTTTTATCCCCGTATATTATACGGATAATTCACAGCTGTCAATTAATGAACTAGTTTCATTTCGCTTTTTCCCCAACATGCCTTTCATAGCCATCAACATCAATCCCTACCACCCGAGAATCCCCCAGCAGCTAGGGGATAATCCGATCCAACTCGGCATGGCAAACCTGCGGCGAGCCATAGCAAGAAATCTGCTCTTTCCCGTGCTGGTTAAAGATCGCAGAGAGGATAACGCCCCCATGTATGCACAGCTTCTGAAATGGCCAATAACACCTCTTCACTGACCTGCCAAGGGATCTCGCCATGATTGTCCGAAAGAATAAAGCCGCCCCCAGCACCTGCCTCACCTATGGCCTTTTTAACCTTGTCTTCTGCCTGTTGCGGGGTCCAGCGACGCATTTCGACCCCGTTAAGATTACCCAAAATCGTCAACCTCCCCTGACAGGCTGATTTCAACGTGACCATATCTTCCATAACGCTCACCCCGACAGCAGCGGTCCCAGTGGCAACTATATCGTCAATAATAGGCAGGGTCCGACCTGAAGCCAAGTGGATAGCTGTCGGCGACTGAATTCGCGCCAAGGTCTGTCGCGCTATCCTGAAGCCAGCTTCAAGATGCACTCCCGGCGCGGTCATAGTGGGTGAGGTTAACGGATCGAAATAACAGATGGCCGTTGCTCCAGCCTGGGCCTGGGCATTGGCCCAGGTCACGCAAAAGTCCTGATTTACCTTCATAAGCTGGTCAAACAATTCAGGTTGTTCATACATCAGCTCAATATAGGCAGGAAAGCCCATCTGCATGACTGGCAGGGAAAAAGGGGAAATAGCCACCCCGATAATTGGCACCCTCTCCCCGACCTCTTTCTTGAGAGCACGGATTGCATCCAACATCCTCACAAGGCAGGTGTCTTCTATGACTGGAACCTGCAAGGCACGGATGTCGTTTTCGCTCCTGATAACCGGATCACCACTATTGGGCGGGCCGTCTTCAAACCATATGGTCTCCGAACCAAAGGCTTCGGCCTCCATTGCGGCGTAAAAAAAAGGAAAGAGGCAGTCATGGCGATATTTTTCTAACATGCGCAACTGGCCTTCCACCACGTGTTCGGCCTTGGAAAAATACTCCTGAATACTCAGCCCCAGCTCCCTGGCACCGTGCATGGTCAACAAGAGAAAAAAAGGAACCCGGTCAGGTTCCTGATGCCCCAAGGTCGTGAGAACGCGCTCCATAGAAGTCATTGTCGCACCCTGTTGTTCGTCCGTCATTTCATTCCCCTCTCAATAAGGCGTTTCTCAACAAAAAAGATCCCCTTTTGCAGGGGCAGACCTGTGTGCCTACCCGGCATAACAGGGCGAACACACAGGTTCGCCCCTACGGTACCCT
The DNA here is from genome assembly GCA_965603655.1 of uncultured Candidatus Electrothrix sp. Classification (GTDB taxonomy): domain Bacteria; phylum Desulfobacterota; class Desulfobulbia; order Desulfobulbales; family Desulfobulbaceae; genus Electrothrix. The sequence goes on along the minus strand of CBFDDU010000011.1, from coordinate 15,527 downwards.
GCATGCAAAAGATGAAGGGGTACGGTACAAGGGATAAGTTATTTCTTGTCAAATTCCTAACCACAGCAAACCATCGTATATTTTTTTTACCAAGACAGCAACAACTACGCCGACACCGCATCAGTTCCCTATGAATTATAACCGATGGCCCGAAACAACCAGAATTCCCTGCCGATCATATCCACCAATAAGGGCATGACCTGATCCGGTTCAGCATGCAGATCGTGATTCTGGATATCCGAGATAATCTGATGCACTAACTCAAATTGTATCCGCTGCGGGCGATCCATGAGAATATATCGACCGTTCTCGCTGCTGTTGAGTTTTTCGATCTCCCCCTTGCTCACCTTACTTATTATCTCCGGCTCCCGAACATCTCGAAACAGGGCAAAGCCCATATCCTTATGCTGAACAACCAGCTGATTGAAATTCTTAATCCTCGGGGCAAAGGTATAGGCATCCGTATGAAGAAAGGCCACAACTGCTTTTTTAGGTGCAGCATGCTGCGCGCCCTGCTGTTTTCTCTGAACAACCACATGCTCGGGCAGCCTTCGCCTCCCGAGACTCAGATAGTCCAGCCGAAAACCGTACAGCGGTTGCAGGGCATCAAGAATCAGGCGCAGCTTCCCCAGATCATCAGTATCGCTGATAATATTCTTCCGACTATAGACCGCAGCCAGCTGCCCCTGTTTCTGCTCAATATAGCTCACAACCTCCCTGGGCACCGGATTGAGCGACATGGCATCAGACGTCTTTTCCAGACGGAGATGCCGCCGCAACTCGGCAACCTCCTCCCGAAGTTCCTGCAAGGTCCGATCAACCCTTGCTTCAAAACTCAAGGTGCTGGTCGGCAGAGGGATTCCTTCTACCTTATAGCGGTAATAATCTGCTGCGCAATTCAGGACACTGCGAATAGAACGATGACTGAGAATGCTGTCCAAGTCATCAGGTTCAAACAGGGTCTCGCAGCCCAGATCAACCTGAGCCAGCTTCAGGGCCAGCATTTTTGCCAGCACCTCCTTATCCGGCAACTCCAGAGCCATCTGATACTGGCCCATCCGTTCCGTGACCGAGGCATCAAAGAGCTGCCGGAAATAACGCCAGCGATCAGGAAAGAGATTGAAGAGCATCAGGCAGTTGGGCACATGGGTGAACAATTCCTTCACCGCCTCGCCGAAACGCAGCAACAGGGCCTGATTATACTTAAGCCCTTCCAGCTGATCAAAAACAATGATCAGGGGTTCATCCACCACAGAAAGTCGGCCGAACACCACCATAGCCTGAAGGGAAAAATCTTCCCGGCTCAGTTCTTCCTCCCAGTTGCTCAGGCGGACGGCCTGGAGTTCGCTCTCCAGCAGGTGCTGACCAGCCAGCCAACGACGGACCAGCTCTTTTTTATTGGTATCGGAATAACGACAAAAGCGAATCAGGCCGGTGATGATATTGCAGGCATAATCGCTAAACCCATAGCTTTCCTGCCACCATTGCAGGGTCTGGCGTTCGATATAATCCCAGTTGCGCCGCTTGGTTTCCGAGCCCTCTTTCCCCAATACCTTGTAGATATTCAATTGGCCCTGAGACAAACCATGCAGAATCTGCTGATCCTTTTTACTCAGGGTCTTCCTTTCCTTGAGGGTCTTGATCACAATTTTTGAAAAACTGCACCCCAGAAGATATTCCAGCTGCGAGTACTCGGTATCCGGGATCGGCTCGACAAAGGACTCCAGCATTCGGCTGTAAATATGATAGAAAACAGCCTCCTCATGATTGGGCTGGCGAACAAAGAAGAGACGATTGGTCTTCATGGTATGGCGAGCCAGCCGCATCATCAGGTGCGTTTTCCCGTTGCCTGCCACGCCCAACACCACCGCACCCCGGCTCTGCTGATTACTGTCCGCCTTAATCTCATCAATCAGATTGGTTATGCGAACAAAGGCATCATGATGAACATCATCCAGATCAATGTGCTGCTGAAAGGGGCTGTCGACCCGGGTATTGCTAAAGGGATTGGTGAGCACTCCCTTACTGTTTTTACTGTGCATCTCGTGCTGCATCTTGCGATAAAGTTGATGGGTGAACAGGGCATCATAACGGGCGCTGTGAGCGGCCTGGATATTAAAATACCGTTGTTTTACCCTCAGGCGCAAGGATTTACTGAGATATTCCAAAGAATACGAGGACAGGTCCGGAAAACAGCTCTTAGCCGATTCCCAGGTGCAGATAAAATGAAAACCCGGCCAAGATACCCTTGCCCCTAAAGACACGAATCATTATCAATACTAATTATTCTTTGTTGACTTATTTCCACAAGCATGTTCTGTATATTTTTTACGCGGAAAATCGTTATAAAACGATGAGCTGAACAGTACAGACAGTCTTGGAAAGACGTTCTTGAATTATCATTTTCTTTATAAAAGAACAATATTATGGACAACAAAGAAACAAAACAAAATCGTATCAACGAGTTAAGAGTCAAGATCTATTACACCGAAACGGTCCGAGATAATTATAAAAATACCCACCCAGGTCTTTACGAAACAAATTCTTATTATTTAGAAAAGTTACAGCAAGAACTTGGAGAACTAGAGAAGTCATGCAGAGACATCGTTAATAGCAATCAGCGTAAATTTTCCCGAGTAGCAATGCAAGGGGCTGTACGCCTTGATTTCCGCTCAGAGCAATATCACGGTGTTCTTGATAATCTTAGCCTATGTGGTTCCTTTGTTAACGGGGCGTTCAAACAGTCAAAAGGCGATATCTGTAAAATAGATCTCAAAAAATCCGCTTTAGATCAAGAGGTTACTGTTCGCGCCATCGGCTCAATAGTCAGGGTCAATGATAGCGGCATCGCTATTGAGTTTATCGCTATGAAAACAGACAGCTACCACTGGCTCGAAACAGAGCTCTTAACTCAAGCTGTTGATCCTTCGGTTTTGGAAGATGAAATCTTCCAGCGAAGCATCTTTGAATTTGATGATGACTTAGTCTACAGCAATACTTTTAATTGTAACAAAAACAAATTGAAGAAATTGCTCGACTTTCCTTAGCAGGCAATCTTCCCTTGCTGCCCTGGAGTGTTACTACCCCACAAACAACCGTTCCACCACCTCATGCACGCTCCGAACCGGCTGAATCTGAATCCCTTTGGCCGCCCCAGCCTCCAGCTGCCGACTGCTGGATTCAGGCATGAGAAAGGTCTTGAAACCCAGTCGCTGGGCCTCGCGCAGACGCTGCTCCATCTGACCCACAGCCCGTATCTCCCCGGCTAGGCCAACCTCACCGCAGACCACGGTGGTGGGATCAACCACCTTCTCATACAGGCTGGACAGCAGGGCCACGATCACGCCCAGATCCAGGGCTGGCTCGTCAATGCGGATCCCACCGGCAATATTGAGGAAGATATCATGATCAAACAGGGTAACCCCGATTTTCTTTTCCAGGACTGCGGTCAGCAGGGCTAAACGCTGGGGATCAGCTCCGATGGCGGTCCTTCGGGCCGATCCCGGACTGGACGGACTGACCAAGGCCTGGACCTCCACCAGGATAGGCCGGGTACCTTCTATACTGGGCATGACCACGGAACCCGGAACATTGACCGGGCGTTCCGCAAGGAACAGGGCCGAGGGATTATCCACCTCAGCAAGGCCGCTCTCCTTCATCTCAAAGACACCGATTTCGTTGGTGGAACCGAAGCGGTTTTTCACCGTGCGCAGAACCCGGAAGACCTGGCCACTGTCACCTTCAAAATAGAGCACCGTGTCCACCATGTGCTCCAGAACACGGGGACCGGCAATGGAGCCGTCCTTGGTCACATGACCGATCAGAATAATGGGGAGGTCCGTGCGCTTGGCTAGGTTGACGAAGAGGGAAGCTGATTCCCGCACCTGGGTGACCGAACCGGGGGCCGAGCTGACCTCTTCGCTGAACATGGTCTGGATGGAGTCCACAGCCAGAAAGGCTGGCCGCACCTCATGGGTCAGCCCGATAATGGCCTGGACCGAGTTTTCCGCAGCAAGAAGAATATGCTCACTGCGCACGTCCAGCCGCTCCGCCCGCATCCGAATCTGGCCCACGGACTCCTCGCCGCTGGCATAGAGCACCTTATGCTGCTGGCCTGCCAAGGCTGCCAGTAATTGGAGGATCAGGGTTGACTTGCCAATGCCAGGATCCCCGCCGATCAGCACCATTGAGCCGGGCACGATACCGCCGCCCAGGGTGCGGTCCAGCTCGCTGATCCCGGTCACCAAGCGGACCGGTTCAACACCGCCTTCCCCTGTCAGGGGGAAGACTTCCGTTGCTGTCCGACCGGTACGGAGTTTCAGCTTTTTCTGTTCGTTCAGACTGTCCCATTCGCCGCATTTCGGACAGCGGCCCAGCCATTTCCGACTTTCATGGCCGCAGGCGGTACAGAGGTAAATTTTTTGTTCTTTTGGGGGCATGGTTATTTTTTTCGTAACTGTTTACGTCCAGACCGGACACCAAGCAAGGCTGCATACGCTACAGGAACAGCCAGCACTAAACCGGCCCGAATCCAGATTCACCCCGGCACACTGCCCGAAGTGCGGGATACACTATGCCGACTGCTCATCGCCATCCAGAACCTGTCGAATTACCTGAGCAATAATTTTTCTTCTCACGGGTTTTAAAAGGAATTCCTTAATACCTTGAGATTTTGCCACCTTTTCATCCACCAAGGCACTGTAGCCTGTGCACAGGATAATGGGAAGATTCGGACGAATCTGTAACATATTTTCGGCCAATTCAAGACCTGTCATGTCCGGCATGGTCTGGTCTGTAATCACAAGATCAAAGTTATCAGGTTGTTCCTTGAAGATCTCCAGGGCTTCCAAACTGCTCTTTTTAACTGTGATATGATAACCGAGCCTTGTAAGCATGTCTTTGCCCATATTTATCAAAAGCTCTTCGTCATCAACAAACAGAATCCGTTCTGTACCATGAGGGATATCTTCCTGTTCTTTTATCTCCGGTAAGGCATCCTCCTTATTTTCTGTCACCGGAAAAAAAACATGAAAAGTTGTTCCCTTGCCCAATTGACTTTCAACTCTGATTGCTCCGCCATAACCTGATATGACACCATGGATAATTGACAAACCTAAGCCTGTTCCTTTTCCTTTGTCCTTGGTGGTAAAATATGGGTCAAATATTTTATCCACGATATCGGGATGTATCCCTGTTCCTGTGTCGGTCACCGTCAGTTGAGCATACTCACCAGGTGTAAGATCTAAGTGGGGTTGTTGATCATTGTCTTGAATACAAGCGGGCTGTAAGGAAACGAAAAGTGTCCCGCCGATACTTTCCATGGCATGAGAAGCATTGGTACATAAATTCATAAAAATCTGATGAACTTGGGTCGGATCCGCCCAAATAGTACCAATATGCGGATCAATGTCTGTGATTATACTTATTGTGCTGGGTATTGAAGATCTGATCAGTTTTAATCCTTCTTTTAAAAGAGGCTGTATTTTTATAAAAATACGTTCAACTTCAGCCTGACGGCTAAAAGCAAGAATTTGTTTTATCAAGTTTTTTGCTCGATTCCCTGCAATTAATACCTGATCGAGATCTCTCTCCATAGCTGTTCCAGGAGTGACATTCAATTTCGCCAGGTCGGCATAGCCAATAATTGCTGCTAATATATTATTAAAATCATGGGCAATTCCGCCTGCAAGTGTACCTATAGCCTCCATTTTCTGCGCCTGCCTAAGCCTCATTTCCATTGCTGCGGCTTTTTCCTGAGCCTCAACCAGAAATGAAATATCCTGTACGATTCCTTCAAAATGAGTGGCATCCCCTTTGTCATTTCGTATTATATTTGTCTTGTCATCCAACCATTTTACAGAACCATCAGTCGCTATAATCCTATACGGTTTATGGATAAAATCTTTTTCCCCCTTTGTATTGATGTGTTGCTCAACCTCTTTTGCCACCCTGGCTAAATCATCAGGGTGAATGAAATCTGAATATGCTATTTCTTCGGAAAGAAAATATTTTACAGGATAACCAAAAACATCTTTAACATTCTTCGACACATACTCAACCGGCCATCCTTCTTCATTTCTCCAACGGAAAGTAACAACATAACTATTATCAATAATATCAATTGCTTTCCTCAACTTCTCTTCTGTTTGGTCTCGTTTGTCAATAGCGTTTTTTTTGGCTATTATCTCTCGTTGTAAATTGTGAACCTGGATAAGCAGAGTTTCATTAAGCTCCTGGAAGTTTTGCGCCATCTTGCCCAGTTCATCTTCCCTCTCCAGAAAAAAATCAATATTTTTTTCACCCCGTTGCAACTGGTTCGCCCGTGAGACCAATTTCCTGATATCAGTTGTCAAACCTCGCGCCATAAACCAGGCGAAGATTGTGCCGACAACAATGGCTATCAGCATATACAGTAAACCGTTTCGAGTAACGTGCTTTATATTATCGTTAATACCTGCACGGCTTATACCAACCCGGGCCCAGCCGATTTGGCGCTTATTGACAATGATGGGAGCCGCTGTATCAATAAAGCCAGAATCACTGGCAAGTATATACGGTTCAGGCTTAGCCGTTAAAAGGGTTCTGCTTATTTCATCATCAATATATTTACCGACTTGCTCGGTGTCTGTGTAGGCAAGCACTTGGCCTTTTGTATCCACTAACATGGCAAATTGAAGACTTGGAAAACCGGATTGAGATATAATGATTTCCTCCATGCCGATAAAATCCCGAGCCAATACCCATGATGTAGAATTTGTCGCCAGTGTTTTCGCAAGCCCGAAGGCCTGCTTTTGGCTGAGATCAAGAAAAAACGTTTTTTCCCTATTAACTAAATCAACGACGAATATAGTCATCAGGACAGCATGAACCAGGGCGATTCCCAGCATCAACTGCCGTGCGATAGATTTTGCCCAGATTTTCTTTAAAGGTATTCGCATTATTGTAATGGTCTCACTTCATGCTCGAATTTTATGAGAAAAACACGCACAGGCAGATAGGTGTCATCATCAGCACTCTCGTAGCCAGAGAGTTCCATGGGTTTCAGGATACTTCTCCCCTGCTCATGGGTATGAAGGTTTGTTAACAGCTTGATGACCTGTCGGATGATCTTATCTGGAACATCAGGCAAGACAACCAATCCATTATTCAGCAGAGGTTCTGTCTGCCAGATAACCGTCAGCTGCTCAGCCAATTCTGGTCGTTCGGCGCTTAATGCCTTCCAGGGAGGAGGCCAGGTAGCAGCGGCCTGGGTTTGTCCTAAAAACACGTTCATAATGGATGATTCCTGCGAACCGACATATCGGTTCTCCACTTCCGTCATAACATCTATACCGTGTGTCTGCAGATAGTATTGCGGCATCATTGAAGCGGCTAATGCCGTGGGAGCGGGATAGCTGACAGCTTTTCCTTTAAGATCTGCAACTTTTTTTATGCTGCTGTCCTTTCTGACCAAAATGATTCCTCTAAAATTGTGATCGTCTCCCATTTTCCCAAACACCTTATAGCCTTTATCCACCGCATTGACAGTCTGGAATGGATTGGGCAGGGCGAAATGAAATTTTCGAGCATAGAGCTTTTCATCAAAAGCGGCATAATTACGTGAGGCTTCCAATCTGAAAGAGGCGCCTGCAATATTCTTTGACAGGTATTCCATCATGGGGCCAAAGACCTCGAAAAGCCTTTGCGGATTGTGGAGTGGATGGACACCGAAAATATATTCGGTGTCTACAATAGGCGGGGTTGTGGTGAATTCGGGCAAATACGCCTGCTCCTCTTGATCACTGCAGGCAGACAACAACAGACAGCCAAGAAAAATCATGATGATTCCGGCTGTGAAGAGTATTCTGTTTAACGATATAATGAATCGATAAGAGAGCAAATATCCCCCTGATGAATAGAGATTGTCTTGAAGGCCATTGAAAGCGGTCTTTTCATCACGCCGGGTGCTGGCACCATACATGGACGGCCCAGTTTGCCGGTGCCTTGGCACGAGGCTCGCACTCCTCCGATATACGCTCTATAGTTACTCCGAAGTGCGAAGCAGCACGACATATTGTTCTTTTGGGGTGCCTTTGGATGGTAGGAGCCCAGCACCTTACAATTCAATAAACATAAAAACAATCATAAGGCAAGGATAAGTCGATTGTTATTATGAAACAACACCCATAATGCTTTATATCACAGGACAAATTCGAGGTATACAGAGCACAGAAGGAAGGCGGCAAAGAGAGAAAAAAACGGGGAAAAAATCAACTGTTCATCAAAAAAGATTACAGATCCAGATAACCACGAAAGAATACGATTGACAGAATCTGCATTGTGAAGTTCATTATAAAGGGAAGGCAGCTGAAATCCATATCCTCCTTTTCATGATGATACTTCCTCCAATTTCAGCTGCCTTCATTTCACAAGACAGAAAAGTTCAACTTCCTACCCGCCCCTTCAATACTTATACAATTTTTTATACCCTGCTTATTTCAAAAAAACAACGTTTTCTTTTTCCACAGGAAGAAAAAAAGTGTGATCAAGAGAAAACGGTGATCTTTTAGGTGATAAAAATTATTCCACCAAATAAGACTTCATAGAAACACTCTCAAGCAACATCCCGTCATTTAAGAAACAACAGGCAATGAAGGCACCAACAGCCTGAATGCAGAAGAATCAACAAAACATTGCCCTCAAAACCCTCCTTTTTCAGATATTCCAATTTCGCCCCCAGCGAAGCAACCGCTGCCGACACTGTCGCAGACACCTCGGCCAAATCTAATTCAGGTACATCACGTACAGCATCTAAGCAGAAACTGATCATAACGCCCCCTTCTGCTGGCGCAGTGCTGATGACCAAATCTTGCCCGTTACGCAGTCGCTCCAAAGAAAAGGCATATAACTGGTAGAGAACATACTGCAACAGGGCTGGCTCGTTATATATGAAATCTATCCCCTGCCCTGGATCAAGCTGCAAGGTCACCTGTCGTAACCGGGCGGAACGCTCCAGAAAAACAACCAGCTCGGCCAAAAGATCATTCACCTGAAAGAAAGAAAGTAGTGTATCGGAACGGTGGGCCATCCCGCTGAGATGCTGGCAAAGCTCCGCAGAACGGCGAACCCGTTGCCCGATCTGGCCAGTCGTCTCTCCCAACGGGGCAAGAAGAGGATTCCCCTCGGCCCCCTCCATTGCCAAGATATCTTCCAACAGGCCGTTCGCCTCCTGGATCACAGCAAGGTGATTGCGCATCTCGTGGGAAAAATCCGCGAGCAGACGACCAAGCGAGGCCATCTGTTGCCGCCGTATCGCCTGTGCCTGTTCCCCTGTCATCTCTACAGTCATCTTCTGCCCTCAGCCTGTTTCTCCGCAGCCTCGTTAATTTTGAGCAAGAGTTCAGGCAGATCAACTGGTTTGACAATATAAGCAAAGGCTCCTTTTTCTCCAGCCTCAATCCCGGCACGAGCTGAACCATGCCCGGTCAGCATAATCACCTCAATATTCGCATCAGAGGCCTTGATCTTTTCCAGCACATCCAGCCCGCTCATATCATGCATTTTCAAATCAAGGATAACGATATTCGGGTTCATCTCCGCCAGACGCACCAGCCCTTCCTTGCCGCCATGGGCATCAACCGCGTCGATATTGCGTAATTGCAGACGCCGACACAGGGTTGCGGCAAACTCCACCTCATCATCAATGATCAACAGCTTGATCCCCTCCAGCTCCTTCATTCCTCCTCCTGATGGACCGGCAAATCAAGCTCAAATTCCGTGCCCTTTCCCTTCACAGAAACCACATTCACGGTGCCGCCCAGCTTTCTGATCAGACCATAGACAATAGACAGCCCAAGCCCGGTCCCCCGCCCTGTTTCCTTGGTTGTGAAAAAGGGATCAAAAATATGCTGCTGCACCTCGGCTGTCATGCCCGGACCGTTATCCGCAATACAGATACGAACGGTCTCCGGGGCCACCTGTTGGCTGCTCAGGGTGATCCTACCGCCCCCTCCGCCTTCCGCCAGAGCATCTATGGCATTGCCGATGATATTGAGAAAAATCTGCAAGAGCTCTCCGTGATCGCTCCAAGGATGCCGGATATCCCGGTCCAGAATAAATTCCATACCGATCCGGTTATACGATGCCTCTTCAGCCAGGAAATCAACCGCCTCATGGAGGAGGGCGTTGATATCAACCTCTTCCATTTTCACCCTGGTCTGATGGGCAAAACCGAGCAGACGATGGGTGATGGCCTTACAGCGCTGCACGCTGTTCTGGATACCTGCAAGGGATTCCTCCACCATATCCTTGTGAGGAAAATCAGGCGACATCTCCTGAATATCCTGGATCAAGCCAGCCTGCTGATTGATAATCGCCAGAGGATTATTGATTTCGTGGGCCACCCCGGCAGCCAATCTGCCGATGGAAGCCAGCTTATTGGGTTGCTCAGCCCGGGCAAGAAACTGTTCCCGTTTCAGACCTGCCTCGCGCAGGTGCCCGGTGATGGCCTCACTGAGTTGAAAAACCACCACCACCGCAACCAGGGCGCAAAAAAGAAAAATCGTAATCTGCTGATAATGAGAGAGAATAGCAATAATAGTCATGGGCACCAGAACCAGGACCGTAAGAATCAAGGTCAGTCCTCTGGAAAAACGACGATACCCCTTATCAAGGTCCGCCCGGATCATAAAATTGCCCCGAGGCGGGGGCAGGATCTTTTCCAGCCAGAGAGAACATTTTTTCATGGCGAATCAACCGTGCTCCGCAGGCGGGGGGGCCGCATAGATGGTCAGCTTAAGCTCGGCATCATCAAGCAGCCGGTATTCAGGTCGGACACCGGAAAGTTGCTCGCTTTCCAAGATAATGATCGGGACCCCCTCACCGCGTTTATCCATGATAGAACTCCGTTGGCTTCCTATGGCATTGAAATTCATAGGACAGCGGGCCAGCAGAGAAGTCAACAACTCGTTGCGGGCCGATTGCCGCTCAGAGAGACTGTCAATGGTCATGGTATTTGGAATGGTACCCGGAGAAAAAATCTCAAGACGATCAGCAAAGAGATGAAGGCGAATCTTTGATCCGTAAACCGAGTAATCACGGTGGGCAACCGCATTGACCACAGCCTCAAAAACAGCGTTCAGAGAAAACTGCGGTGTGTCAATCCGGTTCGGCGCCTTAATTGCGTAAACACGCATATTGCGTTCAACAAACCGGCAGGCATCCCGAACCTGAATGTCCAGGGGACCGCTGATATCTTTGGCATCAAGCTGATATCCGCCGTCTCTCTCTCTACCGCGATAACAGACTGCCTGAATATAGGCACCGGACATAAAGGCATCCGGTGTCTCGCAGGCCATTAAAACACCGCTGACCGTTGGAGAGGGAATATCGTTCTCTCCCGGCACAATCAATTTCATCTTGAGCAGAAATTCCTGATCATCATGAGAAGAGATAACAGTTCTGAAGCGATTCCACAGGCTCGGGGCTAAATCATCAAGCCGAGCCCCCGGTACAGCCTGTTCGTCAAAGCGTATCAGGCGGGCTTGGCTGCGCTGCTGAAAAAGACGTGCTAACATATCCGGCTTCATCTGCCGCTTGGAACTGCCGATACGGCGGAAATAGCCGCCCGGGCTTTGATGAACAAACAGACTCCTCGGCACATCAATGCGAATGATTACCTTTTCTTTTTCTTCCTGAACAGACAAAGAAAGCTTACGGATAAGGCAATCCAACGGAGGCTCTATAAGATCGTTACATATGGCTCTCAGCCAATCTTCGACAAGATCAAGTTTTTCCGACGGAATACCCACAACTTCCCGAGTCCTGTCATCAACACCTAACAAAATAATCCCTGCATGGGTATTTGCCATTGCGGCAAGTTCATCGGCCATCCCGTTACGATGAGGCCCGCTGATTTTTTCACCTTTGAATGAGATATTCTTCAGTTCAAGAATTGAATCCTCACCCAGTGCTATCTGTTTGAGCAGGCCTGAAGTGTTTTCCAGCATTGTTTTCCTTCTCCCTTCCCTCCTATGCAGGTTAATCGAACTGCATTAAGGGCAGATAATTTATTATCGTGAAATCACCCCGCCACAGGCACAAAAACCTCCATCCCCATGAGCGGCCAGATAACGGCCACGGCCAGCCAGACCACCAGCATCAACAGGATACTGGCCGGAATGCCCCACAGAAAAAATTCGCCGGTGCTGAATTGCCTAGAATTATAAGCGATGGCATTGGGAGCTGCACCGACCAGCAGGAGAAAAGGCATCCCGGCGACCACAAGGGAGGAAAAGAGAATGACCTCGCCGCTGACCCCGAGATACGGGGCAATAACCAGGGCAACGGGCAGAGAAATAGCAATGGCAGCCACGTTCATAATGAAGTTGGTCATCATCATGACAAAGAAGGCCATGCCGAGGATGAAGACTAGAGACGGTGCGTTCTGAAAGAGGACCAGCCAGTTCACAGCCAGCCAACGGGCCGCCCCGGTCTCCCAGAGACAGAAACCGATGGACATGGCCCCGGCAAAGAGCAGGATAATATTCCAGGGTACCTCTTCAAGGTCATCAATTGTAAGGATATTAAAGAGGAAAAAAGAAACCGTGGAACAGAGCAGGATACCGGTTTTATGGATACCGGCCAAGGCGGGAACAAAATTCTTCAGCGCAATGATCAAGATGGTTCCGAACACGATCCCGGCGGTAAGAAGCTCCTTCTGACTCCAGCGGCCCAAATCCTTGTACATCCTGCTCGCCTTTTCCTTCAGACCGGGAATCCGGGCATGTTCCGGCTTAAAAAAGAGGAGAAAAAAGCCCCAGAGCAAGAAAATCATGAGCCAGCCAATGGGGAACATATACCAGCTCAATTCAAAAAAGCTGATATCCACCTTCATGATGTCCTTATAAAAGCCCAAGGCCACAGCTCCTCTGGCCGCACCCAGCAGGGTGATGATACTGCCCGCACCGGCCACATAGGCCATGCCGATGAACAGGCCCTTGCCAAAACGGGTCGCCCCCTCATCATCAGCATACAGAGAATGAATGGCCATGAGTAAGGGAAACATGGTGGCAGCCACTGCGGTATGGGCCATGAAATGGGTCAGTACCCCGGTCATGGCAAAACAGCCCAGGTAGATCATGCTGGTTCGTTCCCCGACAATGGAGAGCATCTTATAGGCCATCCTCCTGGTCAAACCGGTCTTGGTAAACACCATACCGATCATGATGGAGCCAAAGATGAAGAGCACGGAAGGGTCCATAAAATCCCGAAAGGCGGTTCCAGGATCACGGATCATGAACAGGGCCTGCAAAACGCCGATGGTCAGGCTGGTCACGCCGATGGGCACCACTTCAAAAACCCACCAGATTGCAGCCAGCAGAAAAACAGCCAAGGCCCCCTTCCCTTCACGGGTCAAAATGAAATGCGCTCCGGTCGGATCAACGGCATCCGGCCAGGGCGGGAAGAAATACACAAGAGTAAAAAGGCCGATCCCGGTGAAGATAAAGAGCAATCGTTTCCAATCAAATCGCTTTTCCTCCCCGGACAAACAAACTACCTGAGGATTTGCAGACTGCATCTTGTTTTTCCGACGGAGTATTGTTTTTGCTTTTTCTCTACCCTAGAAATATTTTCAGTCATGAGGCAGCGTACACCAGGTGTTGCACATGGCATGAAAAAGTTCTTCAAAACGAAGGAGACCGATAACCGCTCCGTTATTGATCACCGGGACACAAGAGGTATTATGACGGTGCAGCACCACAATAGCCTCCAGGATATGCGTGTCCGCCGATAAAGTGAAGTCAACAGGACGCATCAGGGAACGAATCAATCGCATCCGATTGCCCCCGCATTCGGCAAGGGCGTGGTCTTCATAAAGACAGGTCAGGTGCGGATCTTCTGTATTGCTCCAGGAAGACTTACTCCCTCCTCTCCCCGTGCCCAACAGACGGGGCACCAAACCGCGCAGGATGTCGGTCCGTGAAAGCCTGCCCACCAGATTATTTCGTTGATCAAGCACAAGCAGATGGTGAAGATCAAGAGGATTTTCCTCAGACGGGCTCAAAGCGAATAGGGCTATGGCCTCGTCCAGGGTCTGATGATCGTACAGCCGGGGACACCGTTCAAGAGGGATGACCATCTCTCGTATATCCTTTGTTCGTTCCGACATACCCACTCCTCTTCAGAAGAAAAATATTCCTGTATTTCCCTGGCACTACCAACTCTTTCGTTTGAGAATCTCCTGCATCTCAGCATCGGCTTTCTGATGCACGGCTGTCAGATGAGCTGCCCGTGCTGTCTTGATCTTTTCCAGCAATTCATCAATATCCACAGGCTTCTGCAAAAAATCACCGGCACCCTGCTTCATGGCCTCAATACCGCCGGCTACGGTGGCATGCCCGGTCAACATCAGTACTTCAAGATCAGGCCTCCTGGCCTTAATCTGTTTCAGTGTTTCAATGCCGTCAATGCCCGGCATGGAAAAATCAATGACAGCAACATCAAAGACTCGTTTATCCACCATTGCCACTGCTTCTTCACCGCAGGTGACAGCGGCAACCTTCATCCCTCTCGTTTCAAGACGGCGGGCAAGCAGCTGCGTAAATTCCTCTTCGTCATCAACAAGGAGTACTTTTGGCGACAGATGCCTATCCATGCTGTTTTCTCCCCTGGGTTACGACCCCTTATACCGGGCAGACACGCAGGTCTTGCCCCTACATTTCTGCACCTGAAAGAGGTATCTTTTTTTTCGAGAAATTCCCTGCCCCTAAACCAGCTCCCTCTGCGCGACCTCTTCTTTGGCAATCTCCCGCGCCTGAGCATCTGCTGCTAAAATAGCATCCAGATCCAAGTCATCACCCGGGGCAAAGCGATCCAGGGTCGAGGCAACAATGGCGGTGATATCCGTAAAACCGATTTGTTCATCCAGAAAGGCGGCAACAGCAACCTCATTGGCGGCATTGAGCACTGCCGGTTTCACTCCACCCTCTTCCATTACTCGGAAGGCAAGACCAAGGGCCGGAAAGCGATCATAATCCGGTTTTTCAAAACGGAGATGACCACACTCGGAAAGACTGAGCCGGGAAAGATTAAGGGGCATTCGTTCCGGGTAGGACAAGGCATAGGCAATGGGAATACGCATATCCGGAATGCCCAACTGAGCCATCACAGAGCCATCAATATACTCCACCAGAGAATGGACAATGGATTCAGGATGGACAACCACCCGAATCTTCTCCACCGGTACATCAAAGAGCCAACAGGCCTCAATCACCTCCAGGCCCTTATTCATCATGGTTGCCGAATCAATGGAGATTTTGCGCCCCATATCCCAGTTGGGATGAGCCAGGGCCTGATCCGGGGTGACCCGCTGCAATTCCTCTTTTTCCAAGGTACGAAAGGGGCCGCCTGATGCGGTCAGAATGATCATGCCCACATCGTCACGACGACCCGCCTCCAAGGCCTGAAAGATAGCTGAATGCTCGGAATCAATGGGAAGTAGCGCGACCTTATGTTCTCGCGCCGCCTCCATGACCAGCCGCCCGGCC
>CBFDDU010000010.1:0-39305 GCA_965603655.1 uncultured Candidatus Electrothrix sp. | reverse complement strand
AATAACCCTCCATTCTCGCCCGTTTAGAGGATAACTGTCCTAATGGATTCTAATCTATCGAGGAAGCGGCTCAGCTCGCCTTTATCCTATTGAGTATGCCGGTGAGCTGGACGACGTGCTTGCGCTCTTCTTTGATGATTTCCTCGATCTTCTCCTGCCCGGATGGGTATGGAACCTGATAATGAGGGCATTGTGGTGCCACCCTCTCTTTTGTCGGGATTCTCGGTGGTTATGGATATCGTCTATGCTCCCTTGGAAACCCGATTGCTTCGGGAGGCCAAGGCTGCGGGCTGCCAAACCATTGACGGTCTGGCTATGCTGCTTTATCAGGGGGCTGCTCAGTTTAAGATCTGGACTGGTGGAAAACCGCCTCAGCTTATCATGCGCTCGGCCTTGGAAGAAGAGTTACGCCGCCGGGCCGTCGTCTGAGATCGTAGGGGCACGGCGCGCCGTGCCCCTACCGGAACGCAAAATTTTCGGGCGAACACGCAGGTTCGCCCCTGCGGAATCCGACATAAGGCGGGGAAGGTAATTCTTGTTGAATCCCTTGCTGCAGCATTTTAATAAAACGAGTTGAACAAAGATACAATGAGAGAAATAATCCCGGTTGATACCTTAGATGCAGTTGTTGAAGTACCTGGCTCAAAAAGCCTGACCCAACGCGCCCTTATCGCCGCCGCCTTGGCTAAGGGAGAATCCACCCTTCACGGGCCGCTTGCCAGTGAAGACACGGCCTACACCATGACCGCTCTTCGCCAGATGGGTATAGACGTAGATGACAGCGATCCCGCAGCCTGGGTAGTTCAAGGGGCTGGAGGCAGGGTGCAGGCACCGGAGCAGGATATTTTTCTCGGCAATAACGGAACCGCCACTCGCTTTTTGACCTCTGTTGCCGCCTTGGGCAAGGGCCGATTCCGAATTACCGGCGGAGAGCGTATGGCGGAGCGGCCCATCGAACCCCTTATCCGAGCCTTGCGGGGCTGGCAAGTGCAGATCCAGAGCGAGGTGGCCAACGGTTGTCCTCCCTTGTCCGTTGATGCTGACGGCCTTTCCGGCGGAGAGACCGTGCTGCCGGAAGGAAAATCCAGTCAATATCTTTCCTCCCTGCTGTTGGTTGCTCCCTATGCAGCGAGTAAGGCTGTGCTCAAGGTGGAGGGCGAAGTCTTTTCCCGTCCCTATGTGGAGATGACCTTGGCGGTGATGGCGGAGTTCGGGGTTTGGGCCCAGGTTTCTCCGGACATGAATTGTTTTCGGATTCCGCAAGGATGCTATCAGGGTATTCAGTATCGCATTGAAGGCGATGCGTCCGGGGCCTCTTATTTCTGGGCCGCTGCCGCTGTGACAGGGGGAAAGGTCACGGTCGCCAATGTGCCGGTTCCTTCCTTGCAGGGCGATGCCCAGCTTGTTCCTCTGCTGGAGCGGATGGGCTGCGAGGTGGAGCGCTGTAAAGGGGGAATCACGGTGCAGGGGCCGGAGCAGCTAGTAGGGATTGAGGTGGACATGGGCAATATGCCGGATGTCGCGCCGACACTGGCTGTTGTGGCTGCCTTTGCCGAAGGAAGCACGGTGATCGATAATATCGCCCATCTCCGCATCAAAGAATGTGACCGGCTGGCGGTTATGGTCAGTGAGTTGCGGAAGATGGGGGCTGATATTGAGGAGGAAGAGGATCGGATGATCATTCACGGGCAGGCCAGCGGGGCCAACCTGCACGGGGCCGACATTGCGACCTATGAGGATCACCGGATCGCCATGTGCTTTGCCGTGGCTGGGCTGGGGGTTCCTGGGGTGAAGGTTCATGGGGAGGAGTGCGTGGCTAAGTCTTTTCCTGATTTTTGGGAGCGGTTTGAGGGGATGTTGGGGTAGGGGGATGGTGCGGCTTTCACGCAAAAATGGTGCATGCGGATCTACCTTATAACATTTATTAATACTGTTGGGTGCCTTAAAAACGAGGTGACAGATGGAGATAGCAAAACTTATTCTAGAGTATATCACAGCTACAATTTGGCCTATCATATCATTGATTATAGTCTTCAGTTTTCGTGATGCGATTGTATCGTTACTCCCAAAATCAAAAATTAAGTTTACAATTTCAGGTGTAACAATCGAGACTAGTTTTGCAGAGTTGGAACAATCGGTAGCAGAAAGTTTACGAGGAAAAAATTTAACATCTGAACAATGGGAATGGTTACGTAAGCTAAAAGAATCTGGGCGCATACCATACGATCATAATCATTATGAACAACTTCGCCCTCTTAGAAATGCAGGTCTTATTCGAGAGCATCCGGAAGGATGGCTATCCGATTCAGAATCAATTGATATTACAACGCTTGGCCGGTTAATGCTTGCTGCATATGATAAAAAGGGATAACGGTAGGATCACCCAACCATTTAATGAACCGGACAAATAAACCCTTTCGCTTTGCTACAGGCTTTATTTGCCGGTTATCAAAACGTTAGACGACACGGAGGAAGACGATGCGGCATCCACTGCATCAGAGAATCGGAGAACTCCTCGGTAGGGCTTCGTTGGGAGATTGCGAGTTAGTGCTGGACCCCGCTTGCGGGGGCAATCAGAATATCCCGCTCTTTGTGCATGATTTCAAATCTAACGCGACGGAATACTGCAACGTAGATGCTCTGTTCCATTGCGATGGGCGAGTACGGGGCATAGTGGAAATTGAGGAGGCGAACATCAAGCCTACTCAGATCTGTGGAAAGTTTCTGACGT
Source organism: uncultured Candidatus Electrothrix sp. (assembly GCA_965603655.1). Taxonomy (GTDB): domain Bacteria; phylum Desulfobacterota; class Desulfobulbia; order Desulfobulbales; family Desulfobulbaceae; genus Electrothrix. The sequence goes on along the minus strand of CBFDDU010000010.1, from coordinate 36,574 downwards.
CTGCGCTGGCTTCTTTCTATCAGCACGAGAAGCACGGTAACCAGCCGCTTCCTGTTAGGGGTGCCTTCTTCGTACAGGTTGTAGACTCGTCGAAACTGAAGAAAGGTAAGACCTCAAAGCTGGAGCAGTTCAGGAATATTAGAGAGTCGATACGTGGGCTGCTTACACTCGGCCTTGATTCGGTGTCGTCGTATGAATTGGTTGCTATAGCGGGAGCTAGTGATATAGAAGGTATAGAAAAGGTCATACGATATATCGAAAAATCGATTTCCGAGTTATCCGGCAAGTAGATATGCACCCGATCAACCTCGCCAGCGAGAGGAAAAACCATACCTCGGTATACCTTCTTCCTATCCCGCGATAGGCGGAGGCATACCAAGCAATAGGCTTACCCTATCCGCTGATACCCTGAGGCATACCCAAGGATAGGGTGAGGCATACCCAGGGATAGGGTCAGCCATACCCGACTATAGGTTCTTCCGCTCCCCGGAGGCGAAGAACCGCTCACGCAAGAAGAAAATCGCGCAGCCCGTGACGTTCAGTGCCCTTGCGGACTGCTTTAACCGTAAAGTACAACCGAAGGAGACAAGAGATGCCTGACAATCCGAACAATCCCGACACCCCGAGCAACCCGCCGACTCTGGCGGACAAGCAGATTGACCTGTCGCCCTTTGCGTTGATAGTCGGGCAGGGTGCGGCTCCCGCACAGAAAATAGTGCATGAAATGCAGCACCCTGCCAAAGGAAAAAGTAAATCCAGGTGATTAATCATGCAGGATAAACCGGTATTTCACGGGCGATTGAAATACGATGTGTTTTTCAAGAAAATTTTTCATCAGAAACACATCCTGAAAGCTTTTCTCAATGCTGCATTAGCATCTGAATTGTCATCCCCCATTGTTGATCTTTCCTATGAACCCACAGAATTTATTATCACGGGACCGGCAAAGCTCATTCAGAAAACAAAGCATGATGTCATAGACGTTTTTTGCATCACCGAGCAGAATCAACGTATTCTCGTGGAACTGCAAAAAGGTACCGATCCACGGGCAATGGCACGTTTTCTTGATTATCAGTGCCGAAACTATTCCAGTCAATTTCAAACCGGCTCGGAATATAATGAAGTTCTTCCGTGCTACAGTATCTGCTGGTTCTTCGAGTTGCAGCCGCCTCATAAGCGAATCAAAGAAATTATCAGGCTAACATCGGACTGCAAAAAAACAGCGTGGAATTTTGCTTGGGAGATCATCGCACTCTATCCGAAAAACATTCCTGAAAGCCATATCAAGCGGCAGCAGATTAATCAGCTTGAGGAGTGGCTCCTTCTTGATGTTGTTCAGGATATGGAAACAGCCCGTGCAATGCACGGGTTGTTGCGCACGCAGGAAGTCAAGGAGGCATTCAGCCAATTGGATTTATCGGACTTATCTGAAGAGCAAATCCGGCGTATTATTTTTGAGGAACAATATGCTGAGAATTCAGATTTATATGAGGAAAAACTGCGCGAGCGAGAAAGAGAAAATAAACTTGAAATTGCGAAAAATTTATTGGCGCAGGGTGTTGAGATTAACGTTGTTGCCCGTTCGACCGGAATAGAAGAGCAAGAATTAGAGAAGATTAAGCAGTCGCGAGGCAATAACCTTCGGTCGAATTGAAGAGCAATCGTGTAGGTGCATCCCTGCAAGGCTGTTATATTTTGCCGATCGAGAAAAAATGAAATGAAAAAACTTGATTATCGAAATCAGGCGTTGAAGATCCTGCCGTGGGTCTGTGCAAAGTGCGGTCGTGATTTTTCAGGCAAAAAACTTCGAGAGTTGACAGTCCATCACAAGGATCATAATTATAAAAATAATCCCCCAGACGGCAGCAACTGGGAGCTCTTGTGCCTGTATTGCCATGACAACGAGCACTCCCGTTTTTTGGATGCCGAATGGTTACCGACCCACAATGCAGATAACGAGAAGACCGCAACATCATCCCACACTCCTTTTGCAAATCTCAATAACCTGTTATCTGGCAAGAAAGATGGAAGGTCAGGGAGATGAATATAGCAAGCAGGGGAGGGGGCGGCCTCTCCACAAAAAAGGTGGATGGAGTGCACTCTGCAGGGCCCTGCCTGATACGTTCCCTATGAAAAAGATACTGTGAATTATTTTCAGTCGGTTGACTGAAACGCAGTTCCGTATTAATTTTGTTTTAATAGACCTTAAAACCTAACCAAAAGAACGAAAAAGTTGAGAGAGGAGATTGTATTATGGAAAGCGAACATGTCATCACTGTGAATGACGGTGAATTTGAAGCGAAAGTAGAAAAAAATGAGCTGCCCTGCCTGGTGGATTTTTGGGCCCCGTGGTGTGGTCCCTGCAAGGCCATCGGCCCTGTTATTGAAGAACTGGCTGAAGAATTTGCTGGCAAAGTGCAGATCGTCAAGATGAATGTGGATGATAGCCCGGCAACTCCGGGTAAATTCGGTATCAAGGCCATCCCAACCTTGATTCTGTTTAAGAACGGAGAAGCGGTTGATCGCATTACTGGTGCGGTGGGCAAGGCTCAGCTCAAAGAGCTGATCAGTAAAGCATCTTAAGCGTTTTTTCAAGGCTGTAGTGTAGCGGTATGTAGGGGGCGAACCTATGTGTTCGCCCTTTCTCATACCGGGCAGACACACAGGTCTTGCCCCTACAGTCTCTGTACCGAAAACGGGGAGTTTTTTGATATCCCCCATAGGGGTTCTGTCTAAGTCTTCTTATCTTTTATATCTTTACAAAATATCTTTTATGAAGAAAACAGATTATCAACTGATTATTATCGGTGGTGGACCAGCCGGATTGACAGCAGGAATGTACGCCGCACGAGGTCGTCTGAACACCTTGCTCATAGAAAAAGGAGCTACTGGCGGTCAGGTACTGTTGACAGATTGGGTGGATAATTATCCTGGTTTGCATGATGGTATCACCGGCTTTGAGCTGATGGACAAGATGACGGCCCATATTGATCGTTTCGGTCTGGAAAAGAAATTCGCCGCTGTGACCGCTATGGATCTCCAGGGCGAGCAAAAGAAGATCATCTTGGAGTCAGGGGAAGAACTGACAGCACAATCCGTCATTATAAGCACCGGCGCCAAGCCGAGAAAGCTTGATGTGCCCGGAGAAGAAGCGTTGCAGGGCAAGGGTGTTTCCTATTGCGCTACCTGTGACGGCCCGTTTTATCGAGATCAGGAGATCGCGGTGGTCGGCGGCGGCAATACAGCCATTCAGGAGGCCCTGCATCTGACGAAATTCGCCTCCAAGGTCACGGTGATTCATCGGCGTGATAGCCTGCGGGCCACAGCCATTCTTCAGGAAAAAGCCTTTGCTGAGGAAAAAATTGACTTTATCTGGGATGCTCAGGTCAGCGAGATTGTCGGTAACGAGGAGAGTGTTGCATCGCTCAACATTCAACATAATGACGGCTCGACGTCTAATCTGCCGGTGACCGGAATTTTTGTCCTGATCGGCGTGGTACCGAATAATGAAATGTTGCCTCTGGAGCAACTGGAAACCGATGAAGGTGGTTTTGTTTTCACCGATCATGAGATGTGTACCAAGCTGCCCGGTGTCTACGCAGCCGGTGATATCCGCAGTAAGAATTCCCGCCAGATCATCAATGCCGCCGGTGACGGGGCGACAGCAGAGCTGTCCGCAGAACATTATCTCAGTAACTTGGCTGACCACGCCGAGTAACGAGTAAAGCGTCTCCCGGCGCAGAGAAATTCCCCGCATTTGAAGCTTCAAAAGGAGCTTCAAAACGCATATCCTTCCCTCTACAGCCTGAGCTGTGTGCTGTGCGCCATCCCGAAAAATCCACGTGGCCGGAAGGTCAGGATAATCAGGATGATGGTGTAGGCGATGAGGTCGCGGAAGGTCGACGGAAAGACCATAGCCGTGAAGATCTCAATAGTTCCCAGGAGATAACCGGCAAGGGCCGCTCCCATGATTGATCCCCTACCGCCGAGGATGGCCGCGACAAAGGCCTTCCAGCCCAGCAGAATGCCCATGTACGGGTCCAGTACCGGATAGGCCTGCCCATATAAAATACCGGCAACCGAGGCTAGGCCAGCACCGATGGCAAAGGTCAGCGGGGCCAGGACGTTAATGGATACGCCCATAAGGGGCACGGCCTGAAAATCATAGGACATGGCCCGCATGGCCATCCCCCATTTGGTTTTTTGGATAAAGGTGTGCAGGGCCAGCATGAGGATCAGAGAGACCACGATGATCAGTATTTTTACATTGGTAAAGTAGATCCCACCGATGTTATAACTGACTGACTCTATCAGGGTGGGGAAGCTGAGTCGCTTGGCCCCGAGAATGATCAGGTTACCTGTTTCAAAGATGATGCCGATCATCAGGCCGGTGATGGCCGCAGAGGCTCTGGGAGCACCCCGCAAGGGGCGGTAACCCACTACTTCAACAAAAACACCGATCCAGGCGGTGAGAAACATGGTCACGGCAACGGTGAAGAGGAAAATCATCCAGCCGGGCATGATCGCGCCGAACAGGGCCAGGAGGAGGGTGGCGATTCCGAATCCGATATAGGTACCCACCATGAAGATATCTCCGTGGGCGAAGTTGAACAGCATCAGGACGCCGTAGACCATGGAGTAGCCGATAGAGATGACGGCATAAAAGCTGCCCCATTGCAGGGCATTGATGAGGTTCTGGAGAAAATATTCCATTCTGTCGCGGCTCCTATAGAGATAAAAGAGATAAAAATGATCGTGCGTATATGTTGTTTTTGGCGTTGTTCACATGGTGCAAACTCGAAAATAAATTCGCATATTCAGTGAATATACCATACAAGAAAATGCCTTGCATGGGGAAAGGAGGGAGGGGGCAGAAAAGGATTTTCAGGTTGAAGCAGTACGTCGGAGGGAAGAAAAGTGACGAAAAATGATTAAAAATGACTTTTTTTATTTTCTATAAATCCAGTTGGTTGGGCCTGGAGAGGATCAGTGAAACAAATAGACGCTTGCTTTATGATGGGGGATAGGGTAAAAAGTAGCCGTTTTTACTGTTACAGTGCAATCTCTCTAATTATACGAGGAAAAGAAGGTATGAGTTTTCTTGAAGGATTACTTTGGCTCACTCTTAATGTCTATCATGAAGCCCGCAGCGAGCCGCAAATCGGCCAGCTTGCTGTTGCCCATGTTACGTTGAACCGGGCAAGTCAAAATAAAAAAACCGTAGAGCAGACTGTCACAGCACCTCGCCAGTTCAGCTGGACGTTTTTGCAGAAATCATACATGCCTAAGGAGACAGATGCCTTTGTCGATTGCCTCCAGACGGCAATGAAGGCGATGACCACACCTGATTTTACAGACGGCGCCACCTTTTATCATCGTGAAGATGTCCATCCGAAATGGGCCGGACAAAAAAACTATGTTGCTCAGTACGGAGAACATATCTTTTATCGAAATTAGCCAATAGCCTGATTTCTTTTTTAAGTTGTTCCGTCTCATTGCGGAGCCAAAGCAGCTTTTTTATCTCTCCTGTGTCCCCTTCTTTTTCTGTATCAATACCCAGCGTTTCCGTATCCACTCATCTCTTTCATCCTCAAAGACGTATCTGCCTCTGTCGGTGGAGATCGTCGGCACCTGTCGAGTTTGCTCAAAGGCATTATAGCCAGCAGTCAGGTTTGACCAAAAGTCGTACCAGGGGGAATAACGAAATTTGACCAAGTTATCTCGTGTCATGGCAAAGGGGAAAATATGGATGCTGAACTGTTCCTGCCCCTGAAGAAAGGCCTGATAGGCCAGCAGGTATATTTCCTCTATCTGTTCATTGCCCATTGCAAAGCAGCCCTGTGAGACACAATTGCCATGGACCATAATAGCACTGCCTGTGCAACGTCTTTCTGTATCGTATCTGTTCGGATATCCGATGTTGAAAGAGAGGTGGAATTTGCTTTTGGGGTTCATCTGTTCAGCAGAGACCGTGTAAAAACCTTCTGGGCTTTGCCAGTCCCCCTCAGCCAGTTTCGGGCCGACATATCCTGAATAGTTGCAAATTGGATAGGTCTTGAAGAGTCTGAATTCTCCTCTGCTGTACAGCCACAGTTCAAGCTGCTTTGAGAGTTTGAAGATGCGCATAAAAACCGGTTGCCCGAGCCGCATGCCCTTGCGGGCGAGCTCTTTTTTTACCCGTGGTTCCGCTTGGGTCATGAGGCGATCCGCTTTGGGGGTTGTGGGCAGAGTGCCTTGCTGACTGAGCGGTGTAGCTGTCGCATCTTTTGCAGCTGAGGCCGAAGGAGGGGGAAACGCCGTCCATGCAGCACAAAGAGCACAAAGAGCGAGGACGGTATAACGGGTGAGACGGCGTATCATTATGCACATGATGCGTTTCCCCTTCCGGCCGACAGGCCGACGCGCAGGAAAAAGTATTTCCGGGTTACGAAGCAGCATCTTGTTCTGCCTGCGCTTTGGCATAGGCAGTGGCCGCGCATTCATTTTTGCCGATATCCAGCTCTTCCTCTCGCGTGCTGTCCACCTGCTCTTTATTGGCATTAATTAATCTGATAACGGCATATTCCTCGGGTTGATCTCGCATGTTATCGCGGATGAACTGAATAAAATCGGCTTCGCTCGCAATAGAATAAATTGCTTTATTCCGTTCAATGGCATCTCCGAGGGAGGTCGTAAAGAGTAGCTCGTCATTTGCCTCTTCCCAATTCATATAATGGCCTGGGAGAACAGCAAGATTTTTATCAAGCTCTTTTATCATGCCGATTGAGTTATAGAGCAGGGTCGCCCAGGCTGCTGCTTGGCCGCCGAGATCCGGTCGACCCACCGAGGAGATGAAAACGGTGTCGCCGGAGATCATGTAGCTGTCATTGATAATATATGAGGTTGATCCCGGTGTGTGGCCAGGGGTGAACAGTACTTTGACTGTTGGGCTGGTGTTGCTGTCTGAAAAACGATGTATCTCGCCATCGACAACCGGTGTGTATGGATTGTTTGACTCACCGAAATCCCCTTGGTTGCCGTAGAATATCGCGCCTGTTTTTTCGGCGATTATTCTGGAGCCGGAGATATAGTCTGCTTGAAGATGGGTTTCAAAGGTTTTGATGATGGTACATTCCCTCTCGGCGGCAAAATCAAGGTAGAAATCTATATTGCGTGAGGGGTCGAACAGCATCATCTCGTTATTATGGAGAAATCCGTAGGAGCATGAGGCTTTGCCCGGTCGAATAAACTGATATAATTTGTAGCCGTCTTTATCGGTTACTAATTTCGGTACCAGCATATTGCCCCAGCTTTTGAAACCACCTGATAAATAGCCCACATCTGTAAAGCCGTGTTTGTCGAGAATTTCTGCAACGTATTTTGCGGACCCTTCTTTTGCGCAGACAATACGGATGCGACGATCAGAGGGAACGCGCGCGACGGACTCCTTTTCCGCCTCCATAAAATCATAATAGGAGACGTTATGGAGTTTAAAGGGATACGGAGACTCTATGTGAAAACGAGAAAAATCTTTTTCATTACGAACATCAAGGACAATAATGTCTTCTTTATCTGTGAGCCAGTGAAACAGATCAATTGCTTGGTAGCTGTAAATTGCCATTGAAAACTCCTGGGTAATGTTCTGTAGAGAGTAAATCCGTTACAGGGGGGATGAGACCATTCTGCGTGAGCAGTGTATACATATAGTCTAACCGAAGAATAATATCCCGAATTTTTATTTCGTTTTCAACCAAAATCTCTGTATATCTGTAAAGAATTTGTTTTTTTTCACTAACAAATTGAATTTTCGATTTTTTTTGAAATAGATTTTCATTGTGAAGATTGATGAACTCAATTCTTGAACACCTGTCAGTAACATGATATGCTCATCGCAATGGTATGTTGCAAGGATATTTTTGAATATTCTGTTTTTTAACTTTTTAGTTATCTTGTTGTTTTTAGGAAGGATGAAGGTGGCGCAACATATTAATATTAAGTTGTGTTTTTTGAACCCTCTGTGTAAAATTGGATATATGTTTTTCCCTTATTCTTGGCGAGTGGGCGGAAAGGCTTGGGGAGAATCAAGGGTTGTATAGTCTTCGCTGTTAACAAGGCCGAAATGGAATGCGTAATGCATTCTCTATGTTATAATCATATCTCACGGAGAAAAAAATGCTTTATCCTTGGAAAGATGAATACAGCGTAGGAGTTTCACGTTTTGACAACCATCATAAAAAGCTTTTTGATATTGCCAATCAGCTGCATGAGATGATGAAGAGCGGCAAGGGGGCGGATGTTATTGAACCCACACTCAGGGAACTGATTGATTATACAAAGTATCACCTTGCTGAAGAAGAAAGGGCCCTAGAGAGGATAGGGTACTCCGGTATATCTGCCCATAAGAGAGCTCATGCCATTTTTACCGAACAGCTGAATGGTGCTCTGGATGAAATAGAAAAAGGACGAGCTCAGTTTGTGGTCGTTAAAGTTTCCAAAACAGTTATTGATTGGCTGATTGATCATATCTTCGGTATTGACAAGAAATATACTGCAGAGATGAACGCTGCCGGGATAAATTGATAATCCAGCAGGGAACCGTCAGTTGGTCGTCTGGAATTTTTTTTCCAGACGTTACGGGGTAGTTTTCAGGCATTCTTGGTCATTGCCCCTGATTTTTTGAGTGAATTTCCGGCATTAAAAACGCCGGATTCGTTTCCCAGTTTTAACTTCTGCAGCATTGCTGTAGACAGCTGTCCGGCTCCTTGTTCCGCCCGATTCCTGGGGCTGTGTCTTAAACTGAGGCGGAGGTATCGCTCTACAGCTTCTCATTTACGACTCTTCACTCCTATGCAAAGCGAAAGCGTTCCCTTTTACAGGCGACTCCGTTTCAGCATGATGCTTACAGTCCTGGTTCTGGTCACCTTGATCAGCGGAACCAGTATCCTGATAAGCTATTATGTGACCGGTCAGAAAATAGAAAGGGACGTTGCAACAGAATTTTTCAACACTGAAAGCGTTGCGAGCACCTGATTTGAGCTGTTTAGTCGCCAGTTGTTATTCACCGCCAAGGGCATGGCGGATGAGCTTATCCTTCGTCAGATGCAGGATGTGGGCGGAGAACAGTCCTTGGTTACTATGTTTCGCTCGCTCAAAGGGAAAAAGAGTGGTGATATACTCTTTTTGGTTAATACTGCTGGTGAAGTTATTGCCTCTTCTGAGAAAAACCTTGATATTGCGACGTCGTTAGCTCATTATCAGGACGTTCAGGAGAAGATGGCGACAGATCAGTCCTTTAGTACCATTATTATGGTCGATTCCGGCATCGGCATGGGGTCGCAGGAACGGAAACTTTTTTATATGATTGCCGCTGTTCCTGTTCTGCTGCCGTATTCTTCACAAAGCTTTTTTGTTTTTAGCTGTTATCTTATGGACAGCTCCTTCCTGTTGCGTTTCCCCATATATTCTCACATGGATATAACGCTGGTTAGTGATAACAGTGTTGTTGCAACGACTCTCCCTCCTGAGGATATTCTTCGGGAAGGCGATAAGTATCCTTTTTATAAGGCATCAGTGCTGTTACCTGGTGCCATTGATCTCATACATGAAAGTTCTTTTTTTAAAGAAAAAATGTATGTGAAAATTAAATATATTCCGGGGATGGAAAACAGCACAACCAGTTTTATTATTCTTTCTCATCCGTCTAGGCTGGTTCTCGCCACCAAAAAAGAATTCGGGCAACACTTCATAATTATTCTTTTTGTCGGTCTCTGTTGCTCCATCATGCTGATTTTTTTCATTACAGGCTCGGTGCTCAATCCTATTAAAGAGCTGAATCAGCTTGTGCATAAAATCAGCGAGGGAGATTTGAGCAATAGAATTGAGTCCAGCGTGACCAATGAGTTTACACCGCTGATTAATCAATTCAATAATATGCTGAATATGATTCAGCGGAAAGATGAAGAACTCTGGGATATCGTTGAGGCCAAGACGACAGAACTTCGGCAACGAAATGTTTTTATAGATAATCTCCTCAGATCCTCCCAGGTTATGGGGATTGTGGCGACAGATATGAATCTGGTTGTCACTTATTTTAATCCTGTTGCCGAGAAACTTTTTGGTTTCAAGTCCGAGGATGTTGTCGGGAAGAAAGTAACTGAATTTCATCCGCATATAAAAAATCGTGAGGAGCAGTTTAATATTTTAATCGATAATGCGCTGCGAAAAGGGTCACATACTTTCACGGTAGGGACATCGGATTTTCTCTACGATAATGACGGGGTGACCAGGGAGAAAGAAAAGGGGAGCGGGAAGCAACGTACCATTGAGGTCTATCTTTCACCTATTAAAGCAAAGAGCGAGCAGGGCCGTGAGATTGCCAGCGGGCTTATGCTGATGGCCCAGGATATCACTGCTGCCCGACGGATGGATGAGCGCCTCCATTCGGCTCTGGCTGAGCTGAAGGTTATTCTGGACAATACCATGCTCGGGCTTATCCTGGTTCAGGATGAAGGGATTATTCGGGTGAATACCACCTTTGAAAGTATGTTCGGTTATTCTTTTGATGAGATAACGGAGATGTCCTGGTCTCGTTTTCGATCGGCTATTTTTGCCGGAAAAGAAGCCGAATGCTGGGACGGCAGTGGGCGGATGTTTTCCATGATGAAAAAAACAGAGCCTGGGGTGAAGGAGCAGCAACCGTTCTGGAGCAAGGTTCGTCAGGTTTCTATCGGGAGTGACAGGCAGAAGGAAACCAAAAGGGAACTGTATCTTTTTGAGGACATGAGCAGTCAGAATGAGATGTTTGAGAAAATACAACGTCTCAGTCAGGCCGTGGAGCAAAGTTCAAATTCTGTTGTTATTACAGGCACTGGTGGCATTATAGAGTATGTTAACAGGACCTTTGTCAGTACAACTGGATATAATGCCCATGAAATTATCGGTCAAAGTTTGGAGATATTGGCACCCAGCAAGGCCGAGACTGATGTGTATAAAAAAATGTGGTCTACTGTTCGCGCCGGTGATGAGTGGACTGGGGAACTGGTCAATAAAAAGAAGGACGGCGCTCTGTATGAGGAAAATGTTGTTGCCTCTCCGATTCGTAACGAAGAAAATGAGATAACCCATATTATCGTTACAAAAGAGAATATAACGGACTTGAAAAAGGCTCGGCAACAGGCGGACAGTGCTAACAAGGCAAAGAGTGAATTTCTCGCCAATATGAGTCATGAAATTCGCACGCCGATGAATTCCATTATAGGAATGACGGAACTTCTCCTTGAAACGAAATTATATCCTGAACAAAAAGGCTTTGTTGAGAATGTCAACAGCTCAGCTAGTGTCCTGTTATCGCTTATTAATGATATTCTTGACTTTTCAAAAATTGAGGCAGGTAAATTGGAACTCGATTATCGGCCTTTTAGGCCATGTCAGCTCGCCGAAGAGGTTGTCGGGACATTGAAGATCCTGGCGGAGCAAAAGGGCGTTGAGCTTCGCCTGAAGGTTGTCAATGATGATGAATGTTACCCGCAGGGAGATTCTTTGCGGATTAGGCAGGTCTTGCTTAATCTTGTCGGTAATGCTATCAAATTTACCCATCAGGGAAGTGTAACGCTTGAGATCAATATCCGCTCTACCCATGCAAAGTATTGCGCGGCAATTTTTACGATCTGTGATACAGGTATCGGTATTTCGCAGGATCAGCAGGAAAATATCTTTGCTAATTTCACCCAGGCTGACAGCTCAATAACCCGGGACTTCGGCGGAACCGGCCTCGGTCTTGCCATCAGTAATCGTCTTCTTCAACTGATGGGAAGTGAAATTTACCTGAAAAGCACCTTAGGTGTCGGGAGTGTTTTTTCTTTTAACCTTTTGCTGGAAGAGGCAAAACATCCAGAGACTGGCCCAGAACAACAGCAGGAAATACCGACCTCCTCTAAGCAATGTCTTGATGTTCTACTGGTTGAAGATAACCCGGCTAACCAGCGACTTGCCGTGATAATCCTCGAAAAACAAGGGCAGCAGGTCACTGTGGCCAATAATGGTCTTGAGGCTCTTTCGTATTTGAGTCGTCAGCATTTTGATCTTATTTTCATGGATATGCAGATGCCGGTTATGGATGGGTTGACAGCCACCCGCTATATACGACAGGTTGAGCAGGGAGTGGCAATTGATTTGCCCGAGCTTGACGCTGTCTCGGACCAGCTTCACGATCGTCTCATAGGCGGACATGTGTATATTGTTGCTGTCACGGCTAATGCCATGTATGAAGATCGGAAACAATGCCTTGAGGCGGGGATGGATGAGTATCTCAGTAAGCCCTATAAGAAATATTCTCTTGTGAAGATATTGCATAAATTTGATAAGAAGAGTGCTAAGAGTGCTAAAAGTGCAACTCAAGTCTCTTCCCCACCGCTGAAAGAGGAGGAGAGTATGACCTTAGTCTCATGGGATGAAGTGATGCAACATCTCATGAAGCATTTTGAACTGGAACGGGAAGATGCCCAAACAGTCCTTTCCACCTATGCCGAGTCGCTTGCGCAAGGGCTTGTTGATCTTCGCAAGCATATGGAGAGCGGAGATGGCACGGAAGGGGGGCGTCAGGCCCATGCCATGAAAGGAGGTCTGCTCAATCTCGGACTGAGTCAGCTTGCTGAAACCGCATTTGTTTTGGAGAAAGAGTTGCCAAAGGGGATAGAGAAAAGCCACCCAGCGTTGCTGGAAAAACTTGCTGAGGCTCTCAAAGGGCTCATAGCCTAACTCCTTTTATATGGACGGAACAGCTGCGGAGCTTGGCGGATGAAGTACAGTAATATAATATTCTTGTACATAGGCATGGCGATAAGCCTGATTGTGCTTGTGCTCTTCGGCGGAGCCTTTGTTTTTTATATGCATCAGCAGGAGCTTGTCCGGGAAGATATTAAAACCTATCGCTACTCTCTGGCTCAAGAGGCTGAACGTATTCGGCAGACCTTTGATCAACTTACGAGTTTTTCGGAGATATTGGCAAGTAATCCTGTGATTATTAATGCGATGGATAAACGTATGCATCGTATTGCACCGTCACCGGTGGCTCAGCAGATTATTGAGAAAAATTTGGGAGCAGTTGCAGATGTTGAAAATATTACCGTAGTTTTTCTGCTTGATCTTGAAGGAAAATGTGTTTATGCGACGACACCAGGCGCTATAGGCAAGGATTATGGCTTTGCAGGCTATTTTCAGAAGACAATAACCGGTGAGTCTGATCTGTATGCTGCGATGAACGTCGCTACACAGCAGAATGAAATTTATTATGCCCGGGCTATTAAGAACGGTAATTTTCCCCTCGGGATTATTGTTCTGAAGATTAGCTTGGACTTTTTTCATCTTCGTTCTTTTAGTACAGCCTTTACAGCAACCCCGCCTGAACCGGAAGAGATGCGTATTGGCTTGTCCACGGACAGTAATATCCTTTTTGATACAACAGACACCCTTGTTTCTCTCCATTCGCTTACGCAGGAGCAGCAGGAAGTTTTACGTAGCAATCAGCAATTTCCACCGGAGCAAGTACAGTCATTAGGTTTTACCTCCTATGGCTTAGAAGGCCTGCCAACGATCGGTTTTTTAAATAAAAAGACGTCGGATGGGAGCCAGTATTATCTTTTTTGTCAGCCCTTAGTAGGAGATGACCTCGCCTTGATCCATGTTGTGAAAAAGGCATGGTTTGAGGAAAATTATCGACCAGCTTCGTTGGGTTCATCAAGCTTCATTATGTTCCTGTTCTTGCTGTTGGCAGTTATGCTCGCTTTGCTGTATATGGTGAACAGGCGCCACCGGCAGGCATTATTAGCAGTTGCGACATTGGAATGTGAAGCTGAGCAACGAATTCAGGATAAGGAAAAATATGAGGCGATTATCAATCGAAATCCCCAAGGGTTTTGGTTGAGTGATTTTGAATCTGGGATAATTCTTGAGGTAAATCAAAGTCTTTGCCAGCTTCTTCAACGATCTTCCGAAGAGATTATCGGTCGTAATGTCAATGAATTTTTGGTAACAAAGGATGTGTGCTCTGGAGGAAAAGAGAAGGAAGAGGCAACGGCCGGTAAAGGCAGGCTTGATGTTTCTCAAGAGGGAAAATTACGCGTAGGAAAGGGAATACTGCTATATGTCTTTATTACTTCCTCTTGTATTACGCCTCCTGGCACTGAAAAGAAGACTTGTTTTTCTTTTTTTACGGATATTTCTGAGCGAAAAAAAGAGCAGGAACAGCTCTTTCTTTTTTCTCAAGCGGTCGAACAGAGTACCAGCGCCATTGTTATTACTGATAAGCATGCTGATATTGTCTATACAAATCCCTTCTTCAGCGAATTGACCGGCTATAGTCGAGAGGAGCTTTATGGTACAAATCCTGATATTCTGACTGCTGGCGAAAAAGATACCGCTGTCAGTGAGGAAATATGGCATACCGTCAAAAACGGGGGGACGTGGAAAGGGTTTCTCCGTAACAGCAAGAAGGGCGGAACACAGTATTGGGAAGGGCAGACGGTTTATCCGCTCTATGATCGCTATACGCAGGAGATCAGCTATTATCTTGCTATAAAAAATGACATTACCGAGCGGCTTGACCTGGAGAAAGAGTTAAAAGCACAGCTGGCGAAACTTGAACTCATCGTCGAGCATGCTGCTATCGGAATTATTCGGGTTATCGATACTGACTTTGTTTGGGCAAGTGGAGTGGCTGTAAAGATGTTTGGCTATAGTAACAAAGACGCTTTTGTATCCATTGCACCCTTTGTGCTCTTTGACAATCAGAAGGTGTTTGAGCAGGCATATGAGCGGGCTTTGCGCTCCTTTGCGGCGGATCGCGTTTTTCAGGAAGATCATTTCATGCGCCGCAGGGATGGAAGTCAGTTTTGGTGCTCATTAACGGCTAAGGTTATTGATCATACGGGCCCGGATCAGGGAGCGATTTGGATAACCAAAGATATTAGCCGACAGAAAGAAGAGGAACACCAATTACAGCTTGCAAGAGACAGGGCTGAGCAGGCCAGTCAGGCTAAAAGTGATTTTCTTGCCAATATGAGTCATGAGGTTCGTACCCCTATGAATGCCATTATCGGTATGAGTAGGTTGGCATTAGAAACCTCTCTTGATGAGCAGCAGCAATATTACATAGGGACTGTTAATAAGGCAGCAGAGTCTCTTCTCGGCCTGCTCAATGATATTCTTGATTTTTCCAAAATTGAGTCAGGGAAGCTCCAGCTGGACCCCACCGTGTTCCCCCTTGAAGAGAATATTCAGGATGCGGTTCGGACAGTGGAGTTTCAGGCAGAGGGAAAGGGTCTGTATTTACACTATAATATTGACCCGAAGGTTCCGCGTTTTGTCTATGGCGATGCAATACGCTTGCGTCAGATTCTTGTGAATTTATTGAACAACAGTATAAAGTTTAGCGATAACGGAGTCGTTTCTGTCCAGGTTTTTATGCGGGAAAGCAATAATGATGAAACCTTGCTGGAGTTCCAGGTTAAGGATAACGGTATCGGCATTGCTCCGGAAAAACTCGATGATATTTTTGAGAAATTTGTTCAGGTGGACAGCAGTGCCAGTAGAGATTTTGAAGGTACCGGCTTAGGGTTGACAATATGTTATAGGCTCTGCAAAATGATGGGCGGTAATATCGGCGTTGACAGTGTGCTCGGCCAGGGAAGCACCTTTACTTTTACGGCACGTTTTGAGAAAGTTGTCGGAGCGGAGCTCCCAGCGATGAACGTTGCGGCAGGGCAGGGAGCAAGCCTGCAAGACCTGCAAGGTTTACGTATTCTGGTGGTTGATGATAATGAGTCAAATCGTTTTCTTGCCAAGGCTATGTTCCAAAAGGATAATCATCAGATTGTCGAGGCGGAGAACGGACTTGAAGCACTTCGAGTTCTTATTGACCACCATTTTGATGTTATTTTGATGGATGTGCAGATGCCTATCATGGATGGGCTGACAGTCACGAAGATTATACGGGCCTGTGAACAGAAGAGATATCAACCGACAGCTGATCATACCTTGCCGAAAGAATTTACAGAAGCATTGCAATATAGGCTGACAGGTGGCCATATGCCTGTTGTCGCCTTGACAGCGCATGCCATGAAGGAGGATAAAGAGCGATGTCTTGAAGCCGGGATGGACGGCTATGCTGTGAAGCCGTTTAAAACAAAAGAAATTTACCACGCTTTTCAACAAACAGGGTATGTTGACGGAGTTGTGAAGAATGCAACGGAAAAAAAACAACAGGACGGTACGGCCATGATGGAACAGAAAAGAGAAAACGATAATGCTCTTCTTACAAATGTTGCTGAACATCTGAAAAACATATACAGTCTTGAACCTGACCAGGTAGAACAGATGATTCAGCTGTCCTCCCGGTCGATATTCGAAACCTTTGAGCAGGCAAGACAGGCGGTGCAGGATAATGATTTGGAGCTGTTGTCCGCTGCTGGTCATAAGGCCAAAGGTATTCTTCTCGGCGTGGGACTTAAAGACCAAGCTGAATTGGCCAGAAAAATTGAAGCGGCCAGCAAAGAGGGACAGGACGAAGATTATCATGGTCTGCTGGTGGAATTGGAGGATGCTCTTCACTCTTTGCTGAAGCTGACCTCCGGGGACAGCAGGAGCTGATCGCAAATGAAAGTAATTTTTTGCGAAGAATGCGGAGGAAAGAATATAGTTGCCGATGAGCAACTGGAGCATATTAATCATAAACCACTCGGCTGCCAGATTTGCGGAAATATTATTTCTCAAGAAACGATAATTCCCCATCTTCGCTCAACAGAGCCTATTAATACGCTCCATTATCATCTTTTGCTCATTGATGATGATTTTGCTCACCTTCAGCTGATGAAGACGACCCTGGAGAAGGAATATACCGTATCCATCGCTTGTACCGGGGTGCACGGGCTTGAGCTGGCAGCGGAACGAAAGCCGGATCTTATTCTTCTTGATCTGAATATGCCGGGAATGGACGGTTACGAGGTGTGTAAGCGTCTCAAGGAAAACCTAGTCACCAGGAAGATCACGGTTATTTTTGTCAGCGCGCGTGATGATAAGGATGATGAATATCGAGGTTTTACTCTCGGTGCTGTTGATTACATCAATAAACCGATAAATCTCCAGATTCTTAACGCAAGAATTACAGCCCAGCTCCGCCTGAAGCAACTTATAGATAAGCAGAAGAAACAAGCTGACAGTCTTATTCACTCACTGCATCAGGATAATATTCAGATCGAGCAGGAGCTGGAGCGTCTGCAGCAGGACAAAACCAATTTTTTTTCGCTGCTTGATCTTGTTCGGGACAGGGTGATTATAGAGGACACAGAGACGAGAATACTCTGGGCCAATAAGGCCACCCGGGATTTTTGTAGTTTGCGCCTTTCCGAACTTGTCGGATCCTTGCATCATGAGGTTCTCTTGGATTCCAGCTTCCGTTGTGAAGAATGTGCGGCCCAGAAGCTTGCCGATGATAGGCCTGGGGCGGATTCTTTATCTGCCGCCAAGCAGAGAGATCCGCAGGTACAAACCTTACATATTCCCCTTTTTGATGAGAACCAAGAGGTGAAGGGTTTTGCGCATATTATTCAAAAGCAGAGCAGTGACCAAATGAACGAAGGTGGTCAGATCTGCCAAGCTGCTGAATCTGCGGTGAACAATTTTGTTGATAAGAATCGAAAAGCGATCCGGGATAATCTGGCAACAATACTTTTTGGGATTGATGCGGTAGGCAGTTTGCTCAGAGACAATAAGGATCTTGAAACGGTGAGTCGCCCGGTAACCAAGGCGGCTGAAGAATTGGACCGTATGGTATGTACCCTGCTCGATTTTCAGCAAACTGGTAAAGAATCATGAGCGGATTTTTTTTTAACCCTTTGGGCAGCATTGAAAATGAAAAATGTCTTAATTGTTGACGACGATCTTGGTTTTCAGAGGTTACTGGGGATCAGTCTTAAAAAATATAAAAAAGATTTTGAAGTTATTCTTTCCAATAATGGTGAGGAGGCCATAGGTATTCTTAATCGGAAGCCTATTGATCTTATAGTCACAGATTTACAGATGCCTAAAATCGATGGGCTCACGCTGCTGGCATATATTAATGACGCCTTCCCGAAGATGCCCTGTGTGATCATGACGGCACACTCGACTCCAGAGATTGAGAAACAGTTTGCCCAGACCGGGCAGCGCTTGCTGAAAAAGCCTTTTACCATCAACAAACTGGTAGAAGCGGTGCAGGAGTCGCTAGCCCCCCAGCCTCCCGGTGGAATGCTGAAAGGGATTTCTGTTGCCAACTTTTTACAAATGATCGCCTTGGAGCAAAAAACCTGCCTGCTGGAAATTACCTCGACGAGTAATGAAAAAGGGTTCTTTTATATAGAAAATGGCGAAGTTTTTGATGCAGCGTTCAAAGGATTAAATGGAGAAGAAGCAGCTTATTCCTTGATTGCTCTTGAGGGAGCAAGTATAAGTTTTACAGACATCCCAAGTTCTCAGAAGGTGAAGAAGCGTATCAACTCAAGCCTGATGGGCCTTATTATGGAGGCCATGACCCGTAAAGACGAAACCGTTGGCAATGCCTAAATCGGAAAAAAAACAGTATCTCTGTGATGACAGAACAGCCCCATATATTCTGATTGTTGATGATAGTCGAAGCGATATTTGTTTGCTGGAGTCTATTCTCCGCTCTCATGGTTTTGTCTCCCAATCCCTTACCGATCCGACTGAGGTCCTTGAGCATTGTCAAAAGGCTCGGCCTGAAATAGTTCTGCTTGATATCAGCATGCCTGGAATGAACGGTTTTCAGGTCTGCGCGCAATTAAAAAACGATTCCACCCTTTCTGATATCCCCATCCTCTTTTTGACCGCCATGAGCGATGTGGCGGACAAAATTCGCGGTTTTAAAGCCGGAGGTTCTGATTTCTTGGTGAAACCCTATGAACCCTCAGAGCTTATCGCCAGAGTTTCTACCCAAATCAGTCTGCGCAGAGCGCAACATGAACTTGCCTGTCGGAACCAAGAGCTCAAAGAAGAAATTCGTGATAGAGAAAAGGCGCATGCAGCCCTGTTGGACAGTGAATCCCGTAATGAAGCGGTTCTTAATAATGCAGCCGTCTGTATAGGGCTCCTTTCCCTTGACGGCACCTATGAAATGGTGAACGGTCTTTATGCCGATGTCTTTGGTTATTCACGTGCGGAATTTCAACATATGCAGCTTCAGGATATTATGCATCCTGATTATGTTGCTGCAACTGAGGAGTTCATGGAGTTTCTCCGTTATGGTCAGTTGGAGCAGCATTATGCAGATAAGAAATTTATTCGTAAGGACGGCTCGGTTTTTCCCGGAGGCCATTGGCTCAGCCCTCGACGGACAGGGTACGGTACCTGTAACGGTTTTGTCTGTATAATTAGCGATCTGACTGAGCAGAAAAAGGCCGAAAACGAGTTGCGGCTCGCGCATACGGTCTTTGAGACCAGCTCAGAAGGTATGTTGGTCACTGATGCTGAAAATCGTATTATTATGGTCAATCCTGCTTTTACCGCGATTACCGGTTATCAGCGTGAGCAGGCGATTGGAAAAGATCCATCTTTCCTCAAGTCGGATCGACAGGATGAAGGGTTTTACCGACAGATGTGGAAGATCTTGCTGCGGAAGAACTCTTGGCAGGGAGAGATTTGGAATCGACGTCGTACCGGCGAAGAATATCCCCAATGGCTCTCAATTGCAGTTATACGTAATCGGAATAGGAGTATTGCTCATTATGTTGCTTTATTTTCCGATATCAGTGATCGGAAGAAAGCTGAGGAAATTTTGCGCCATCAGGCAATGCATGATCCGCTGACCCGACTTCCCAATCGTGTTATGTTTGATGAGCGTTTGCGCGGTTCATTATCGCGGGCAAAACGACTGAACAGTCAAGTCGCTTTACTCTATCTTGATTTGGATAATTTTAAAACAATCAATGACAGTCTGGGACATCTTGCCGGTGACCGGGTTTTGCAGATGGTTGCGGATCGTTTGCGGGACTGTCTGCGTCTGGAGGATGTGGTTGCCCGCATAGGGGGAGATGAGTTTTCAGCCATCCTTGATGATGTTGATTCAGTAGATGATGCAGTTGCTACTGCGGAGCGTATTATAGCTTCTCTGAGCGAAATTGATTGCTCTGTTGGAGGCGAATGCATTCAGACCAGTGTCGGTATTGCTCTCTATCCAGATCATGGTACTGATGGGGAGGACCTCTTACACCGTGCGGACAATGCCATGTATACCGCAAAACGGATGGGTAAAGGGCGTTGTTTTCTCGCTGGCACGACCTCCGACGATGAAGAATCCACAGGGAAATAATTTTATCGAATTTATGTTTGTTTGCAGGAAAGGAACAGGCGGCTTAGAGAAGAGGGGAGATAGATTGTCTTCAGCATCTGCGGCTTATGCAGTGATATGTTGCAGCAGAACCTTGAGTAATGAGCAAGCCTTTAGCCAACGCGATGTCTACAGAATGAGGAGGAGAAGAGCATGGCTACACCGGAGGAGAAGCATAACTGTTTTTTACTGAATTTTTTTAGAGGATCTACTGATCCGTCTTTAACGCCGGGATCGGATGCAGCGGCTGAGTCCTCGGTATCAGGGGGCTCAGAGCAAGCTGGCTCAGATCAAGGGCAGGCAGCAAACAGCAATGATGCTGTTCCCGATACCACTGGCGAACAGCAGACGGATGAAGAGCTGGTCAACGCAGGACTGGAGGAATTGCAAGCAGATCCGATCGCGTTTATGGGCAAGCTGCCTGTAAAGTATGATGAGCAGGGGGGGCGGATCAGTTCGGAGGCATCAGCATCGCTTTTTGACGATGCGGCGATCGGTAAGAAGGTCTTTGTTGATGCTCGTGATGAGAAACGGCAGGAGCTGACCGAGCTGGATGTCATCGCTGCCGGGCGGGCTGCATTTGCGGAAAATGATCAGGCGGACGGCTTTGTCGATACCTTTCCGTACTCAGGGTTGCGAGTAATGGAAGATAATGGGTTGATGAGCGCTCGCTTGGAAGAGCAGCCCTGGTCAGATGATTATTGGGCCATTTATCTGGGAATGTTAGGGCATCGTTATGCGGATTCCCGTTTTCCTGGGGCCTGGGATTGGAAGGCCAACTTTGATTATATCGAGAATAATCCTGCCTTGCAGATTGTGGCAAGCGGCGACAGTGATGCTGTGAATCGGCTTTCTCCTTCGGAGAAATATGATATTCTGGTCGGCGATAAAAATATGACGCTGACCGGGAAGATGTGGAGTGAGGGAGAAAAATACTACACTCGTACCGGTAAGGTGGAGCCGTGGATGGGACTTTGTCATGGCTGGGCCCCGGCTGCCTATATGCTCCCCCGACCGACCGCCTCCGCAACAGTCCTGGCAGCAGACGGTAAAACATTTATCACTTTTTATCCTTCAGATATTAAGGCGCTATCCACCCTGCTCTGGGCAAAGGTGACAACGGTATCGAGATTTATCGGTGGCCGCTGTAATGAAAAAAATCCGGCAATCGACCCGCAGACCGGGCGGATTCTTTCGCAGAAGTGCTTTGATACCAATCCCGGAACATGGCATCTTGCAGTGGTTAACCAGATAGGGGCTTCGCAGCGCAGTATGGTGCTTGACGCCACCTATGATTATGAAGTCTGGAATCAGCCTATTGTCGGGTATAAGTACAGACACTTCAATCCGCAAAAGATGCGTTATGCCCGTTCCCTGGCAGAGGCCTCTGTGCTGAAAACAAGTTTTGATAACGATAGGTTCAGGAAATATCGGGACGGGGAAACCGATACTGTCGTGGGGATTGCCATGGATATCTCCTATATCGTGGAGACGCGTCCTGACCATCGCTTAACAGACAGTTCCAAGGACGATAGGGTGCAGACAGTTCGTTATTATTACGATTTGGAACTTGATGCTCTCGGTAATATTATCGGCGGCGAATGGTATCAGAATGCGCACCCGGATTTCCTCTGGACCCCTGAAAAAGGGAGCAAAGCTGTTTCTTACTGGGAAAAGCGCTATGGGATATCAGGCTCCTGGAAGAGTGAAGAACCGCTTTCTAAGGAATGGTGCCAGATTGCGGCGACGACATCAGGATACCAAAAGGCACCTTTGGCTGTTATAGTGGAACAGCTGATCAGGTTCTCCAACTCCTGATTTGATTACCCAAGTTGATTTTCTGAACTGATCGCGGGTCCAGTAGGAGGTCAAAGGGAAAATCTTATTATGCTCTTTCATCATAGATGTCTGCAAAAATTGCAAATTCTGCAAAGAACAAGGATGAATAAAGAACACCACGCCATCGTTATCGGGATCAATAGTTATCCGGTGAGCGGCTTGCCTTCTCTGGAGGGGCCGGTCAACGATGCTGAAGATTTTTCTGCTTGGTTGCGTGATCCACAGGGCGGCAATGTCCCGGATGAGCATATCCAGTGCATTTTATCCACGGATTTTGAGCAAGAGGCTGCCTTGCCTTTCCCGAATCAGATTGAATCCCTGTTTGAACCCTTTATCACCAAGGGCGTACAGGGGAGATGCGGCGAGCGGCTCTATATTTTTGTGGCTGGCCATGGTTTCGGTGATCCCGGTGATATGGGAACCACAGCACTCTATGCTGGCAATGCGCAGAAGATGTTTCCTTGGCATGTGGCGATCACCGATTATGTGGACTGGCTGCGGCGCCATGCGGTCTTTGATGAAATCGTCTTACTGATGGACTGCTGCCGCACCATAAATTCCTACCATGAAGTGAAAGAACCCCAGTACCCCACGACAAAGGGACGAACCGGGGCAGATCAGGTGCGCTTTTTTTCCGCCTTTGCTGTGGGAAGAGGGCGAGTGGCTCGGGAAAGGCGTTTTGAAGACGGGAGAGATTCGGGCATTTTCACCAGGACATTTCTGCATGCCTTACAAACAGCTCGACCCAAACGGGGCAGGGTGACCGGGCAGCAGATCAAGGATCAGATCCATAACAGTATTGATACCTTTGCCGGTGATGCCCATATAGAGCCGCCTGAGATCAGGTTAGACTCCTCAGAGGATATCACCTTTCTTTACCGTAAATCAGCGCAGGCTGTTGCTGTCAGGGTGGTGCTGGAATCCTATAAGGGTGCTGAAACTTTGGTGCTTTCTGATGGGAATTTTCAGAAAATCAGGGAGGAAAAGGCGAACGCTTCAACGCTGACCCTGGAACTGGAGCCCGGACTTTATAAGATTGTGGTGAAAAATACAGACCGCCAGCAAATATTCGAGGTGCCGAACCATGCAGGAATTATCGTCTGAGAAGCAGATCAGGCTCACTGTTCGAGCGCATGACCATTTGAGCGAGATTTTTTTAGTCAACAGCCTGTTTCAGAAGATAGCGGCCGATGTCGGGCAACTTAAGGCCTGGGTCACGCCGGGTATTTATAAAGCCCGGTTCCGCATCGGGCAAAAGCAGGTTGATCAGCTGATTGAGGTGAGTCCCGGCGCAGGCGCTCTGGAGATCGCTGGCACCCCGGTAGATTTCAGCTCGCCGGTTCCTTTGACCGGGATCGGCGCGGACCGGGAAGTAGACCGGAAGGCTGCCGAGGAATTTTCCAGATCAGCTGGCGAAAAAAAAGGAGAAGGCTCAGGGCTCTTTGTTTTTATCCGGGATACAGTCGGGTCCGACGTTGCCCCTTGGGAAGGAGTCAGCCTGCATGATCTTGACGGTACCCTGCTTGCTGAGTCGAGTCAGGGAACCTGTGATAAGGAAAACGGATTTTTCGCCCTCCATCTTGAGGTTGATCCGGGAACCTACCGCCTGCGGGTGGAGGAGGAGCCGGGTGAATGCTATGAGGTGTTTATCAGAACAGTTGCTGGCTGGCAGACCCAGGTTTTTGCCTTGTCGGAAGCGGCCTGGCTCCCCGATGTTAATGCATATCGGGCCGCCTTACCCTCTGCCTCCGTATTGATGGCGGAAGCTGGCCAAGGTTTTGATGCGGAAAACGAGATCGTTCGTCAGGCAGAGCTTCTTCGGCTCGGTCTGCTGCATGGGCGTAAGGTTGTTACGGAGGCTGCTGTGGCCGGGTTGCTTGAAGAAGAACGCCTGAATCCTATGCAGGTTATCCTTGCAGCCCATTCGCTGTCAGGGCAGGGAAGCACTGGTATCGCCGGTGTCACCTCGCTGTCTGCCCTGCTGAAAAAGTTGCCTGCTGATTTTTTTGAGCATCCGGACCTTCTGGCCCTTATGCTGGATAAGAAGGCTGCAATGCGACCGGTTTTCCCGGCCCCGCCAATGCTCCGTTCCAGTTGGGATCGCATTGCTCAGGCGGTCGAGCAAAGAAAGGTGATTGTCCCGCCGGGTTCCTTGACCGCTCAGATTGCGGGTGGTTTACTTGCCACATCTCTTTGGCTGGTCCATCGCCTGGACAGTATGGAAGTGTAGAGAAGGCAAGGCCGTAGAGCGGCTTACCACCGACGTACGTTTTGTTGCAAAGAAAGACAAACATCTCTCCCGTCAGCAGTTTGGAATGATAGGGAGGAATGAAATATTTTACTCGTAAAATCAGGAGGAGAGAATCATGTCTGATGAACAGGAAAAAAAGCTCAATACGGGCGTGCAGGGATTTCATGAGAATCCTGTGGAGTTCATGAATCGAATTCCCCCCAAATATGACGGGGAAGCGCTTGATTCTTCGGGCGCAAGTATGTTCGATCAGGCAGGTGTTGAACAGAATGCCCATGTCGAGGCCCGTGATAGGTTGCGCCGGCAGGTCACTGAACGGGACGAGATCGCTGTGGGAAGGGCCGCCTTTGCTGATAATGATGAGGCGGATGGCTTTGTTGACGAGCTTCGTTTTTCAGGACTGCAAAGCATGGAAGAGAACGGACTCATGCAGGCCGGTCTGGGCGAGTCCCCCTGGTCGGATGATTACTGGGCCCTGTATCTTGGTTCGCTGGGGCATCGCTACGCGGACCCTGGTTTTCCTGCTTCAGGGGATTGGAAAGAGAACTACGACTACATCAAACAGTACCCGGCTGCCGAGATTGTGGCGCAGGGAAACGCTGAGGCGATCAATCGTCTTTCCCCGGCGGAAAAATATGATATCCTTGTCGGTGATATTGATTATTCGTTGACTCGAAAGATGTGGGAGCAGGGAAGGAAATATTATGTGCAGAGCGGGAAGGTCGAGACCTGGATGGGGCTTTGTCACGGCTGGGCTCCGGCTTCCTATATGTTGCCCCGGCCCACCGGAACTGCTACAGTACTTGCTGCTGACGGAGAGACCTATCTCACCTTTTATCCAGCTGATGTGAAGGCGTTAGCCACGCTGCTCTGGGCAAAGGTGAAATGTCGTTCCCGGTTTATCGGCGGTCGTTGCAATGACAAGGATCCGGCCAAGGACCCGCAGACCGGTCGGATTCTCTCCCAGATCTGTTTTGACACCAACCCTGGTACCTGGCATCTGTCCATTGTCAATCAGATCGGAGCCTCCCGTCGCAGTATGGTGATGGATGCCACCTATGATTATCAGGTCTGGAATCAACCTGTCCTGTCCTATAGTTACCGTTATTTTCATCCGAAAAGTATGTATTATGCGGATTCGGTGGCTGAGGCGAGGGTGGCAGCCGGTGATTTTACCAATGATAAATTTGCCCAATTTCGCAGTAATGACACCGACAGTATTGTTGGGATTGAGATGAAGATTTCGTATATCGTCGAGAAAACCCCAGAGCATACGGAGACCGACAGCCCTGCCGATGATCAGGTGAAAACGGTTGTGTATCTCTATGATCTTGAACTTGACTTTGCCGGAAATATCATCGGCGGAGAGTGGTATCAGAATGCACACCCAGATTTTCTCTGGACCCCGGTCCAGGGTGAGCAGCTTATGACCGCAGCAGAACGGCATATTTCGTTGACAGAAAATTGGCAGAGCGGTCAGCCCTTGGCGCCGCAGTGGCAGCAGAGTGCCTCAATGGCTGCGGAATATGAGCAGGCCCCGTTGGCGGCGATTGTGGAACAGTTGATCGAGTTTGCAAACAGTTGATAAGAGATGATACGAGCTGGTGCGCCTTTCCGACTTCGGTCGGGAATATGGAGTCGTTTTGGTGAATGACCTTGTTTATAAAACGTCTCTTGCCGTTGTCCCTAGGCTTTATGTCGCCTTGACCAGTATCTGGTTCGGCACCTGTCCTGTACAGATTCGAGGGCAGGAAAACTTGGAGAAAGTAATGGGCCAAGGGAAGGCTGCGGTAGTACCGATATGGCATTATTCCGTCTTTTATATGCTTTACTATCTCCGCCAATATCCCGGTGTGGTGATGGTCAGTGCGAGCAAGGACGGTGAATACATTGCCCGGGTGGCGGGTCTTCTTGGCTTTGAGACCGTGCGCGGTTCAGCCAATCGTTTTGGGGTCAGGGCCCTGAAGGGGATGGTGGATCATGTCAAGCAGGGTAAGGCCGCCGGGATCGTGGCAGATGGCTCCCAGGGACCGCCTTTGAAGGCGCAGCCCGGTGCCATCATGCTGGCGGCAAAATCCGGCTCGCCGATCATGCCCGTTGTCTGGGCGGCAAAACGTTATAAGGTCTTTAATTCCTGGGATCATTCGGTCATTCCCATGCCTTTTAGTCCCATTATTCTGCAATGCGGTGAGCTAATTTATGTGGAGCCCAAGTTGACCTCTGCGCGGGTGGAGGAATGCCGACAGCAGGTGGAAACGACCATGAATTGTATGTATCAGGAGCTTTGGCAGGAGTTTGGTCGGGACGGGCATGTGTAATTTTTTTATGGCGTTCGCGGTGCGGCGCAGGAGTAACAATTTGTACGTATTGATGTGTTAAGGACTCGTGCCGGGCTGGCGTTTATTGTTTTCGTGCTGTCTGTACTGTCTACGAGTAAGTATTTTCCGAGCAAAATGTATTTTGCAGATCAGTGATACGCTGCAATAGGCGGAAACCCAGGCAGGAAAGAACTCAATTGCCGCTTGATGCGTTTGAAGACCCCGCGTTTGAAGATTCGTCAAGCCAGAGTTGAACATTATAACATTCTGGGATGTTAACTGACCTGACCAGGCAGATGACGTCCACATCTTGGCCGTCCAGGCCGAGCGGGGAAGACGCGTTTATAGTAAAGGTGGAGGAATGGGAGTATTCGTCGACAGCCGGAACTGTCACGAAGGTGCGGAAAAATCCTTGGTTATCATCATTCAGTTTGATGTGTTTGACGTCTATCACGCATCCTTTGATTCTGGTCTTCAAAAGAAAATCTGAAAGGACAGTCTGTCTTGCTGTCATTATTTTTTTCTCCTATAATAATATTTTTTCCTGTATTTTTTTGGACATACAGAGCTATGTTTCATGTGGGTAGTTTGTGAAAAAAACATACCGGCGCGCTTATTTTACCCGATGTGAAAAGTTCATTGATGATAAATGATATTTGAAAAGTAATATCATGTTTTCTATATTCTGAAAAGGTAGACATGTCAACAAGGAAAAATATAACAAAGTATAAAAATAATTTTGCAGCTGCATGGGGGCGCATAAAAAAAGAGACCAGTATAGGTAATTTCAATGGGTTGGCTGAGGTGATCGGAAAAACGCAGCCGAGTATATCCGCTCGAAAAAAAGCAGGGGATTTTCCTATTGAATGGGCGTATTTGGTCGCGAAGGAATATAGCCTTTCCACAGAATGGATCCTCACGGGAGAGGGAACGAAATTTCCATCTGTACGGGAAGGAAAAGGTGATTATCCCGTTTCGATTATTGATGAAAAGCAAAAGGTCGAGCTTTCGGAGCCGACTGAGAAATATAATGAAATATTGCCGACTGAGGAAGAGCGAGATAGGTTTTTGGATCTTTTGAGGGAGTGGTTGCTTTGCTTGGAACAGGATGATCCCAAAAGAATATATTGGTTTGAGTGTGCCTTTGAAGATAGCTTTCCGGAATTTAAAGAGTGGAAAAAGACCCTTGGCGAATAGGAAAAATTATATTAAAAGTGCGGTATAAGAAAAGTTATAAAAGGCTGTTACATAGGTTTGATAAGTTTGTAGAGGCGGTATTGTGCGAATATTGATTTATGGCGGCGGTGCGGTTGGGCTCGGGCTTGCCGCATGTCTGCTCAAGGTGGGTGAACAGGTTGATATCCTTGCCCGTGCAGATACGCAGCGCAGTCTGCAAAAAAAGGGGTTGAGCCAAACCGGTATCTTTGGCGAGTATCATGCCGAGCCCCACGCCTTTGGTTGTTTTTCCAATAGTAATGAGCTGTCCAGGACTCCTTACGACTCCATCCTCGTTTGTACCAAATCCTTTGATTCACCGGTGGTGGCCCAGGATATCGCTGCCCATCCTTCAATTCTCCATGGACAGAGCGTTATTATCCTGGTCCAGAACGGTTGGGGCAATGCGGATATTTTTGCCAAGCATCTGCCAACAGAGCGCATTTTCAATGCCCGAGTGATCACCGGCTTTTGCAGGCCGCAGAGCAATCAGGTGGAGATTACCGCCCATGTTCAGCCCATCCATATCGGGAGCTTGTTCGGGGCAGGGCTTATCGGGGTAGAAGAACTCTGTCAAAAGATCAATCAAGGGGGAATCCCCTGCGAGGCTGCGCCGGATATTGCCCGTGATCTCTGGGCCAAGATGCTGTTCAACTGTGCCCTGAATCCTTTGGGCGCGATTTTCAACGTGCCTTACGGGGCCTTGGCAGAGCAGGAGAGCTCCCGCAAGATCATGGATGAGGTTATTCATGAGGTCTTCAGGGTGATGGAGGCAGCAGGCTACAGCACCCATTGGTCCAGTGCTGCGGAGTATCTGGAGGCCTTTTACGGGACAATCGTTCCTCTTGCGGCCAAGCATTGCTCCTCCACCTTGCAGGATATCCAGGCCGGGAAGAAGACCGAGATTGATGCCCTGAGCGGGGCGGTTATTCGCCTGGGGAAAGAGCAGGGGATTGCGGTGCCGTGTAACGAGATGCTTTATAATGTGATCAGGTTTATGGAGCAGAGGTGATGAGTTTTAACTTCTCAACCGTCTCAAAATCAAGCCCGGTCAGTCTCGCAACTCTCTCAACGGGATCTCCATCTTGAAGCATCTCCCGAGCAATCTCATATGTACGCTGCTCGCGTCCCTCTTCCTTTCCCTCTTCTTTTCCCTCATCAAAGGCCGTATCAAGGGAATTCTTCATATCGCGATAATACTTCAGGCTCTTCTCGTAGGAGCGCACCTGGTCCGGGGTGAAGCGGGCAATCTCCGCTGTATCAAAGAGTTGCTCAAAGACCTGTTCCCGTAAGGTATTCGGTATCCGCTCCAACCGGTTCAGATTCCTGATCACGTAGAGCCACTTGTCGAACCGGGTGGTCAGCTCTTCCAAGTCCTTGGTGAACTTGGGCATTTCCAGATAGATGAAGGTCAGTTTATCATAAAACACCCTGTTCGTTTCAATATCTGTGAGCTTGATGTCATAGCGGTATTTCTCCGGCTGATCCTTGTCCTCGTCAAAGACAAAGTCCAGAATAGCCACGGTATAAACCGCCTTGAGCTTGAAATTCCAGTCGCCCCGTTCCGCCTGCTCGCGAATGGGAAAGGTGGAGTAATAGAGAGCGCGATCTTTGAAAAAATTCTGTTTGCTCTTCTGCAACTCGACAATGAATTTCTCGCCCCGCTCATTCTCGCAGTAGAGATCGAATATCGCCTTGCGGTCGATATCGGTGTCGCCGAGCTGTTCCGTCTTCAGGTAGGTCAGATCGCGGATTTCTCCCTGTTCCTCTTTGAGCAATTCATTGAGAAAATCCAGCAGCAGGTTTTTGTTCGGCTCTTCGCCGAAGATTTTTTTGAAGCCGTAATCGGTGAACAGGTTGATGTAGCGTTCTTTACTTGCCATTATTGATCCCTGTTATTTTTTCTTCAGATGCCCCGCCTTACCCGGAGTGTTTGTCACGCAACAGCCAGTCGACATCCCAACGCCTTAATCACCCTGCTTACCGTGGAGAATCTCGGATTACCTTCTCCGGGGGGAAGGGCTGGGTTTGTTGTTTTTCTGGGCTTTATGAGGCAGGGGTTGATTAATCGGGCTCTGTCCCCTGTTTAAATCACCCCGTCCTGCCGGGCTGTCCGGCAAACTGTCGGATGCGGATATCGCCGGTCGGCATGTGGGCGATGATTTCCAGTTCCCCCCCGAGCGCATTCACGATCTTGTGCAGGGTGCTGATCCGCATGTCGTTCTGCGACTCCAGCTTCGACAGGGACGGCTGCCTGATGCCGAGAAGTTCAGCCACCTGCTCCTGTGTAAAGCCAGCTTCCCTGCGGATCTCACCGATCAACATTTCAGCCATCATTTCACGCGCCTTAAGCGTTGCACGCCTCCGGGCTTCCGGTGTCATGCGTTCGCGTAATTTCTGAATTGATGTATGTGCCATCAGATTAAGCCCTCGTTATGGAGTTCTTCCAGGTAGTTGTCATAAAGCCGCTCGGCCAGAGGAATCATGCGCTCGTAGAATCGGTTGTCGCCAGTCTTGTCTCCGCCTATCAGCAGGATCGCTGTTCGGCGGGGATCGAAGGCAAAAAAGGTTCTCAGGGGCCGACCTCGGCACTGGGTACGCAGCTCCTTCATGTTGGTGCGCTTCGCACCTTGGATTGTATCACAATGCGGACGACCAAGGCCGGGACCGAATTCCTCCAGCAACTGAACGCTCGCGTCCAGTTCAACCTGTTCGTCCTCCGAGAGGCTTTGCCACCACGTCCCGAATTCCTCCGTATATTCCACGCACCAAGTCATGTGATAAATATATCCTGTAGGCTATAATTGTCAAGCTGGAACAATCCGCTCCTTCCTCGTCAGTGCCGGTCGCGTAGTTATTTTCCGAATTATCTGCTTTTGTTGCCGGGCACAGGCAGCAGGAGCTTGGGAACGGGAAACAAGAGGTATGATTATATTGGAGACGGGGTATTATTCGGGGACAATTGAGTTGTATGGAGGTGGTCAGCCCTTCGGGAGAAGGGCTGTGGTTTGTGCTTTACCGTTCCGTTCTTTATGGGCACGGTATAAATAGGGTATAAATAGGGGACGTACCTCAATTAATTCCAGCGGGAACAGTCAAGGCAGGCTGTGGACGCGGTTCTCAAGGCTGATCTGTTCAAACAAGCCATGAAAGAAAGTTTTTTGACTGAACCTTGACAGGATAGGGCACCGCAAAGCAATCCGCATCGACAAACGGTGCATCAACAGTCACCTGAAAGGCATGGGCAGCCCCGGTCATCTCCTAAAAATATGCCGGATGCCTGCTCAGTTTTGTGTCGGAGCTTTTCCCCTCAGTCAGAAACCATGGTTTACTGTCCCTGGTTACTCAGAAATCCACCTCGTGCTTGTCCCCTTAGTGCGTAAAAAGAAGAGTTCGAATTCTCCCGGACCGAGGTCGGTCTTTACCCTTTTTGTTTTTTTCCCTCTCCCTTTGCCCAAAACGGGCAAAATACATTGCACTTCCAATGCTGATTCGTTCTACCGTATTCATCGCAGCTGCTGTTTTCGCGACCGGACCCAGCAACTGCGCTGTCCGTGCTTTCTCGGCAGAGAACAGCAAACTGGCTTGGTGCGGACTTCGCCGCCTTATTCCGGAACAGTAATCAAAAAAAGGAGACGGACTTATGCAGGTACAGGAGCAGCATCAGATCAGCCCTGAAGAATATCTTACAGGGGAACGTGAGAGTGATATGCGGCATGAATACTTTGCCGGAGAGGTCTTTTCCATGGCCGGGGCAAGCCGGGAACATAACCAGATATCGAAAAATATAGTCCGCCTGCTGGGCAATCAGCTGTTGGAGAAGCCGTGCAGCGTCTTTGCCAGCGATATGAAGGTGAAGGTCAAAAAGAAGAAAAAATATTCCTACCCGGATATCGTTGTTGTCTGTGAAAAAGAGGAGTACGAGGATGAACATAACGATGTGCTGCTGAATCCCGTCGTTCTTATAGAAATTCTTTCCGACAGCACCGAAGCCTATGATCGGGGGGACAAGTTCTCCCGTTATCAGGATATCCCTTCATTTACCGAATATATCCTGGTTTCTCAGTATACCTTTAAGATGGAGCGGTTTACCCGGCAGCCGAACAACTCCTGGGTGTATACGATATATCAAGGTGAAGAAGATATACTCTCTGTCGAGACAATAGATTGTGAATTGCCGCTGGCCGAGGTGTACAAAAAAGTACGGTTTGCTGAACAGGGAGCGCGAAAAAATCGGCTGACTCTACGCAGTCTCGCTGATTAGGGAAAAAGGGGATTATTCGAATCGTGATATTTGATCAGCTGCGGAGTAAAATTTCTGACTGTTGCGAAATCAGGGGAGGATATCTCAAATAATGGGATATCAATAAGTTGATTCATTCGCCAGAGAGCTTTTGCAAGATCAGTCTGTTCCCCTAAATCTGTAACAGTCATATTTTTTCTTTCCGCCAACGGAGTCTGGCTGACGCCATCTGTTCCTGTTGATTTTCTCAAGAATCTTGATTAGAAGAAGAGACTGATGGTAACAGAATAGTTTTGTCGAATTTTTTTTCATCCAGCAAGGGGGCTGCTCCTGCGAGACATGACGGCGGCACAATGCCCTGAAGGGGCTGTATATATCAGCTCAGGGTAACACCCTGGGTTATAACGCGCAGAATATATAGATGGACAAAATATATGGCTAATCAACCCAACACCCCTGAATTCCTTGTCGCCGTCGACCTCGGCTCCAACAGCTTCCACATGGTTGTGGCCCGGATCGAAGACGGCCATATCCACATCCTGGACAAGCTGAAAGAGATGGTGCGCCTCGGTGCCGGACTTGATGAGCATAACCGGCTCTCCAAAGAGGCCCGCCAACGCGCCCTTGACTGTCTCCACCGTTTTGGTGAACGGGTGCGCAATTTCCCGCCCGGAACAGTGGCTGCTGTGGGCACCAAAACCCTGCGGCAAGCCAGGAAATCCCGGAGCTTTATTGAAAAGGCCAGCGAGGCCCTGGGCCATCCCATAGCTGTTATCGGTGGCAAGGAAGAGGCTCGCCTGGTCTATCTCGGGGTGTCCCATTCCCTGGTTGCCGAAGAGGGCAAGCGCTTTGTCATGGATATCGGCGGCGGCAGTACCGAGCTGATTATCGGTGAGAATTTTGAGCCCCTCCACTTGCGCAGCCTCAATATGGGCTGTGTCAGTATGAGCCTCAAATTTTTCCGGGACGGGGATTTGAACAAGAAGGCCTGGGATCAAGCCAAAACAGCCGCCCATTTGGAGCTCCGTCCGGTGAGGAGGTATTTTCAGAAAGCGGATTGGGCCTCAGCTGCCGGGGCCTCGGGGACCATCAAGACGGTGGGGAGTATTGTCCAGGCCCTGGAGCTCAGCCCGTATCATATCACCCTGGACAGCCTCTATGAAATACGGGAGCGGATGATTGCGGCGGGTCATCTGGATAAGCTGGATCTGCCCGGCCTGAAGGCTGAACGGAAGCCGGTTATCGCCGGGGGGCTGGCAGTCCTCATTGCCACCTTTGAGGCCCTGCGACTTGAGAATATGCAGGTCTCTGACGGGGCCTTACGGGAGGGGCTGCTCTATGAGCGCCTAGGCCGCAGCCGATGCGAGGACACCCGCCTGAAAACCGTTGAGAGTGTCCAGCAGCGTTTTCAGGTCAGCCGTAACCATGCTGATCGGGTGACCGGGACAGTCCGACGTTTGTTCATCGCCTGCGAAGAGGCTTGGAAGCTCCAACCCGAGGATGCTGAACTCCTCCATTGGGCTGGCAGCCTCCATGAAATCGGTCTGGCTGTTTCCCTGAGCGGTTATCAGAAACACGGGGCTTATCTGCTGGATTATGCTGATCTGCCGGGGTTTTCTTATGAAGAGCAGGAGAGAATGAGTGTGCTGGTGCGCTGTCATCGTAAGAAAATATCTAAAAGGCTCTTGAGGCAAATACCTGCGGCAAAACGGGCAACTGTGTTGCGGCTTGCGATCCTGCTGCGCCTTGCAATCTTGTTGCATCGTTCCCGCAAAGACGAGACAGCGATTCTTGAAGAGGTCGTTGCGGAAGAAGAGGGGTTGTCCATCCGCTTTGCCGAGGGCGAGTTGGATAGGCATCCCCTCCAGCTTGCCAGCCTCCAACAGGAGGCCGGTTATTTACAACAGGTCGATTTTACTCTCAGGTTTTCTTCATGACAGCGTTAGATGAACAAGAAGGTGAACAGATAGTGAAGGTGGAAATGCAATCGGAGAAGGTCGCAACCAGATGTATCGTTATTGCCGGGCTGAGCGGCGGTTCCGGGAAATCCGTGGCCTCGGTGGCCCTGACAGCGGCCCTGCGACGCAGCGGGCAGCGGGTGGTGCCCTTTAAAAAAGGCCCGGATTATATCGATGCGGGCTGGATGACCACCGCAGCCGGTCATCCCTGTTATAACTTGGACCCCTATCTCATGTCCGATACCGCTCTTGCCGAGTCTTTTGAGCGACAGGCTGCCGGTGCTGATTACGCCCTGATAGAGGGCAACAGAGGCCTGTATGACGGGGTGACGGCAGAGGGTGGTTTTTCCACGGCAGAATTGGCTGTGCAGCTGGATCTCCCGGTTTTGCTGGTGGTGAATTGCAGCAAGACCACCCGGACCGTTGCGGCCATGGTCCTCGGCTGTCGGGAGCTGGATAAGCGGGTACGCATTGCCGGGGTCATTCTCAACCAGATTGCCACGCCCCGTCATGAGCGTATTGTCACCGAGGCGGTGGAAAAATATACCGGTATCCCGGTGGTGGGGATTGTTCCGCGCATGAAGACAGATATCTTTCCCATGCGCCATCTCGGGGTCACCCCGCATCAGGAGTACGGGCAAGCAGCAACTGATGCTGCTGTGGATCGCCTTGCCGCCATTGCGGAAGAGCATTTTGATCTGGAGCGAATCATCGGGCTGATGGAAGAGCGACGCTTCAGCCCGCTGGCCGCTGGATTAGCGAAACCGGCTGAAAGTATTGAGCCGGTACGGATCGGTGTCCTCCGGGATGCGGCTTTTCAGTTTTATTATCAGGAGAATTTGGAGGCCTTGCAGGAAGGTGGAGCAGAGCTGGTCATGATCAATGCTCTGACGGCTAAGGCTCTGCCCGAGGATCTGGATGCCCTGTATATCGGGGGCGGGTTCCCGGAAACCAGTGCTCAGCAGCTGGCTAATAATACCTCTTTTCGTAATGCTGTTTGTCAGGCTGCAGAGCAAGGCCTGCCCATTTATGCGGAATGCGGCGGACTGATCTTCCTTGGCCGGTCGATTCTCCTTGAGGGCTGCGAATATCTCCTTGCCGGGGTCTTTCCGGTCACCTTCAGTATGTCGACCAAGCCGCAGGCGCATGGCTATTCCACGTTTACTGTTGATCAGGAAAACCCTTTCTATCCCCTGGGTACCCAAATAAAGGGGCACGAGTTTCGCTACTCGGTTGTGGACAGCTGGGATGGAGGCCCGGAAGATTTGGCCTTGCAGATGGAGCGGGGGACCGGTTTTCAGGGAAAACGTGACGGTCTGCTGAAGAAGAATGTTCTGGCCTTGTATACCCATGTCCTTGCGCCGGGAAGCCCGGAATGGGCGGCAGGGTTGTTGCGGGCTGCGCGGGAGCGGCGAGGCTCTACAGTGAGTTGTCAGCGCTTCGTAAAATAAAAAAGCTGTAAGAACGGCCTTGTTCCTTTGGCAGCTCCAACAGTTTTTTTGCTACTCTCTGCTTCTTTCCGCAACCAGTGTAGAAAGAAACAGAGAGACATCAGAGACGCTTAACGGCCCGTCATAACCTGCATCTGCTGCGGTTTGATTTGAGCACGCATTTTCTCCATCATGACAGGCTGGATGCTCGCCTGCATGTAGTTCTGGGGAGCACGATCTGCCATCATTTGGGCACGCATCTGATCTTTCATCATCATAGCAGAGTAGTTCTTGTTGATCATCTCCTGCTGCATTTGGGTTAATGCCTGGTCAACAGTGGTTGCAACGGTGTTGGTGTCCACCTGCATTGCAGAAGCAGAACCTGCCATAATCAAACCAGCAGCAGCCAATCCGAGTGCGAACTTGATTGTCATTTTCTTCACTTTTCTTCCTCTTGTTCCATGTTAAAAAAATGGATAGATTTGCTATCCCTTTGGTACTCGAACGCAACTTGTTTACGCCCGACAATACTACCCCTTCTTGCTTCAATGCAAAGAAGCGCAAAAAAAAATGCACATTAAAATCATACTGATTTGGATAGAGAATGTAAACAGGTGAACAGTTTTTTTTTGTTTTCATTTTCTATGCCGCTAATATCCTCTTTTCTCTGCTAAAAAGGTCTTCGATTGTCGGAGTTGCCTATCTCGCCAAATGAACTTGCTATTTCCTTAAACTGCTGAATGTCCTTTCCATTATTCCCTTTTATTTCGTTATTGTTCAGGAATATTTTTGAGAGGCTCTCGTGCGGATACCCTACAACCGCACCGCCGCTTCTGCTGCTCGTTGTATCGGTCATATTATTTTTTATTATATTTCCTTGTGTAACAAGGCCGTTTTTATGGAGAGAGGAAATAAAAATACCGCATTGTCGATTATTGTGTATTGAATTATTTCTGATCTTAATTTT
>CBFDDU010000009.1:0-39591 GCA_965603655.1 uncultured Candidatus Electrothrix sp. | reverse complement strand
CGGATCAGCGGCTATATACCGCCCGGTTTCAGGATCATAATACCGATTCCAATTGTAGTGCAAGCCCGTCTCAGCATCGTGATACTGCCCCGGAAAACGCAGGTTATTCTCAATCTCCGCCGTCAGGATATTCACCTTGCCGAAGGGCAGGTACTCCGCCTGCCAGACGACACCGCCCGCATCGTCCGTAATGATCTGCGGAGCACCGAGGTGATCATTAATGTAGTAATACGCCCCGTCGGCTGACTTATCATTCATCAGCAGAAGCAGGTAGATTGCCGGGAGAAAGGAGGTGTCGGAGGGAGTTGATGTTTCCGCCACCACAGGAGGGGAAGCCGCAACAACAGGCTCCGGGGCAGTCTCGGGCAGAGGTTCGTTAACCTCAACCATCTCCTCCGGCGCACCGGCCGGTACTTCGTACTGAAAATGGGCGAAGATATCGCCTTCCAGGTAGACGTACTCCTTGGTGATATTGCCGTCACTGTCGGCCTCGGCGAGTAACTTTCCGTTTTTGCCGTAGATGAACAGGCTGCTCTTCCCGTTCACGGTCTTGACCGTGCGCAGGCCCCTGCCGTTGTACTGATAGGCTCCCGACGTGACGCTGTTTTTCGTCACCGAGGCCAGCCGCTGATCATCGGTCAGGGTGTAGACTGTGGTGTCCGTGCTGTCTGCGGCGATATTGCCCGAATTATCGTAGCCGTAGGATGCCGCTGTCGCCCCGGTGCTCTGGGCGAGCCGGTTGGTGCCGGTCGCGTAAGTATACCCGGTCACGTCGCTACCGTCCACGGTGCGGTTCAGGCGGTTGCCGACTCCGTCGTGGTCGAAGTCGAAGGAACCGGCGGGAACGGTCGCGGTGTCCAGCTGGCCGAGGTCGTCGTAGCCGTAGGCATGATCGGTGCCGCTCGGATCGATAATATCTTTTACCAGCCCGTCTGACCAGTAGCTGTATGTCCGCTCATACAGACCGCCCGCGTCGATGCCGGAGAGCCGGTACAGGCTGTCGAAGTCGCGGGACAGGGGCATCCCGTTGCCCGCTTTCAGACCGGTGATCGGGCCAAATGGCCTGCTGATAATATTTTTCGCCAGGAAGCCGGTTTTGCCCTGATACAGGGACTCCATAGAATCAAGCTGCCCGGAATCGGTACGGTTCCAGCTGATCCTGCGGCCCGAGGGATAGATAATGTACTCTACTTCCCCGTTGCCGGTATAGCCGTATTCAGTGACAAAAACCTGCCCTGCGGTGGTCCGGGTCTCTTTGATCAGCTCGCCGTGGATATTGTACAGATACACCGACCCGCCCGAGGCATCGGTCATAGAGGTCAGGCGACCCTTTTGCTCGACTCCATCCACGATTTCATCATAACCGTAGCTGACCAGTGACGTTCCGTTGTTTCGCTTGATCTGCGTTAGCCGATTTAGGGCGTCGTACTCATAGGTCAGGGTGATACCGTCGGCATCTTCCCGAGTTTTCAGCAGGTCGTTGGGAAGATAGGTGTAAAAGGTCCAGCCGCTGTCCGGGCTGTACCGGCTTATCCGACGGCCGAAATCATCGTACTCGAACTCGCTCTCCACGGCGCCGCTGTCCGTGACCGAGGTCCGGTTGTCGTGCCCGTCGTAGCCGAAGGTCGTGTTCGGCACGGCGAAACCGGGATCGGTGATACCGGTCAGGCGGTTCAGCTCGTCATAGCCGTAGCCCGTGGTCAGGACGGTGGACGTCCCGGCCTCCCGCAGGATTTTCCGTTCCTTCAGATTACCCGCCGCGTCATAGAGGAGTTCCTCGGCAGGCAGGGTCTCGGCGGCGTCAATATCGTTCCAGGTCTTCCAGGCCCGGCCCGAGTCGTCCGCAGCATAACGGAGAGCCGACTTCAGGGTGTCATCGGCATCATAGATCTCCCGATCCTTGATATTCCCGGCAGCATCCCAGGTGAGCTTGCGGTAATTGTCGTCCCGGTCGGTCACGGTTTTCAGCCTGCCCGAAGGCCAATAATCATACACCAGCCCTCGCTCATCCGGCAGATCCACGAGCTGCAGCACCCCGGCATCGTCGTAGATATAGGAGGTTGTTCGATCACCCTTTGTCCGTGAGACCAGCCGTCCCCGGTGGTCATAATCCAGCACGGTCTCAATCCCGTTGGGATCAATGATCTTTTCCGCTTTGCGCAGGCCGTTATAGTCCTGATACTCCACCACATGCCCGAGACCGTCCGTCACCGTATGGAGCATGCCCTGATTATTGCCGTAGGCCGTGCTGTCTGGGTAATACTCATAGAGCAGGGTGTCATTCACATCGGTGCGAGGTCCATCCACTGCCTGCAACCTGCCCAAGGCATCGTAGTCATAGTCGGTTGTTCGAGTGATCGGGGTTGTTCCTCTGTATCCCTCTTCTGTTTTCGTGTCCGGGTTGTCGTTGGCGTCATAGGTCCAGGTGGTGACGCTCTGCTGCCCTGGATTCGCCACCGAATCGCGGGTCACTGTATGCACCCGGTCAGTGCCAGGATAATAGGTTGTGGTTACGGTGCGTTCAACTGCGCTGCCCGATGCTCCGATCACCGTGGTTCGGTTGCCCACCCCATCATAACCGTACCGGGACACATTGTTACGCCCGTCGGTCAGATCCTCGGGCTGATTCCGATCAGTATAGGTAATGCTGCCACTGTCGCCTGAACCGGGGCAGACAGAGCAAACCGGCCCAATAAAGGAATCTATGCGGGCCACCCCGTGTTGCACGCCCAGTTGATAGACGGTGCTGTTGTTCAGCGCATCAGTGACTGTCCGCTCCATCCCGTTGTAGGTGATCGTAATTCCTTCGCTGCCATTGGCCTGATAAGCATTTTCCACCCGGTCGGAGCTGTCATAGACCACGGACATGACCTGTACGCCCATCTCGTCAACAACCGAAGTCAGATTATGGGGATCGTTACTGTCTTCGTAGCGATATTCCCGAAAACTTTGTTGAGGACTATCCATCCGCACCAGATTCCCGTTCAGGTAGGAGTAGGTGAAATCGCCAGCGGGTGTGGTCAGGGTTTCCAGGTAGCCCGAGGCATTATAGGCAAAGGAAAAAGAACGGCCAAAGCTGTCAGACACGGATTGGAGCTGATCACCGCTGTAGGTGAAGGTACGGGTATAGCCGCCCGGCTTCTGGATTTGGGTCAGTTTTCCCTGGGCGTCATAGGTATGGACCGTGCCGTTCTGTTTGGTCAGGGTGTAGTCGCCGTTTGTCTCCAGAGTGATTATTGTTTTCTTGCCCGTCGGGCTGCTCCAGATATCCGGGTTGTCTTTATCATGCGGGATATGTCGACCAGAAGACAGCACCCGACTGACTGAGGAATCATCACCCGGATCAATCAGTAAATATTCCCCGAACGACCAGGACCAGCCGTAGCCGAGCACGGATTCCTCCGTGCCCCGGCTGTTATACACCCGCCGAAAGCTCAGCGGACCAGTGGGACCGTCTATGCTCACATCAATCTCCGTATGCACCTTGTTGCCGATGGCGAAGTTCACGCCGTGGGACGGGATGTACGGTTGCGTGGATGAGGCGTGGACGGCTCCAGAGCAGGTCAATATGAAGAGGAAAAAAAGAAGAGCCGTGGATAATAAGCAGGGTAGAGAAAAAGAGTGTTGTCGTTGTATCATGGCCATACCGGAAGGATGAATTTCGTTCAGTGAAGCAAAAGAAACTGTGAGTACGGATTATTCTTCGCAGGGAGTACCAAGATTGTTGGCGTCGATAAGCGGAGCAGGACAGGGTGAGGTATCTCCTTCGGGCCTCTGTTCGCCGTTACAGTAGAGATGGGCGGTGTAATAGGAGCCGTCTGTCTCAAACGAAAACAGTCCGCCTGTCATAACTCGACAGTAACCTTTCACCTCGGTCGGGAGCAAAATGTTAATTCGCACCTTATCGTCAAGATACGTACCGTTTATTGTGGATAATTCACAGGCATTATCCAGAGCATGAAATGCTCCGTACGTATATTCAC
This sequence comes from uncultured Candidatus Electrothrix sp., assembly GCA_965603655.1. Lineage (GTDB taxonomy): Bacteria > Desulfobacterota > Desulfobulbia > Desulfobulbales > Desulfobulbaceae > Electrothrix. The sequence continues at coordinate 35,608 of CBFDDU010000009.1, read as the reverse complement.
CATAGTATGGAGTCGGAGGATCATTTTCATCATAAAGCGAGTAAAAACCTGAAGTGTCGCCGTCCACTTTCCAATACAGTTCCCCTTGCGGTTCTGCCGACAAGGAAGAGACAGGTAAAAAAAACAGCGTAAACAGAGCAGATGCAGCCAGTACAGTTCTTAAAGCAATCATAATTCACAATGCGGAAAAAGGTATTTAATCAGCAGGCTTCCCTGCCCCTCCCTGTAAGCGCAGGAGGGAACAAGACCTCCTCTCTATAGTGTTGACATGAACTTTGGAATGACTTTCGTTGGCAAGCCATGAAACGCCCTCTTTATCAAAGATAGATTTATCCTTGGGGAAAAGAAAGTTGCAAGAATTTATCAAAAATTAAACTGGTTCCCAGTATCTGTCAAGGACTAACAAGTTGATTCAGCGAGACAAATATAAAAGATACGGCTTTTTTTCCTTCTGCGACAAAGAAATTACGTTTATCAATACATCTTGAAGAATCACCAAACAACTCGGCCTGTTCAGCCTGAACAGCAAAACCCCGCCACCAATCATGCCCAGAAAGAACAGTACATTTTCATCAATACAAGCGATCAAAAATCCGATCACTGAACAGCAGCTCCTGATTCGATTTTAAGAGGCTAATCACCCACTGCGTTTTATCCTGACGATCCTGATCAACCTCCTGAAAAACAAATTGCTCTTCGTCTCTATGGAGCAGATCCTCCTGTAAGGTAAAGATGAGATGCTCATCAGACCGCTTCATTGCAGTGCCCTTGGGCGGTGGCGGATAATGCTCAACAAAGGCCTCTGAACCAGAACTATAGATATACTCATTCCCTCTACGATAGCTCCATTTCATAACATGCTGCATAAGGGCAAAGCGCTCCTGACTCGGGTTTTCATCAAGCATACTCTGTCCCAGGAAGGCATTTTTTCGCTGGATGCCGAGGAGGTCCAACACGGTCGGGGCAACGTCAACTTGGCTTGTCACAATATCAGACACCTTGGGCTCTAAGAGAGCGGGCGCGTAAAAGAGCAAGGGCATCCTGAAATACGCCTCCTGTTTTTCAACTGTGGTCAGCTTCTCTTCCGGTGGAAAGTACCAGATACCGTGGTCGGAGGTTATGATGAACAGGGTGTTGTTAAAGTAGGGCTTTTTTTGCATCCTCTTCATGAATTCACCCATTGCCCAGTCTGTATAGTAGATCCCACGACAGTAGTTGCTGTACTTTTCATCCGCCGTCTCCGGCAGGGCCTCTGGCGTCTCTGAATAGACAAAATCAAAGGGCCAATGATTGGAGAGCGTCATGATCTCAGCAAAAAACGGTTCCTTCTGCTTATCTAAGATGGATTCCGCATAGGAGAAGATCGCTCTGTCCGAGTAACCCCAGCCGATTTTTTCGGTAGCGTCCGGATCCAGGTCGCTGCCGTCATAAAGATCTTCAATACCATGCTTTTTCAGAAAGCCGTCTTTGTTGGCATAACTTGATTTAAAGCCGCTGATCCACATGGTCTTATAGCCGTCCTCCTGTAAAATACCGGGCAGAGAACTCAACTTAAGGTTCGGCCGCTTCATGTAGATCGGGGACCCCGTGTAGTTCGGATAAAAAGAACAGAGCAAGGAAAGCTCGCCCCGGACGGTTTGGGTTCCGTTTGCATAGAAGTTTTTATAGAGCATCCCTTGCTGAGCAAGTTCATCGAATGCGGGTGTAAAGCTCAGCTTGGCCCCATATGCGCCAGACTCCTTTGCCCGGACCGACTCCATCAGAATCAGCACAATATTAGGTTGTTTGACCTCAGGAAACAAAGAACTGCCTCCGGGTTGCTCCTTCGGGTTTTTTATAAGAGGATAGCGACTGTCTGTTGAGGCGATGTAACGGTTTGTATCAACAGCTGGGTAGAGCGACGGGTCGATACTTCCCCGCATTGCATCTCCCTCGGAAGAAAAGCTTTTGACGACAAGCTCTCTTGCCAGGTTGACGAGAAAATTATGCTCCGAGGGTTCAAAATGCCTTGAGGCGGCAACAGAGTGAACAGAGAGACAAAGGATTACGATCAGCAAGCCAACTCTTTTCGAGTATTTCTTTGCTGTCTCTCTCCAGAGTACCGCAAGAAGAAAGAGCATGAGCGGGACAAAGAGGGCAAGAGAGATCTCCTTCCACGTTGCATTTTCAAAGACACTGCTTTGTATGGACAGCCCGACACTCCATTGGCCGAAGAGTTCAGCATGCACCCAATCGTGAAAAACCTGGTAATAGAATACATTGCCGATAAAGGTCAAGCTGACGATAATACTGATGCATGCCGCCACCGCGATGCGTATCTTGACGGATTTTATTTTTGTTGCAACCTGGAAGAAGAGATAAAAAAGAGCTGCAAGAGAGACTGTGTCAAGAAGCATGAGGACGGTCCACTTACTCTCTGTGCCTATAACCGTGTAGGCGGAAAAGAGAAAAGCTGCAATGAGCGCTGCACAGACTTGCAGCAGTAAAGGAATAGACAAGATACTCTCCTCAAATCAGTCAAAAATGGGTTAGCAATATGCTGAACGTTTAACAAAGACTCTGAGTGAACGAAGGCTCTTCGACGAACCGCGTGGAATTGCGTAGTATAGCATGAGCTATGCCCCATGACTTCAAGAATAAAAAGATCTTCATGTTGTCCAATAAAATTCACATTAGGCCTTGGTCTGGAAATGCCCTGGAACTTGACCGATCAACGTCTTGACCTTGAATAAAGCCCTGATGAATTGAGGGCATGATGATCAAGGATTGGTGCATTAAAGCTGCAAGAAGAGACTTGCCCGAGGAATTCGGGCGATTTACCCGACCAAAATGAGGCGTTCGCCTTATTGTAAGGGCAGGCTCAATATGTTTTTATGAAAACATAATCAATTGCAGCAAAAAAGTACGACAGCCTAGAGCGCACCAATCGACCGAAAGGAGTTTCACATGCAAACCCGACATACAACCAGCAAAGCATATGACTGCCCTCTGACCAAGAAGCACGTACAGGTACAGCTCAAGAATAATACACAAGCTGTCGGCAGGGAACCTGAGGTCTGCTCAAACATCGGTGAATGCGGTTGCGGTGTTGTCGAAATTATCTACGGCATGAGTTATGCAGTTGATTGGAAAAAATGTTGTCTCTATTCCACCATTAAAGAGCAGGGCCGTTGCCTTGAGAATTAAGTCGTTCAAACGCGACATTCTTCCTGATTATATAGATTAAACGGAGCTGATTTTCTCAAATCATTTCCGTCTCCCAAGCTTCCTCTGCGGCGATCGTGTCTCCTCATTTCACGGTCGCCGCACCTTTTTTCTCTCTATTACCTCCCCCCACGCACATCCCGCATCCGCAGCCCTCTCACTGCCTCATAAACCACCCCTTCCCTATCAAAGATCAACAAATCAAAAACCAGTTCCTTGTCTGACAGGGCAACAACAGACACCTTGGTCAGGTATTGACCACCGGATTGGGTCGGACGGAGGACAACCCGTTGATCAATACCAACCGGAAAGGGAGCAAAATCAACCTGCTGCTGACCGAGAACACAGGCCGCATGCATAGCACCATCCAGGGGAAAGGGCGATCCGAGTTGTTCCTGCACCGCATGAATAGACGGGAGCGAAGGAGCTTTCAGGCTTCCCCAGGCGCTGTCCTCGCTTACATACAGGGTTTTCTGCAAGGTTTGGTAATGCGGCCCAAAGAGCACCAATTCACGATAAAGGTCTTCCGCTGAGATTTCTTTGAGGATACCTGTGGGCGGAGCCGGATCAACCTGCGAATCCAGGCCGCGATCAACCGGGACCGAAGCGACCAGGGGAAAGAAGACCTGCCCATGCTCTATAATCCTGCTCATCTTACCGCATGCTCTCCGAGTGAGCAGCTTAGCCCCTCCCCGTTTTTCTTCCGCATCAGCAGAAATTTCAAGGAGAGCCTCTACAGCGGTGGCCTCTGGGGGCAGTTCGAGAAATTTGGCAAAGCGCATGTCCTCCATGACGGGGATATCTGCGTCAGGAAAGGTATCGGCAACTTGGGCGGCGAGCAGGAGCTGGGTTTCTACAGCAGGGAGGATGATTTTGCCAGCAAAGAAATGATCCCGGAACCAGGGTTGAACGGTGATGGTAACAGGAAGGCGGTCGTTGTTCATGAATCAGGAAATTCCTGCCAGAGGCGCTGGGTCTGCGGATCAATCTCCACCGGAATCCCTTTGTCGTTGATTGCACAATGGCGGGTAAAACCGGTGCAAGAGATCTCGCCACTCTCTGCCTTGGTGATCAGATAGTCAAACTGGAGCCTGACCCGCTCGATTTTTCCGGGCCGGATGTGAATAGACATCAAATCATCATAGAAGAGCGGCGAGTAATAGTTCAGCTCGGTCTTGATGATGGGATAGACAAAACCGTCCTCTTCTATCTGTTTATACGGATACCTGGCCTCCCGCATGAGCGAGGCCCTGGCAAATTCAAAATACTTGAGATAGTTAGAATGATAGACCACCTGCGAACGGTCTGTATCAATATACAGGGTCCGCATTTCACAGCGGTACCAGACCAAGCCGCTGGTGGCATCCCGGACAAAGGAAGGGTTTTCTAAGAGGGTAGGGCGAAAGGGTTTAGGTCGCATCAGATACCTCGCAAAACAAGACAGCAGTTGGTTCCACCGAAACCAAAGGAGTTAGACAGGATAAATTCATAGGTATGGTTACGCACCGCATTGGGCACCACATCCAGATCAGCAAAAGCCGGATCAGGAATATGATTCACTGTGGGGAGAACCAGCCCCTTGTTCATGGCCTCTATGGATAAGGCCGCCTCTATGGCCGCAGAGGCACCCAGTGAGTGGCCGACCTGTGACTTGTTGGCTGAGATCGGCACGTTGGAGATGCTATCGCCAAAAACGGAACGCAGGCATTCCACCTCTGCGGCATCGCCGGTGGGGGTTGAGGTGCCGTGGGCATTGATGGAGCCGATATCCGTAGGGCCAATCTCTGCATCATCTAGGGCATCATGGATGGCTCGGATAATGGTGGTAGCATTGGGTCGGGTGAAATGGTGGGCATCAGAGTTCCAACCGATCCCGCTGATTTCCGCCAGAGGGTGCAGTCCAAGACTGTGGACCGCCTCTTCTGCTGCCAGCACCAGCACAGCTCCGCCTTCGGCCAGGACAAAGCCCTTGCGGTCACGGCTGAAGGGACGTGAGGCCTGGGTCAGGTCCTGAAAGGCCCTGTCCTTCTCGCCCACCTTGATAGTGGCCAGCATATTGGAAAAACCCTGGATGATCTCCGGGACCAGGCAGGTTTCCACCCCGCCTGCCAGCATAAAATCACAGTCGCCGTCCCGGATCATTCTCGCACTGAGGGCAATGGCATGATTTCCTGAGGCGCAGGCCCCCTGGGGGGAAAAAACCGGGCCGGTAAAGCCGGTGAGCATGCCTGCCTTGCCACCTGGCAGATTGGCGCAGACATTGGGCAGGAGATAGGGGCTGACCTTAAAGGGTCCTCCGGTCCGATAATTCTCCGCTGCGATCCGGTAGGCATCAGTGCCGTTCAAGGCTGAGCCGATCAGGCAACCGGTTCTCGGGCCAGTTTCCTTGTTTATTTCCAGCCCGGCGTGTTCCAAGGCCCGACGGCAGACTTCCATAGTCAGGAAGACATAGCCAGCATTCCAGAGCGAGGCCTCTTTTCGATCCACATAGGGGAATTGGCTGGGATCCCAGTCGGGGATTTCCCCCACCACATTGCTACGGCTGAGAGTTTCACAACGAGTGACCTTGCGAAATCCTGCTCGGCCCTCGACAGCTGCCTGCCAGGTCGCGGCAAAGGTATTGCCCAAGGCCGTGGCCGCATCATAACCGACCACAAAAACGCGTCTGTTCTTTGGTGCCTTCATGGATTATCCGACCTTTTGCAGGACTGCACAGGCATTACAGCCGCCAAAGCCAAAGGAGTTTTTGAGGATATATTCCTGCGCTACAGAACGACATCCTTCTGTGACACAGTCGAGTTCAAGTTCCGGATCAGGAGTATGGTTGATGGTGGGCGGCAGCATGTTTTCCTGCATCCCTTGGAGGGCAAAGATGGTTTCAATGACGCTGGAGGCCCCCATAGCATGCCCGATCAGGGATTTATTGGCCGTGACCGGCGGCATCTTGTCCCCGAAGACCGCCCGCATGGCCTCATATTCCACCTTATCACCGACCTTGGTGGAAGCGGCATGGGCATTGACAACGGCAATATCCTGCGGGGAAATCGAGGCATCAGTCAAGGCATCCTGCATACATTGCTTGACTGTGGCAAAATGGGGGGCAACAAAATGATGAGCATCCGAGGTCATACCCCAACCAGCTAGACGAGCTGTATAGGGTAATCCGTGGGCATCAGCGAATTCCTTGGTCGCAAGAATAACCGCGCCAGCCCCTTCGGAGATAACAAAACCTCGTCGATCAAGGGAAAAGGGCCTGCTGGCTCTTTCCGCTGGATCAGCCTCCCTGCCCTCTTTGGGATGGTACGCTCCGTTCATGGTATGGAAACCAGCCACGATAGGCTCGACCAGGGCAAAATCTACTGCCCCACAGATAGCGAGATCCGCACGGCCTTGGGCCATGAACAGAGCTGCGATGAGCATTGAGGTCAGGCCGGTGGCGCAGGCCGTAATGGTGGAGGTAATTGGTCCCTGCGCACCGGTGGCAATGGCAATCTTGCCGCCGATCATATTAATGCAGGAGTTGGGATTGGCGTAGGGAGGGGGAAGCTTATGGTCGGCTTGCAGACGTCTGTCCGCCTTGAGCACCGCATCCAAGCCGCCAATGGCCGAGCTGTAGGTCACTACGGTACGAGGGGCCAGCTCTGGGGTCAGCTCAATGCCACTTCGCTCCAAGGCGCGGATTACGGTGAGCAGGGAATATTTAAAGACCGGTGAACTCCAGGCAGCCTGATGCCGGGCCGTGAGAAAGGGATAGTCCAGATGGTCAATATCCGGTACCTGACCAGCAATGCGGACCGGGAAATCCTCTGTTAACGCAAAACGACTGAGCGGACCAATGCCGCTTTCACCTGCCAAGGCACGCTGCCATTGTCCATCCAGCGCAATCCCCAGCGGTGAGACAGCATCGCAGCCGAGAATAACGGCATCTTTTGCTCCCATCGATGATTTACCAAGGGATAAACTGGTAGAGTTTGGCAAACATCTCGTAGACCTCTATCCAGTTCTGGAAATCCTTGCTGCTCCGCATATGGGCGCGTTTATTGACCATGACCCAACTCATATGGGCAGCACCGTCCTTACAGGTGGAACAATCCCTGGTTTCCGAGGTGCAGCAGCGATGCATGGTCTGTAAGTCTGAGGACCAGCGGATAAAGTTGATCAGCCGCTTAGGTTGGGGAGCCCGATTATCAATAGTCAGGGTCACAGACGGGCATTCCATCCAGCCAAAGGGACGGCCCAGCATTTGGCCGGTGGTGATAATCTCATGGTAGTATTTACAGGAAATCACTGTTTCCGGATAGGCAGCCAGCATGGCATCCATTTCATCACGGATGGCAATCAATTCCTCCGGCTGCCAGGAAAACCCGTCCACGCCCTCGTCATTGGAAAGGAGCTGCATATGGACTTTAAGACCAACATCCTTAATCTTACGGATGATCTCCTCTGTCTTTCCCAGCTGCTTCGGGGTGATGGTATAGAGATAATAGGTATGGGGATCGCCTTCGTAGTTGGTACTGGAGATCTTAAAGGTATCCTTGCCGCGCAGGGTTGTCTCATCCTCGATATCACCCCAGAGAGAGAGTCCCACCATCATGTCGGGAAAACGATCTCTAGGTACCTTAATCAGGCCGTTGGTGGCGCAGAAGGTGGGCATGCGCTTATAAAAGGCCTCAATCCGGTCCAGGCAGAGGGTGGGTTCACCGCCAATGAGGATGGCCAGGTTCACCCCGCGCTCCATCTCCTTTTCCACAAAGGAATGCCATTTGCTTATATCGTTTTCCTCGGCTGCCGCCTCGTGCTCACCGGAAGAAAAGAAAAAGCAGCCCTTGCAACGCAGGTTGCAGCGGTTGGTCACATCATAAATAGAACTGCGGAAATTGAGCTTGGAAATTTTCTTATACCGCTCGTGCCAATGGTCATCCAGCAGGGAACTGACAGTTTTCATAATGGAGAATTTTACTGAGTAGTTGAAGGCGGATTGGTAAGGGTTGGGCAGAGATTCGCTCCCTTCTCATAACCCTTGACCCAAACACTGAGGTAGGTGTCCACATAATCAAGCCAGGCCGAAAAAGTCGTAGGGTCGGTGGCATGACGATACATCCTGGCCGTAACCACTGCGCTGCCCGCTGCATAATGACGGCAGTCTGCGCAGTCCGTATCCGGGACACAGCAGGCTGCATCACGGTCCCATTGCAGGTCTGTGCGATATTGTCGGAAAGAACGACCAAGACCGATGGCGGAGGAAGGGTTCATCCGGGGATAGGGACAGGAAAAGAGATCATGCAGGCCCTGCTCATGGGTATGGGCGACAATATTATACGGTGAAAAGAGCACAGTCTGCGGATATTCTGTCAGCAGCTCGCCCATGACCGCCCGGGTCTTTGCTAAGGTCTCGGCGGTATGGCGGAGATGGCCGTCATACCCCACCGGGGCGGAAAACATATTAAAGGTGATCTGCTGCTCATTCTTCGCCAGGAGCTCGGTGACTTCCTTAGCGTCGTCAATATTTTCCGAGGTAAAGGTGTAGACAAAGACCGCCCTGGGGTCACCGGCATAGTTTTCCATCTGGCGAGCCAGCATATCCGGGGCCTTGCGCACAGCCTTGCTGGTCTGATCATTGCCCCAGACCGAGAGATGAATACGGTAATCTATCTCCTTAGAGATAGGCTTGAGCCCGTTGCTGGCAATAGCTCCGTGTGGAATGACCCGGTAGGCAGCAGCACAGAGTTCCGGTACCAGAGAGGGTTCGGCCCCTGCCAGGACGACAAAGGTGATACCCCGCTCCTTTTCCGCTTCAAAAAGCTGTTGCCAGGCCTGTTCGTCTTTGACCTCTTGGGCAAACTGCTTTTCCCCGTTATAATAATAACATCCCTCGCAGCGGACATTGCAACGGTTGGTCATATCATAGGTTGACTCGCGGAGAAAAAAATACTTACGAACCTTTTCCCAGCGTTCTTTAATTGCCGGATCCGCTATGATATCAGAGAATTTATACTCCTGTCGGGCAGCCATCTATTCGTCGCTGTTCAGCTTATCAATGATGTATTGGCCAATAATGCGCACGGTGGTCAACTTGGGATAATCATCTTCATCTATCCGAATCCCGTATTCATCCCGAAGCACCAAGGCGACTGTGGCCAGATCCATTGAATCAATTCCTACCTCATCCACCAAATCCAGATCAGCATCAAAGGCTTCCGGGGTCACGTCCTCAAGCTTGAGTTCGTTAATGAGGATTTCAGCAACCCGAATGACAGTTGTGTTAAGGTCGTTACTCATGCATCCGCTATATGGTTATATATTATTAATATTATCGAGAGAGAAAGATGCTGCCGGAGCAGACATCTTCATTGTCACCGACAATCCTGAATGTATATTGGTCTTTTTTCGTACCCGGCGCAACCTGAATATCCAACAGATCACCAGGCCGAACAATTTTTCTGAACTTAACTCTGCTCATCCCAATCAGCTTGAGCGGCGTTCCTGTTGACTCAGAGACCAGCTTGACGATCAGTTCCAGCTGGGCAATTCCCGGAAAAATGGGGTTGTCTGGAAAATGGCCGGAGAACCACGGAGAGTTCTCGACAACCTTTATGGATTTCTGCACTATTTTATCCATGAGATGAAAACAATAATACCCGGTCTTAACATTTTGTCAATGTGACGTTACGCCAGCAGGTTGGGTCGGAGGCAAGGTAGTCCCCAGTGAGTTGATAGGCTGCGCCCCGGCAGCCGTAGCACTCTTCCGCCTTTTCGCAGGTTCGGCAGGCCCCTTTTATGGTCTCCCGATAATTTTTTAGATTTCGTATTTCTTCGCTATTATGAAGAATATGGGCAAGCGATCTGTTACGAATATTTCCCAGGGAAATGGTCACCCCGACACAGGGCATAACATCTCCGTTCGAGGTAACCAAGCAGGAAACCTGATGCCGCATACATCGGTTGCCCACCAGCGGCGGCTGAGGCTCCCAATCACGACCGAATTTTTCCTGATCAAGAGCTGCCAATTTGGTAAAGAGATTCCTGAGCTCTTCCGGTTCAACCCCGAGCCAGGTGTTTTCAGAGGCATGAGCCTGGGGAGTAAGCACTTCAAAAAGCGGCTCGATATCCTGCTCCCGCAGCCATTGCCATATTGCCGGGAGTTCTTCGATATTTTGACGACAAATGACCGTGCTCATGGCCAGATAAAGATCTTCACCGGGATATCCTGCTTCACGCAGGCAGGCCAGAGCTTTATGGATAGCCTGATGGGCCCCTTTTTTACCAGCCAGTTTATCCTGAAGCTCCTCGTTCTGTGAATTCAGTTTCAGGGCAACGCGTACCTTTTCTTGCGCCAGTACATTGGCAAGTTCCTGATCAATCCCGGAGCCGTTGGTGAACATCTCTATCTCCAAACCCTCCTGCCCAAGGAAACAGAGCATTTCGGCAAGATGAGGATAGATAGAGGGTTCTCCGCCCAAGATAATAATTTTCCGGGCACCCAATGCCTTTGCCTGGAGAATAACGTCCTTAATCTCTTCCCGTGAGAGTTCATTCTCCCAGATCTCCTTACCCTCGACATAGCAATAGGAGCAGCGGAAGTTGCAGACCCGGCTGAACTCGATTTCCATGGAAAGCAGTTGATTGGCGGCAACAGCCTCCCGAACCTCCTGCTCAGTAAACTCAAGATTATACGTCTTTTGCATTATTCTCCGAACTCTTCAAGATCAGCAAACCTGTTCATTTGATTCAAGCGCTTGATCTCCTGTTGATAACGATCTGGCCAATCGTCTTTTTTAAATTGCAGGGCATAGCGGATCTTCAAAAAGGGTTTAAACAGGAAACGCCAGATGAATATCCACAGCCAATCCTGCTTTCCCGCCTGTGATGAGGGCTTCCACCAGCCCAGCACGACCTGTCGCTGATACCAGAACTGATAGTGGAGTTGAGCTGAATCTAAATACTTTGTCCGCACATTGGCCCATAACCCATTGTATTTTTTATAGTCCGTTGGATTTATAACCAGTCCCTGTTCAAGAAGGTGCTCACGGATCCCGGTTTTTGGATAGGGGGTCAGAATCTGGCAATACGCAGCATCGCACTGAAGGTCCTTGAAAAATTCATAATTTTCTTGGATAGATACCTCTGTATCTTCAGGAAATCCGAAAATCAGGCCACCAATAACCATTATCCCATATTTATGGCAGTTTTCAACCGCCTTTTTTGCGGAGGCTATAATATCACCTTTACAGGCCGTGCTCAAATTCTTTCGTGAGACGTTTTCAATACCAAGAAAGACAGAGGCAAAGCCTGCTGCTGCCATTTTTGCCACCATCTCTTCATTCTTTGCTATGGAAATACAGTCCGCCTGGACAAAGAGCTTCAGCCCTTTGTACGTCCTGGCCATGATTGCATCACAGAGCTCTATGAGCCGGGCCTGATTCAGCACGATATTATCGTCCGTGATAAAGATGCAGCGCGTTTTCTTCCTCAAATAGATATCGTCGATATCCTGCAAAACGCGCTCAATGGGAAAGGTTCTGAAACTGCGCCCGTACATATGCTTCATTGAGCAAAAATTGCATGATCGGGTACAGCCCCGTGAGGTCTCAATCACCTCAATCTTGGAATGCACCATATGATAGCCCCAGGTCAAGCGCCGCTTATCGCGGATAGGCAACTTCAAGGTGCTGAGATCCAGGTTTTCCCCCTTGGGATTATGGACAAATACGCCGCCCTTTTTTTTATAGGAGAACGAGGGGATGTCTGCCAGCTCATCCTGACCGGCAAGGGCATTGACCAAACGACGGCAGGCCTCCTCCCCTTCGCCACGGATCATAAAATCAAGTACTTGTGCTTCTTGGGAGGCGGCTATTTCCTCATGCATGAGGGTGGCATGATAACCGCCAATAACAATTTTGACCTCCGGCAGCAGGTTTTTGATCAGTCGGGCTATCCGAATACAGGTGTCATACTGCCAGGCCATGGCTGAAAGTCCGACAAGATCTGGTTTTATTTTTTCAATGACCTTGGTCAGATATTTTCTGATTGAGCGGCGTTTGCGCACCAAATCAATAAGCAATACCTCATGCTCGGGATCAATATTCCCTCCCACACTGGCGATGCCGTGATTAGGCAGATGGAGGGCCGCTTCATGGATGAGAATCGGCGCAACATCGGGCATGGATATCAAAATGACCTTCATGATTAGGCGCTGTGGTAGGCCTCCTCTATCTGTTGCATGAGTTCTGCTGTGGAAGGCGGGGATGAGCCGTCGGTCTCTATCCGTTCCAGCACCTTAAGGGTGATTGTATTTTTCCTTTGTGTTGCAAAAAGAAATTTTCCAGGAGGGAAGAGTTTATCCGTGTTTTGCACATGGAGGAGATAAACAGGAGCACCGATGAGGCGGGCGATTTTTATTGCCCCTTGCTGCATGGAGCCAGCCTTTCCATCGCGGCTCCGTGTTCCTTCGGGAAAGACAAAGAGATTACCTCCTGCTCGCAGATATTCCGGCATACTATCCATCTGGCGGACCATGAGCCGGGAGAATCGCCCTGCCCCTTCACCGGGCAGATACCCTGATTTGGCAACGAGTTGACCAAAGATCGGCATCATGAAAAAGCGAGGCTTGACAATGGTTCGCTGGCGGGGATAGAGGGAGATAAGGAGCAAGGGGTCCAGGTAGGAAAGATGATTGCAGATAATCACAGAGGAGCGAATATTCGCCACCTCGTCATCAATCAGTATTTTTTGTCCTGGAGCAGTTCGCCGGATGATACTGAGAAGGATTTGAAAGAAACGGCTGTTCAGTCGCTGGAAGGCGATCTCTGTATCCTGGGCAAACAGGGCCGCAGCAAGATATCGCCAGATAAAAAAGAAAAGAAAGCCGAAGAGAAACCAGGCCCAGTAAACAAGGGTTATGCAGAAGTCAATGCCCCGGCTCAACACAGTCTCCCTTTTTTACCAACACACAGGTATTCACTCCGCCAAAGGCAAAATTTTGAATAGCCGCTGTTTGGATCTCGGTTGCTGTGATTTCTCGGCAATGGCGGAGCATGGCACAGCGTTCGTCCACCTCATCCAGATTTAGGGTGGGAGCAACAAATCCCTGCTCCATCATGTAGAGGGTCAGGATGAGCTCAATGACCCCGCAGGTTCCCATAGTATGCCCCATATAGCTCTTCAAGCCGCTGACAAGCGGTCTATCGCCGTACACGGAGTGCATGGCCTGGGCCTCAATAACATCCCCCATCTTGGTTGCTGTGGCATGGGCACTGATGAAATCCACAGCATCCGGAGTGATTGCTGCATTATCAAGGGCAAGGCGCAGGGTTGCCTCAATGCCTTTATGGTTGGGCAGGATAAGATCCCCCCCGTTATTATTGCAGGCAAAGCCGATGATTTCTCCCAAGATGGTTGCGCCGCGTTTTTTGGCGAACTCGTATTCCTCCAGCATCACGGCGCCGCCGCCTTCACCCACAACCAAGCCGTCCCGCTTGCTGTCAAAGGGCCTTGGTGTGCATTCTGGGGTATCGTTATACTTTACAGAGCAGGCCAGCAGATTATCAAACACTGCCACCGTGGTGGTGTCGTACTCATCAGCCCCGCCACAAAGCATGGCATCCTGCATGCCGAATTTAACTGCCTCGTACCCATAGCCGATGGATTGACTGCTGGTGGTACAGGCCGTAGATGAGGAGATAACCCGACCGGTAATCCCAAACATTCGGGTAATATTGACCGCTGTGGTATGCACCATAGAGCGGAGATAATCCACCGCTCCGATGGAGGAAAATTTTGTATCAAGCTCGTTGAAAAAGGTCTTATAGATCTCCCGCTGAACCGTGGGACTGCCGTGGGTGGAACCGAAGGCGACCCCGAGGCGACCGGAGGTGATAAACTCTTCGTCTAATCCAGACTGTGCCAACACATCTTTAGCCACCTGACAGGCATAATAGGCCACCGGCCCCATGGTTTTCCGATAATAACGCGGAAAATCATATTCTATGGGGTAATTCACCGTCCCAAAGACACGGGAATGAATATGTCCGCTGAGCAGGCCGTCATCACGAAGCGGGGCTACCCCGGATTTGCCCTGCCTGAGATTCTCTACGATTTCATCTTTACCGTAGCCGATGGGTGTAATTGCAGAACAGGCGGTGATGACGACGCGTCTTGTCATGAGGATAAGATAGGTAAGAAAGGAAGAGGAGAGTTATTCGGCACGAGAACGGATTATTTTTTCTATATAATCAAGAATATCATTGATCGTCCTGATCTCCATAGCCTGTTCTTTTTCCTCTCTGGTGAGGGTAGTTTCCAGGATAAGTTCTATTTTGCCAAGCAACTCAATGGCATCAATGCTGTCAAAATTATGATCCTCGCGGAGATTATCATCCAAGCCGAGATTTTCAAACTCAAAATCCTCTGTCAGAATCCTTATGATACGTTCTTGCAATTCATCTCTGGTCATAATATGTCAGTCGCTAAAAAATTTTCAATTACAATCAAGTATTTTTTTACTGCTCCTGCTTTCATCATCATTTTTCGGGATATTTGGAAGGAGGGGCAGCCATCCAGTGTGGCAGAAGACCATCAAAGAAGAGCTAGGCAGATGCCAGGTCTTCCTCGTCACGTATATGAACCTTATTAAGCAGTTCTTTGGGATACTGCTTCATGATTCTGCGAAGAGCAGCATTGATCTGCTGGGTCGGAGCAGCAAGAATTTCTTGCTCCGTCCCATCGCTATACCCTGTCATAAAAAGACGTTTATCCTGAAGGGCAAAATTATGGCTCCAGTCCACCACTATCCGCTCTTTATCTTCCGTCACCGGCGGTTTATGCGCCTGCCCTTGGTTTGCCACCTGAACTGCATCACTGTCTGTTACCTCCAGCACCCAAGCGTCTCCATTTTCCATGCTGAAAAAAATAAAGACGCCGAGCTGATAAACCCGGGCTTTGAACTCAGCAGCATCTCGCTGAATTTTAGCTATCTCTCCCAATAAAGAGACCTTCATCTGCTGCATGGGAGAGGGGGAGTGTCCGGCTTGGTGCAGGATTAAACAACAATGTTTGTGTTTTTTCCCAGATCCGCAGGGGCAAGACTGATTTCTCTGTATTTTCGCCATAGTTGCTCAGGTTACTTTTTTGCCCTCGAAGATCGCACAGATCTATCAGGAGCACTTGGAGTAGCCACATTCCCGGCAGACCTCGCAGCCTTCTTCAAAGACTAAGGCACCAGGACATTCCGGGCATGAAGACGAAAACCCGTTCCGGGTTCCGGCCATAAACGATTTGAGCAGTTTACCCAACTGGGCGGGTAAGTCAAGCATATGTCCGCTGGAGCGATCAAGTTGTTTGATAATCTCCTCTATGGGAATCTGGTAACGCAAAGCCAGAGAGACCAAACGGCAGGTGGTTGTCCACATAGTGGACTTATCCTTTAGGTCAACCCGGTTGTCAAAGGGAAATTTGGCAAAGACCTCCATGGGCGTCTCATTTTCACCGAAGCAAACTATGATATAGATGGTATTGCCGTTGGCGTCTTTCAGGCGGTAGCGCTTCGCGCTGAGAACATCGGGCAGTTCCTTTTTATGGAGAAGACCTTGGCTGGAAACAGTCGCCGTATTTTTCTCACCAGAGCTGCCCGTATTGAGTACCTGGGAATCACGGGAACCGTCCCGGTAGACGGTCAGCCCTTTGCAACCCAATTCAAAACCAAGCATGTAGGATAAACGTACATCCTCTTTGCCAGCCGAACCAGGCAGGTTGATGGTCTTGCTAATGGATGAATCCACCCCGTTGGTCTGCAAGGATCCCTGCATGCGGATATGTTCCTCCGGGGTAACATCCTGGGCGGCGCGAAAGATATTCTGCCACTTTGCAGGAATCTCATCATGTCCGACAACGGTCCCGGTGCGGGCAACTTTCTTCATCAGCGCATCTGAGAAAAAGCCCTCTTTGCGGGCCACAGATTCAAAATGCTTATTGACCATCAGGAAGCGGTCACCGTCCATAACATTTTTTTCCATAACCACAGAAAAATACGGCTCACAACCGGAGGCGCAATCGGCAATCATAGACACGGTCCCCGTGGGTTGGATCGAAGTCAGGGCGGCGTTACGACGAGCCGGATAATTATTGAGCTTGGGATCATAGGTAGGAAACGCCCCTTTTATTTCAGCAAGATCAATAGACGCCATTTCAGCCTGCTCTCGAATAAAGCGTGTCACCTCGACTGATGCCTCTCGGCCTTTTTCATCGCCGTAAGGAAGTCCCAGCTGGATAAGCATATCATGCATTCCCATGATTCCGAGACCAATCTTCCTGGTTTTATGTGTCATCTCAGCGATCTCAGGAATAGGGAAGCGATTACAGTCGATCACATTATCCAGAAAGCGAACCGCTGTTTTGACAGTCCTGCCCAGACGCTCAAAATCCACCTTACCTTCATTGACGTACCGCCCCAAGTTGATTGAGCCTAAATTGCACGATTCGTAGGGAAGCAAAAATTGTTCGCCACAAGGATTAGTTGCTTCAAATTCCCCCAGCTGCGGGGTTGGATTGCTTCGGTTGGCCGCATCAATGAACAGAACTCCGGGTTCACCGTTATGCCATGCAAGATCAATAATTTTATCAAAGACCTTGGCGGCATTTAAGGAGTCCACCACTTGATTATCTGAAGGATCAATCAGGTCGTAATCACTGTCCGTTTTAACGGCTTCCATAAAGGCATCGGTGATTGCCACTGAAAAATTAAAATTGGTGAATTTATTCTGATCTTCTTTGGCAGATATAAACCCCATGATATCAGGGTGGTCAACCCGCAAAACCCCCATATTTGCCCCACGCCGTTTTCCACCTTGTTTGATGGTCTCTGTGGCGGCGTCAAAAACCGCTGCAAAGCTGAGCGGTCCAGAAGCGACTCCTTGAGTGGAGCGGACAGCAGAATTCTTCGGGCGAAGCCGGGAAAAAGAATAGCCAGTCCCGCCTCCGGTTTTATGGACCAAGGCACCGTTACGGATAGAGGTGAAGATTCCATCCATAGAGTCATCCACAGGGAGAACAAAACAGGCAGAGAGCTGCCCGAGATCTGTTCCCGCATTCATGAGACAGGGAGAATTGGGCAGGAAGTCGAGGCAATGAATCATATTAAAAAATTCTTCCCGAACAGCCTCGTAATCTTCCAGAACGTTATCAACTGCCGCGACAGCGTCCGCAACTCGCCGACAGAGTGAGTCCCAATTTTCCAGCAGATTGCCGTTCCCGTCTTTAAGATAATAACGACGTGCCAAGACAGTTTCCGCCGTCTCTGACAGAAGCTGCTGAGAGATATTGCTGCTCATATCTTTTCCCATGTATGTGTCCCTTGAGTGATAGTGGCTTTGATGATTTCAGCCGAGAATATTGTGGAATGTGCTCAAGAAGAAGAGCCTTCGATCAAGAACTGACCTGAGCTTTATAGCACAACATATAGGTGTTTATCAATCAATAAATCCTATATATTGTATTTTGAGCAAATGTGTATAAAAAGGGGTGCTTGCCGTTTCAGGAAAGAATTCTTCTCTGTACCAGAGAGGAAAATCGCGTCGAGAAACCGTATAAGATGAGCGTATCTCTTGGGCTCTTTACCCATCCTTGCTCTTTTTCAGAATCGTATCTTTGCCGAACAGGACATCGTCCCTTTCCGGGTAATCAAGCAGGTAATGCAATCCCCGTGATTCTTTGCGTAGAGATGCGCTCTTGATGATCAAATCAGCCATAAGGACGATATTGCGGAGCTCAATCAGGTCTGGAGTGAGCAGATAATTACAAAAATGCTCTTTGGTTTCAATAAGAATCGGGCGCATACGCCGTTCCACAAGCTGAAGCCGTTTTTTACTGCGTACTATACCGACATAATTCCACATGAGGCGTCGAACCTGATCCCAGTTATGGCTGATCAGAACGTTCTCTTCAATAGACTGTGCCCTACCCGTCCGCCAGTCCTGGACATGACTGGTTTCCTGGTGGGCTATTTCAAGCCAGTGCTTTTTAACCCACTGTGCTGCCCGGTGAGCGAAAACCACCGCTTCCAGCAGCGAATTGCTGGCCAAGCGATTCGCCCCGTGTAACCCTGTGCAGGCAGTCTCGCCAAGAGCAAGAAGATTATTGACTGAGCTGACACCCCATTTATCTGTCAGTACGCCGCCGCACATATAATGCGCCGCCGGTACCACCGGAATAGGCTCCTGACTGATATCAACCCCGTATTTATGACAGGTACCGTAGATAGTCGGAAAGCGGTGCTCCAAAAAAGCCCGACCCTTATGCATAATATCCAAGTAGACGCAGTCTGCGCCGCTTTTTTTCATCTCCGTATCAATGCCACGGGCAACAGCATCTCTTGTCGCTAAATCCCCTCGCTGGTCGTATTGGCGCATAAACGGCTGCCCTTTTTCATTAATCAGGACACCGCCCTCCCCTCGCACGGCTTCAGAGACGAGAAAATTTTTCACCTTTGCATTAAAAAAACAGGTCGGATGAAATTGGACAAACTCCAAATCAGCAACTTTTGCTCCGGCACGGTAAGCCATAGCAACACCATCTCCTGTGGCGATATCAGGATTTGTGGTGTACAAATAGACCTTACCGCTGCCGCCTGTGCAGAGGACTGTTACCCCTGCTCGCCAAGTCTCCACCTCACCGGTTGCCCGATTCAGGACGTAGGCCCCTATACAGCGATCTTTACCGCCTGCGGACTTCTTTTTGGCCTTGGATTCCAGCAGGAGGTCTACGGCCATATGATTTTCCAATATTTCTATCTGCTCATTATCCTGCACCTGAGCCAGCAAAGCGCGTTCAATTTCTCTGCCGGTCATATCCTTAGCATGGGCAACCCGCCGAGCGGAATGACCGCCTTCCATCCCGAGATCAAACTCTTCACCTTCTTCTCCTTGCTGAAAGCTCACCCCGAGATCGACCAATTCACGGACTCGACCCGCGCCTTCTTCCACCACGGTCTCAACAATTGCGCGATTACAGAGACCGTCTCCAGAAACGAGAGTATCCTGAATATGATCCTCAAGCCGATCGTGCTTTGAGAGGACAGCTGCTATTCCACCTTGAGCGAGATTGGTTGCGGTGTCCGCACTTTGTTTTTTAGTAACCAGAGTAACACGGGCAAAGGGAGATACTTTGAGGGCAAAGGACAACCCTGCTACCCCGCTGCCGATAATGAGTATATCTGTCAAAAACATAGCTTGTTTTCTTGAAAAAAATTTAACTGGCGTGGAGGAACAGCTTACTTGTTCAACGAGCTTTTTTGTGAGGTTTAAATTATTGCTGCCGGGACTTGGTGACGAAATGTTGCACGTGAAACATAAAAAAATATTCACCACTCTTTTAGAGTGGTGTAGTATACTCGGAAAGGTGAAGATCAACAATCGACATTCTGTTCTTTTAAGCTATTTTTTTTCGCAAACCTAGTAGTGAAGTCTCGGTTTATTGTTTATGTAATGTATAATTTTTCTTTCTATATTGTAGTAAGAATGTCGCAAGCCAACAAAAAAGAGGACTGTATTTCTGATGAAGTCAAAAATAGTTGTACTTGCAAACCAGAAAGGTGGTGTAGGGAAAACGACCACAGCGATTAACCTTGCTGCTATCTTAGCAACAAAAGGAAAAAAAGTATTGCTTGTTGATTCAGATCCTCAGGGAAATGCATCAAGCGGAGTTGGTCTGTTTAATGCAGACCCGGAAAAACATCTCTATAATTGTTACATGGGATCCCCGAACACGAAAGACTGTATTCAGGGTACCAGTATCAAAAATCTCTCCATTCTTGCTGCATCCATAGATTTGGTCGGGGTTGAAATAGAACTTATTTCAAAAGAAAACCGGGAAAAACAATTACGAAGGATTCTTAAAGAAGTTCGAGAACTCTACGATTATATCATTATTGACTGCCCCCCCTCTCTCGGACTCTTGACAATTAACGGCTTGACAGCTGCGGATTCTGTCCTTATACCCATGCAATGTGAATACTTTGCCATGGAGGGTTTAGCTCAGCTCATCGGCACTATTCGCAAGGTGAAAAAAAGTTTAAATCGGGGACTGTATATTGAAGGCCTCTTGATGAGCATGTTTGATCAACGCAACAGCTTGACCCATAAAGTCTCTGAAGAAATAAAAAAACATTTCAAAGAGCAGGTCTTCAAAACAATTATACCGAGGAATGTACGATTGAGCGAAAGTCCCAGCCACGGTAAAACGATTATTGAGTACGATAAGAACTGCGCCGGTGCCAAGGCCTTTAATAAGCTGGGTAATGAGTTCTTACGAAGAAACAGGAAAACGCAATGAGTTCAAAAAACGTGTTGGGTAGAGGAGTTTCCGCGCTTCTGCCGGATGATATGTCACTGGATGAGGAATCAAAGTTTTTCATCTGTGATATAGACAAGATAGAAGCTAATCCGCATCAGCCCCGAAGTAATTTTGACGAGGAAAAACTTAATCAACTTGCTGAATCTATTCGAGAAAGAGGCATCATACAGCCCCTCTTGGTCAGCAGCAATGGCGGTAATCGGTATAAACTGATTGCCGGAGAACGTCGCCTCAGAGCTGCCCGTCTGATAGGGGAAGAAGAAGTACCTGTCGTTATCATGGAGACTGGCAGCGATAACGAGACATTGGAGCTGGCTCTGATTGAAAATATTCAACGGCAAGATCTCAATCCTATTGAAGAGGCTATCGCCTACTCCCGCCTTATTGAAGAGTTCCGTTTGACACAGGAAGAAGTTGCCCATAAGGTAGGAAAAAAACGTTCTACAGTGACCAACACACTCAGATTGTTGAAACTTCCAGCGTCCCTGCAAAATGACGTGGCAAGTGCATTGCTTTCCGAAGGACATGCGAGGGTACTCCTTCGTCTGAAAGATGATCCTCTCCATATGCAGGAAATCAGAGATCGTATTTTGAAAGAGGATCTTTCTGTTCGCCAGACTGAAAATCTCTGCCGCCAAGCGGTCCAGAAAAAGGAACAACCCTCTGGAGAGAAAAAAAAGAAGCCGGATGGATTACCCGTTGGTTACTGTCGATCTCTATCAACCCAGTTAACCAGTCAGTTTCATACCAAAGTAAGAATTGTTCAAAACGGAATACGCGGTAAAGTGGAGATTGAGTATTCGTCCCCTGACGATCTTGACCGTTTGATCAGTTTGGTGTCTGATAAAAAGATTGAGAAATAACCGGGAGAAAAAATATGGCATTCATGCAGATCACTGTGCTTCCAATGGAGACAGGAAAAACCAGTCTAAGCAATTACATAACTGATATCCAAGAATTTTTACAAAAAAAAGATGTTGATTATGAAATCAATGATATGGGGACAATCATCAATGGAACGCCATCTGCACTTTTTAGACTGGCCGAGGAACTGCATGCCTGTCCTTTTCAACATGGAGTGAAGCGGGTTATAACGCAGATTGCTATTGATGAACGCCGGGACAAAGAACAAGGTCTCGGAGAGAAAAAAGGGGCTGTCTTGAGTATCTTGACAAAGAGGAAAAGGTAGTCGGTAACCAAAAAAGAAAAACTCATAAAAAACAAATCTTGAATACCATGAAAAAAAATACTTTTATCATTTTATTCATTTTTGTTCTTCTGAGCAGCTTGGCCGCAGCAGGATCGGTCATGGCCAGGATGGTTGCTGTTAAGAACGATAATGTAAACATGCGCTCCGGCCCGAGCTTGGAGAAAGACGTTGTCTGGAAACTTGGTATCGGTTTTCCGCTCAAGGTAGTGAAAAAATCCGGCGATTGGCTTCAGGTGAAGGACTTTGAAGGGGCTGTCGGCTGGGTGCATAAAGACGTGGTCGACCGTACCGGCCATATGATCGTCAAGGCGCAAAAGAAAAACAAAGGAAAAATCAATATTCGCAATAAGCCCGGCACCAGAAGTAAGGTGGTTGCTCAGGCCTATTATGGCGTGGTGTTTAAGACACTGGAGCAACAGAAAGGATGGGTGAAGGTCCAGCATGGCCAAGTGACTGGCTGGATCAAGCGCTCATTGCTCTGGGGCTTTTAGATATTTTGCTCGTCACCGGAAAAAGCTGGTTGAAAAGAAATTATGGGTCGAAAGGAAAAAAGAGCAATAAAAAAAGCCGCTCTTGCAAGAAGAGCGGCTTTTCCATTTATGGCGGAGAGAGAGGGATTCGAACCCTCGGTGGAGTTTGACCCCCACACTCGCTTAGCAGGCGAGCACCATCGGCCAGCTCGGTCATCTCTCCTATGTCTTGCAAAACAAGAACGTAATATCAAGGTGGCGGAGGAAGTAGGATTCGAACCCACGGTACTTTCGTACAACGGTTTTCAAGACCGCCGCCTTCAACCACTCGGCCATTCCTCCTGACTCTATAATAGAGTGTTGAGCTTTTATACCACTTAAAATTTATTCTGTCAATATTCTCCTGATGTTGATTCATTATGACCACAGACTTACATACTTTAATAAAAAATCAGGATCTTGCGCGTCAAGATCTCTCCTGTCTTTACGAAATTACGAAAATTCTTGCCGCCGGAACCGACCTTCAGGAGAGTCTGAACAGCGTGGTCCGGGTGCTGGCAGATATGAAAAAAATGGGAAACGGTACCGTGACTATCGTTAATCCATTGACCAGAGAACTGGAGATTGAGGTAGCCTGCGGGATTACCGCAACAGCGCAAAAAAAAGGAAAATATAAGCTCGGTGAGGGAATTACCGGCCGAGTTGTTTCCACCGGTGAACCGGTCATTGTACCCCGAATCGGGGAAGAGCCCTTATTCCTCAACAGAACCGGAATTCGGAGTAACGAGGAGAAAAAGAAAAGTTCCTTTATCTGCGTCCCTATCAAGGTCACTTTTGAAAACTCCGACCAAAAGGTTTTTGCTCGGGATATCCATAGCCAGCCCGATAATCTGTCCATAGGCGCCTTGTCTGTTGATCGATATTATGAAAAAGAATTTGGCTCGCAATCAGAACAGGATCTCCGTTTTCTCACCATTGTCAGCGCCCTGATCGCCCAAGCCGTACACAGAGTTCAAGTCATTAACAGAGAAAAAGAGGCTCTTCAGCAAGAAAATCAGCGTCTTCGAAGAGAGTTATCCGCCAAAAACCGCTTGAGTGATATTATTGGGAATTCTTCACGGATGCAGGAAGTGTTTGAAATGGCGCATCGGGTTGCGGATTCCAATGCCACTGTTCTGCTGCGGGGTGAATCCGGCACCGGTAAGTCCTTGGTTGCCAAGGCATTGCATCATAATTCCCGCAGGGCAGACAAACCCTTCTTGGTGGTCAACTGCTCCGCCCTGCCCGAGAATCTTCTGGAAAGCGAACTGTTCGGGCATGAAAGAGGAGCCTTTACCGGGGCAGAACAGCGAAAGAAGGGACGATTTGAACAGGCCGAAGGCGGAACCCTCTTCCTGGACGAAATTGGCGAGATCAGCACCACTGTCCAGATAAAACTTCTTAATGTTATTCAGGAACGCTGTTTTCAGCGTCTCGGGGGCACTGAAATTATTAAGGCAGATATTCGCCTTGTTGCGGCGACCAATCGCAATCTTGAGGAAGCCGTACTTGAAGGCGTGTTCCGGGAGGATCTGTATTACAGGCTCAATGTCTTTCCTGTTCATCTCCCTTCCCTCCGAGAGCGTCGGACAGATATTCTGCTGCTGGCGGAATATTTTCTGGAGCAATATTGCAAAGAAAATAATAAACAAATTGAACGGATCTCGACCACCGCTATTGATTTACTGATCAAATACCACTGGCCGGGTAATGTCCGTGAATTGCAAAACTGCATGGAACGGGCCGTGCTTATCTGTGATTCTAACACCATCAGCTCGGTTCATCTTCCCCCGACCCTGCAAAGTTCGGAAACGGTGAGCACCGACAGTCCCCTCTCTTTGGCCAGTGCAGTGGAAAGTTTTGAGCGCGAACTAATCATTGATGCACTTAAGCATACCAACGGCAACCAGACCAAGGCGGCAGCCCGCTTGGAAACAAGCCTGCGGATCATTAACTATAAAATACATAATTACGGGATTGATCCGAAGCAGTTCAAGGTGAAATCATGAGAGTTCTGCTTCATGTCTGCTGCGGCCCCTGCACGGTGTACCCGCTGGAAGTACTGCGCAGGCAAGGGCATGAGGTTAAAGGATATTTTTTCAATCCCAATATTCATCCCTTTCGTGAATTTAAACGACGAATTAAGGCCCTGGTTGAGTTTTCTGACAAGAAAAATTTCAAGGTAGCTATTGACCGTAACTACAGTTTAACAGAATATCTTCGTCAGGTTGTTTTTCATGAAAACAGACGCTGCGCAATATGCTATGATATGCGCCTTGAAGCCGTTGCTAAACAGGCTGCTGCTGAAGGCTTTGATGCCTTTACAACCACCCTGCTCTACTCAAAATATCAGCGTCATGCCATGATTCAGGAAAAATCCGTGGCCTTGGCGAAAAAATTTGCCGTCCAGTTTTTGTACCAGGATTTTCGTGAGGGCTGGCAACAGGGAATTGATGAATCCATTGCAATGGATTTGTACCGTCAGCCTTATTGTGGTTGTATTTACAGTGAGCAGGAACGGTATGATAAGAAGATGCGGAAACGTAACCTGAGCGATTGTTCATCAGGATGACTGATGTCTTTTCAGGAAGTTGCTATTGATCCTCTGGGCGGTTTATGCTGGCCTGGAGGTGAAGATATTTCTCTGAAAAAAATTCCGCAGTATGCGCTGTTCCGATTGGATCGGTAAACTTGACGGTCTAGTAAAAAGTCTCAAAAAACGTGCTGCGTACCCTGTTTACGTCTAAATATCTAGTTACCACCACTTATTGAGAAGTTACTTAGCACCCACCCAACCGGAACACCATAAGGAAAATTAGGAACTCACAAGGGAAAGAACATAGTCGTCAAAATAAACAATGTTAGGTTCAGCATCCTGACATACTTCATCAAGTTCGGATTTTTTAATACTTGTCGCTACAATAACCTGACCACCAAAAGATTTATGCTCTGAAGCTTTTCTTATCAACCCGCCGAAGGAAATCATATTTGCTTCATGCTGACGAGGCTCGTCAAAAACAACAAAGCCACCATGCTTAACGGCAGATTCACTTGCTTCCTGACCCGCAAGTTGAAGAAGAGCTAACGTATAAGCCCAAATAACTCTTATATAATCACTTGCCGAAGTTTCTGCTACAATGTCATACCCTTCCTGTATAGGACGCAAAGTGCGTGATGACACTGAAACTGACTTGATATCAGCATTTTTAAAATGAAAATCACGCAAACTTCCCCTAATGATTGCCTCAAGCTTCCTTATAACAACATCAGATTCTAGACCCTTTTTCCTTTTTCTTGCTTTTTTTAGAGAGTCATTAGCTTTCAACCAATCCGAATATATATCCTTAAGCTGCTCGTTCAAATCTTGCTGCATTTTCTTGAGATTTGTAACATCTTTTTGCAATATTTCTGCCTGCAATAGCTCTCTTAATTTCGATTTATTTGCTCCATCTACATCGTCCAGATCATCCCTTAAATTAGATAATTTTTCTTCTTCGGAAGATAACTTTTCTTTTATATAAATCCAGCTCCTCCTAATATCCTTAAGTTTTAAACTGTTTCTTTGCAAAATAGACTCAAAAAAATCTTTTTGCTTTTTTAAGAAATCAACATTCTCCTCAAGCGTCATAGGCTGCCGAGATGAAACCTTAGCCCCTAACGTATCATAGAGCTCATTTTCACAAATAGGGCATTTCTTGGTATCAATTGCCGTTCCTAACCTAGCCCCAACAACCTTTAACCTTTTAAGCTGATTATACTTATCATACTCATTAGAAATTTTTGAAAGTTTATTCTGAATATCAGCTAGCGAGAGCAATAGGTTATCTATCTTATCAGATAACTCGCCGGATTCATTTCTTAACGATCTAATAAGAGTTCTTTGGTTTTCTAACTTTTCACTATCTGGAGTATTCCTTTTAATATCATTAGATAGCCTTGACAAAAGAACAGCTAATGATCGCAATCTTTCATCAACACTTAAATAAACAGAATTTTCTAAAAACTTAAAAGAAATCGGATAAGGTGGCCTCTCTCTGTCTAGTTCACCAATCTCACTAACTTTAACTTTTTTTATATCAGCAACACTCAAAACTTTTGAGTTGAGCTTATCCCACTTATCATTAATGGTTGAAATCTTATTCGACAATCTACTTATTTCATTATCAATATTAAATGAATCAATCCCTAAACAAAACTCAATAGCAGCCTTTTTAACATTACTAATTCCCCAAAATGGAATATTTGCCTGAATTTCAGACCATCCTCTTTTTTGCTCAATGAAAAATAATGGAAAAATACACTCAAGGTAAAGTGGCTGCTCTTTGCCATCGGACGTTGCAACCATCGGGAGTTTCCACCCTAAGAAATCAGCAAACCAATAATGAAACCCTTTTTCACTCTTAAAAGAGCCAACGCTACCAGATGAGCCTAAAAAATAATCATCACGGCCTTCTTTTGACTCTACAGTGATTTTATTCGTATTACCCTTAACCTCCCTTACCAGTAACACTTCATCATCTCGATTATTTTTTACTTTCAACTCAATATAGGAGCTAGAAACAAAAGATTCATTCTCATCAACTCTATTATCATAAATAACATGATATAAAGATTTTGGAAAAGGGCTCTTGCCACTTGGTCCCAATATTGCCTCAAGCCCAAGCCCATATGCTATAGCATTCACGCATGTAGATTTCCCTGATGAATTTTCGGCTCGTATAACATTCAGGCCGGGATAAAAAGGTATCTCTACAGAGAACAATCCTTTTTCTGTATTGACAAAAATCCCCAAAGAAACAATGGATAACCCAAGCATTAGAATGTACCACCGGTTAATTCTTTTATTTTATTAACAGTAAGTTTCTTGCCCGTTTCTTGCAAAAACAACCGTTCTTCGATCATGATATCATTATCTACAAGAAGAGAGAAAGTATCATCGCCAAGAGTTGTTAAATGCAGTTTTCCGGCTTTTAACGCAACAATTTTTTTAGCTATAGAATATTCAATAGCTTTATAGGTAGAAGAATCTACAGAGACTAATGGAACATTCTCAATAACCCCCTTAAAATTAAGAAATTGATGATATTCATCCCACTTATTTTTTCGAATAAGCATCCATACTAAGACATTAACCTTATTTAGTTCTAAATATTTTTTCTTTCCAGAAATTTCAGCAATAGCAATAACAATAAGACACATCCTCCAAAGAGGCCTCATCTCTATAGGCAATGGATAGGGCTTATTATCTATAATAATCTTGACATTATTACTATTCATTACTCAAAATCCATAAAACATTGAGCTATCCAATTTGACAAATAGCCAAAAGGTAACAATTGAATATTCATATCAGACATCTCATTTGAATATTTATCAAACTTATCTTTGTTATTTTTTATAATTTTAGAAATTAATTCCTTACCAACTATGTCTCCACTTATAGCTACATCAACACTTATTTCGTCAAGCAAAGCAATAGAAGTATCATTAATTTGATTATATAAATCAGGATGTTCGTCTTTCAAGTTATCGTTAAAATTATCTAATTGTATATATTTTTTTATTACCAAGTCCTGAAATTTATCTGGGTTATTACCTCTAACAAGTTTTGATTTCCTGCTAATATTTGATAAAAAATCAGAGTTGGAATCATTTATTTTCCATTCATTAATATACTCTGAATCAATATCTAAAAAAGGTATATCGATTATAGATGGGTCATATTTTATTGCATAAAGCATTGAATCAGGGTAACTATCAGCTGTTTCAATTTTAACCGAAAAACTTTCTTTATCAATATAAGAAATGTTTTTATTTATAGTTTCTTTCTTTTTTCTATTGCAATAAGTAAGCAGATCTTTTGATCTGTTTTCTGGGGTAAGTAGAATCCATTGATGTATCATTACATCATCAATCCATCCTTTTATTTCTTCCTCATTCGATTTTAGCTTTTTTAAGTCATCATTAATTTTTTTTTGTATCTTTCTTTTATACTCCTTCATTTCATATTTTTTTTCAGGATAGTAACACTGAAAAATTAACCCTGTATTGGTATAAAATTCAATTCCCCTGTCCCCAGAGTCCTCATCAGGAACCGGGAAGAAAACTTCATTTCCATAATGATTCCTAAGCATTCTTTCACAAAATTTTTCCCATTTTTTAGGATCTAGATTATCAACGAAACTTGTCATTACGAAGTATTATTTTGTAAGAAAATATGAGCACGAATCAGAGGATTAATCCAACTAAACAAAAAAGCTGGGCTACTGACTCAAATTCTATTGGACTGGCCGACAGCCTATTAATCGATAAAGTATAATATCGCCCTGAAAAGTCAATGGAAAGGCGACTGAAAAAGAGCGCATGTTACAAATAGTAAATCAAGGGCAGACCTTAATTAAATACCAGCAATTTCAATTTAAAATAAGATACTTGTTGAATGGAAAAAGTCAATAAAAAGTACCCAATTCGATATCAAAGAGCGAAAATCAGAGGTCGCAGTGATGCGGGTTACAAGGAGGGGTTGCGGGTTCGAATTCCTGTGAACAGGGCAAAGAAAAACCAGGGGATGCGTAGCAACGCATCCCCGAAGCTCAGGGAGAAGGAAAGCTGTAATGGAGCCCGAATTCAACTCTAAAATCTGTTGCTTTGACCTTAGGAATGATTTTACCTTTAATTTTTTTCAGTTCAACAACTCCATACTTCTCAAGGGTTTTGAGTGTACGGGAAAGATTCGACTTTTTTCTGTTTGTTATCTCTTCAAGTTCAGTTATAGAATGGGGCTTATTGGCTATGATAACACGGAGTAACTCTTGATTTTCAGCGCTCAAAACTTGAGACATTGATTTTGTGGATTCAAACCAAACCTTGGGTTCATTCTTTCTCGGTTTATAGGTACCCTTTGCTATAGCTAGAGTTCTCTTGATATAATCCTCTTTTGATATTATTCCTATTCTCATAACTTTGATTGCCATATCATCACCCCTCTAATCTACACAATAGCGTTCACATCATCCCAAAAATCTTCCAGAAGCTGGTATGCACTTTCAAACTCCATAGGGTTTCACTAAAGATTCTTGATGCTTGTGGTCCCAAGTCTTTCTGACTCCAGAGAATTTTTTCCTCTTCGGCGGCTTTATACCGTGAGCATTGTCGTAACCAATGATTCTTCTGTTGTACTTATCATGAAAAGTGAGCGAGTATCTAATTCCATGAGGAATATGTTCATTCACAGCGGTAGTATGAACTGCAAATTTCACCCAGTATCCGTTGTCCATTGGAAATACTTCCCCATCAAGTAGCAAAAGCGTTTCCAGTCCTGAATCTATTTCCGGTTTAACCACTTTTTCATCCTATCTTAAAGTTATGATTTGATCATAACTCTTTCCTGTATTTTTGTCTATGCTATCTTGAATTGCATTCAGTCTAAAGTGGTTTATTATGGGCTGAGTCGGTCATTTTTACGGCCTATCACGCCGGTGCCCTCAAATACAAGGGACAGATCTGCGGTCTTGCGGTCTGCCCGGTATAAAAAGGTGAACACGCAGGTTCCACCCCTGCGTACCAAGGGTAAGGTATTTTTTGTTGAGCCCCTTAACCCTTGACAGAATCAAAGGATCATGATTATTCTGCCTTCATGAATTTTGTATGTACGATCAACTTGATATACGCTAACTTCCTAAACATTTTCGAGGCGATCAGTGAGGCCTTCTGCTGCAACCCAAAACCGCAAAAAACACTCCCTGATCCCTTTTTATGGAGATAAACCGATGAACAACATCATTGTTCTTGCCACCAATAACCAGAATAAGGTCAAAGAGTTTCAAGCGCTGATAAAGGATTTTCCGGTTGAGGTAAAATGCCTGAAAGACTACGGCCCTTTGCCGGAGGCCATTGAGGACGGCGCGACCTTTGATGATAATGCCTATAAAAAGGCCCATCATTACGCACGAGTCCTGGGTGTACCCGCACTTGCCGATGATTCCGGCCTGGTGGTGGATGCCCTTGATGGGGCCCCTGGAGTTTATTCTGCCCGCTATAGCGGTGAGAATGCCAGTGACTGGGATAATTGCGAAAAACTGCTTCAGGAGATGCAAGGGAAGACAGACCGTACAGCCCGTTTTCAATGCGTTCTCTCTTTAGCAACGCCGGGTGGCCCTGCCCTGACCTGGGAAGGCAGCTGTGAGGGAAAAATCACAGAAGAACGGCAAGGTGATTCAGGGTTCGGTTATGATCCTGTCTTCTATTACGAGGACTTTGGCAAGACCTTTGCAGAGGTCGGCATGGACGAGAAGAGTGCTGTCAGTCATCGAGGCAAGGCCATGCAGGAGCTAAGCAATGAGTTTGATAATGTGATGATCTGGCTTCGTCAGCGCATGGAAGAGATAAAACCTGCTAAACCGGATCATGCTGAGTTTGAGCATAATGACTGGTCGCAGGAGAGGATGGTCTAAGGGGCTTGCAAGCATTTGCTGCGTATACCTCTCTGCAACCTATAGATTCTGTACACATATTTTCCAGCATGAACCATCAGCAGTCCTAAAACAACAAAACCGGGTCATACGCTCAGCGCGGACCCGGTTAAATATTAACTGTCCTCCCTGTAGGGAAGAAAAATTAATTTACCTGCTTAGAATTTCGGAGCAATTTTCTGAGCCATCTCATTCTGCAGACCTGCCATTTTCTCAGGCAGAATTTTTTCCTTCACGATAGGCATCATGACGTTCTCAATTTTAGGCATCAAGTCGTTGATCAGCGGCTTGGCATTGATTTTTTCAACCATAACCTGATCTCTCTTCTCAATCATCACGCTCTTAATAGCCGGTGATCCCAGAACATCGGTCATAGCATTACCTACCTCGGGGCTCCCTGTCCCTGCCGGTACATCTACCGCAGAAGCAGTATTGGCTGAAAATGCAAAAGCAGCCAAAGAGAACACCAGTGCAGACTTAACAGTCATTGATTTCAATACAGACATTTCTTCCTCCTTTTTTATTATAAAACTGTACCACTATGTGCGGCACAAAAACAAAACTTTAATTATTCTGAAAACAGAAAAAAGTCAATTTTTTTTTACTATCCAAAGGTGGCATCCCTCTTGAGGGTTATCAATACCGAAAACGAGGTAAACATAATATTTTAGGCCACTAAGGCTATAAAGTATAAAACATGTCGCCCCAGTAACATCTTGGTATCTTTAATCTTTAATAATACTCAATATATTTTGCTAGAAAAGTCATGGGTTATGCACTTATCACTTGAATCTAGGGCTCAAAATCCAGCAATCCAATGCAGCCATTCCTCCCGAGAGACCTCAAGCTCAGTGAGCAGGCGATTCTCATTATAATACGGGTTATGCTCCAAGACTGACCGCCATCGACTCTGAAAGGCTGTTTTTTCATCAAGCCAATCTTCTGCTGAAGAGCACCTCCCTTCCGACCTGGTGTACGACATAATGCCAACGGCCTTACAAAACGGTGTGAAGATATGCTCAACCCCTGTTGCTCTCAGGCGGAGGCAGAAATCAATATCGTAGAGATATTCAGGGAAGCTCTCCGCGTCGAATCCCTGCATCTCGCGGAACAACCTGCGCTCCACCATACAGAAATCAAAGGTACGGGCAATGACATTCTGGGGACAGTGAAGACCGTTGAGATGAACCGAGCCTTCGGTAAGCAGGGAACGAAAGGCCTCACATGTCGTGTCCGAAAGATCCGGCAGGGCCAGATTATCAAGCTGTTCTTCAGGTCCAGCTACTATGCCGCCAACAACGCCGCATCCTTCTGTTTGGGAAGAGCCGAGCAGCGTCTCCAGCCATTTTTTTTCCTGCGGCAAAGTCCCCTGCCGGAGAAAAACAAGATGTTCACCAAGGGCGTTTTCGGCAACCCGATTCAAGGCTGCCGCCTCTGTTTCTTTCTCGGCAATCCGATAAAAACTGATCCGGCCAGCCAGCTCTTCAGGCAGTCCAACCGTCAGTTCCTTTACAGAACCTCGATGCAGGACCATGCAATCAAGATGCGGATAGCCGGTCCTTGCAAGCAGCTCTTTCAGCCACTCTCCCGATTTGGGGGTATCGGGGCTATCATCAGAAAGACAGATCAGCGCACTGACCTGACAGGTTTCTCGCACCTGCCGCTGTAATCGATAATAAAAGTTCAAAGGACCGCGCCGGACCTCAGCCTCCATGCCTCTCCGCTCCGCAGCATCCCGCAACGCCTTCAAACCGGCAGCGTCAGCATAGTCCTTTTGCTCATGATTGATGCTGGTGGAGGTCTCTGCTGCCCGCCACCGGTAAAGCGAGCGGCGAATATGATGAATCCGCTCGCTTTGCTCAGCGATCTTCAGGATCAGATCATAATCCTGAGCACCAGTGCATTCTGCTGACAGCCCCCCTACCTGCTGAAACAGCAAGCTTCTGGTAACAAAAAAATGGGTGATATAATTATGGCAGAGCAGCAACTCGGGATTATAGTCTGACTTGTAAAAATTGGTACAGCGTAGCCCTTTCCAGTCAATGAGTTCCTCATCGCTGTACAGGGCATCTGGATCAAGCCTGTTGATCGCCTCAACAACATGGTACAGGGCATCCAAAGTCAGCTCATCATCATGGTCAAGGAAGGCGAGGTATTCTCCACCTGCCAGTTCTGCCGCCTTATTCGTTGCCAGAGAAATTCCGGTATTTTCCTCTGAAAGCCTGATCTTTATTCGCCTGTCTTTGGCTGCATACTCTTCAAGGAGGGGGCGAATATGCTTTGCAGGACTGCCGTCATCAACAAGACAGAGCTCCCAATGCGGATATGCCTGATACAGAACTGAATGGATGCAGCGGCGCAACAGTCCTTCGTCGGTGTTAAACACCGGAACCAGAATACTGATGACCGGTTTTATAGGCAGCTCCGCAACCTCTTGGCAGGGATAATGGCCAGCAAGGATGCCCTGTTCCTGATAGTATTCCAGGGGATGGAAGGCGTTCAGGGATTGAGGATAGGTTGCACCGTAAAACTCCGCATCAAATAGGGCGGAAGGTCGGTATTTTTTGCGCCACCCTTCCTCTGCATAATGGAGAAAGAGCTCAATATGGGAGAGCCCAGCCAGCTGATAGGTTGCCCGGTAAAACTCCGGATCAAAAAGGGGCGTCGGCAGTTGCTCCTCCCCGTCTCCCTGCCTCTGAAAATGCAAGAGTGGAAAGGCCCATTCTTGACAGATGCGCGGATTCCGTTCGCAGTAATACTGCATATCAAAAAACGGCATGGGGCGATACCGAGCCTGATTACCGGCCTCTAGGTAATGAGCAAGGGGAGTCCGGTTACTGTCCGTTCTTTCAGGATGTTGATCTGCATAATAGGCGGTAACGAACAGGGGATTCGGCTTCTTGCCCTGCTTCCAGCCCTGTTCAATATAATGGAGCAGCGGGTCTTGTTCTGCTGTTAACTTATACTCATGACAATACCATGCCGCCTCAAAAATCGGATTGGGATTTCTTCGCTCCCGCATGCCGTATTCAAGATAATGAAGCAGAGGATCAAACCCCAGCGCAGCAAGTTCCTGGTCAGTACCGAGATAAAAAGCTGCATCAAAGAGTCCACTTTGCTCCAGGATACGGTAAGTACGACGACGGGCCGGGGACAGCCGGTACAAGAGCGCTTTCAAAAACCACTTCAGCCTGAATGACCAAGAGGCTGGCTGAGACGGGGCAGCGACGGAAATAAGAGATTCATCAGGCATGGTCATCTGCTCCTTCAGCAGGTTCCCGAGCAGAGGGATACAGTCCTGGCCAAAGGCCAAGTACTCAACTTCTATAATAAGATGCTGTGAACCTCCTGTCCTGCTCTGTTCAGGAGGGGTCAGCTGCAATAAGGGGTCTGAAGTGCAAAAAAAGAGGATACCGTCTCGGGAGAAATCAGCCGTATGGGTAAAGGGAACCTTATATTCGGTACCGGTTGGCTCTGCCAGAGAAACAGCATTGACCCGAAGGATCACCTGGCTGTCAGCAGGTCGGAAGACAAAGGCCGCTTGCTGCTCCTGTGAAGCAAGGGCGAATTGCAAACGGCGGACACCGGGATCAACCTTTCGTACCCAATCGGGATGGTCTTCTGCTTTGCCGCCCTCGGGTAACAGCACTGCCTGGTGATAAGGCTCTCCGGCATCCAGCAGTTTATCCACCCAAACCTCTATATTTTGGGCATAGAGGTCTTGATGTTTTCGAAAAATGCGGGCAAAGCTCTCCACCTTATGCTGCCTTGGCCGGGCCCTGACCATTGAATCGGCAGCAACTCGGTAGTAAAAAAGGATCTCTTCCAGCTGAACGACCTTGCGCCCCATCTCCAGCAAAGAAAGCCAAAAATCGTAATCCTCCCAGCCGTAGACCATAGCCGGATCAAAACCACCCACTGCTTCCCAGTCGCTCTTCCTGAAAAAGGCTGTACAAAAGATAATATTATCGAGCAGGATCCGTTGCAAGGAAAACTCCGGCAGCAGCCACTCGGTTGCCACATCGCCGAACAGCTGGGCCTTGCAGTAGACAATGCCCAGTTCTGGATCCGCATCTAGCACTCGGACAGCCTGCTCCAGATAGGTCGGACCGATCCGGTCATCCGCATCCAAAGGCAGGATGTACTTGCCTTGGGATTCTCTGATGCCGTTATTTCTGGCTGATGATAAGCCCTGATTATCTGTGTGCAGAACCCGAGTCTTGGGAAAATTCAGCTGCTGAAGATGCTTAACAGTGAAGGGATCAGTGGAACCATCGTTGACAACGATGATTTCAAAATCCTGCCAAGTCTGGGCAAGAACAGAATTGATGGTTTCATCAACAAAGGCACCCTGATTATAGCAGGGGATAACAACGGAAACGCGCGGCATGCTGTAGATCTGGTGGATGAGAGAGTGGAGTGTTGAGAGGCTGACGAATCAGCGTTTGATTGCAGGAAAGAGCGTGGTATAGGCACCATAACCTTCTTTTTCCAGATCCTCTGCCGGAATAAAGCGCAACGCAGCAGAGTTCATGCAATAGCGCAGCCCTGTGGGTTGCGGTCCGTCAGCAAAAACATGCCCGAGATGCGAGTCAGCATGTTTGCTCCGCACCTCGGTGCGGACGGAAAACCAGCTTTTATCCTCGTGCTCAATAATATTCTCCGCCACAAGGGGCTTGGTAAAGCTCGGCCAGCCGGTACCGGATTTATACTTGTCCAACGAACTGAACAGCGGTTCACCGGAAACGATGTCCACGTAGATCCCCGGTCGGGTATTCTCCCAGTAGGTATTATGAAATGCCGATTCTGTTCCGTCTTCCTGGGTGACCTTGTACTGGAGCGGGGTTAAGCGCTTTTTCAGCTCTTCCCGG
>CBFDDU010000008.1:0-40204 GCA_965603655.1 uncultured Candidatus Electrothrix sp. | reverse complement strand
GTCGCGTACAGAGAGCAAGGCTCCTC
This sequence comes from uncultured Candidatus Electrothrix sp., assembly GCA_965603655.1. Taxonomy (GTDB): domain Bacteria; phylum Desulfobacterota; class Desulfobulbia; order Desulfobulbales; family Desulfobulbaceae; genus Electrothrix. Next base: position 40,178 of record CBFDDU010000008.1, on the reverse strand, counting down.
AAAGGGCACAGGGATCCCCCCTGTGCCCTTTTTTATTGTCTACCTGTTACCAAAAAAAGAGAAGGACTAGGGAGCCTCTCAGGGAATATTTATGGCAATGCGCGAATAAACCGTTAGCTGTTCATAAACTTGACACGCAAGGCAATAAACCGCATCAGAGTAAATTAGAGCAAAAGCTTAGAATCGATAGGAACCACCTCAATTCTCAATTTCAATCCGTCAAAAAGGGAGGCGGAGAAGAGGAGGTTATGAAAATGGAACAGAGAGGAGGGAAACCGATAAGCGAACGCCTCGGTTAAAGCAGGCAACGGCTATGCAGCAGCAACACCGTTGCCTCATCATCAGCTGCGTCTTTTAGGACTCAGTAACAGTGATGGCGTCTGCTTCGCAAACTTCCACACAGGTCTCACAACCCAGACATTCATCTTCGTTTACCGGGTCTGATTTTCCATCAACAAGCTCAAATACACCTGCGGGACAGGAACCAATACACTCCTCACAACCGGTACATTTGTCATTATCTACTTTTACTTCAAACATTGTCTTTCTCCTTAGTAGCGGCCCTCTAACGAGCCCTTTTTATAAAAGTAACCTCACGATTAATTATGTACAAACAACATGTACTGACTTGCGCAAAGATACCCTTAATATTTTTACTGTCAATATTTTTTTTACGTGACCAGCTTTGCCAGATATTCCCTTAGGCTGAACCTACACTCCTTGGTAGGAAAACGAAAAAATATTCTTCAAATAATACAGAATAAAACAAGACCCTTCCTCTAATTTGCAACACTTTTCGTCTCCCCCCACAAGCCCACTCAGCTAGGCATTATTTTCAATCCAGGCAGATAAACTTCTCTCCCCTCAATCTCACGATAAAAGCGGTTCATCATCTATATTTTTTACCTACAGCTTGACAAGGTCTCCGCTTTAGAGTAAACAACACCTCTCGTGTTACAAAAAAATAAAAAATATTACCCTGGTTCATCATGTATATGCAACTGATTATTGCGACTAATCTACCGTTCATGGGTACTGAAGGATGTACCACCATGTTCACTCTTGATTCTCTTGCCAAGGTCCAACCAGAAATTTTACATCTCAAATACGCATGAACCAACCTCGTACCCTGATAGCACTTCTCTTTGCCGTATTGTATTCGTGCTTCGCCCTACCTGCTCAAGCGCATAAGATGAATGTTTTTTCATGGGCAGGTGACCAGCAGATTTACGGAGAGGCTTTTTTTAGCGGAGGACGTAAGGCAAAAAACATAACAGTTCACGTTCAAAACAGCGAAACCCAGACCACCCTGCTGACAACACAGACCGATGAAGAGGGTAAATTCCAATTCACCCCGCCTCAGCAGGCTGTTCAACAAAAGCTGGACCTCCTAATTACAGCGGAGACAGGTGATGGTCATCGTGGAGAATGGCTTCTGGCAGCAGACGAGTACCTGCCAGCCGATAATACTCCCTCGGTTGTTTCTCAAGAGGAGCAACCGACAGTAGGGAATTTCGACATGGAGGCTGTACGGGAAATCGTGCGGCAAGAGTTGAATAAAGAGTTAGTGCCCATTAAACGGCATCTCGCTGAAGGACGCGAAAAGAAGGTCAACCCACAGGATATACTTGGCGGGATCGGCTACATTATCGGCCTAGCTGGTATCCTTGCCTGGTTCAAATCAAAAAAGAAGAAGAAAACTTCGACAGACGGATAAGGTGTCCCTTGTCGGAAAAAGAGGATCTTGCTCAATCATGATCCAAAAAACAATACCTGATTTAAAAAAAGGAGTAAGAACGATGAAGATCAAAGCTGTTGCTGCAACTGCACTCTTTCTCGCCTGCATGACAGGTGAGGCCCTTGCCCATTTCGGTATGGTTATCCCTTCGGATAATATCCTGGAGCCCAAAAAGAAGAGTGTCAAACTGGACCTCTCTTTTTCCCATCCCTTTGAGATGATCGGTATGGATCTGGTCAAACCGAAAGCCTTCTTTATGATGGCGGGCGATCAGAAGACTGATCTGCTCCCGGCTCTCAAAGAAGCCAAGGTCATGGATCATGCCGCCTGGACAACTGAAGTGCCCGTCAAACGCCCCGGGGTATATACCTTTGTCATGGAGCCGACCCCGTACTGGGAACCGGCTGAAGATGTATCTATCATTCATTACACCAAGACCTTGATTGCCGCATTCGGTGATGATCAGGGCTGGGATGAGCCGGTCGGTATTGCCACGGAAATCGTGCCGTTGACCCGTCCTTTCGGGAATTATGCAGGAAACAGCTTTTCCGGTCAGGTTCTGCTCAAGGGAAAACCGGTTCCCGGTGCAGAGGTTGAAGTGGAGCTGTACAATAAGGACAAGAAATTCAGTGCTCCCAGCGATTACCACGTCACTCAGGTGGTCAAGGCGGATGAGAATGGGGTATTCACCTTTGCCTGTCCCCAAGCGGGCTGGTGGGGATTCGCAGCCCTGAATGAAGCCGACTATACTATCAAGGATCCGGAAGGAAACGAGAAAGGAGTTGAGCTGGGTGCTGTGCTCTGGACCTATCTGGATGCGTACAAATAAACAATCCACCCCCAGAAGGGGTGGTTTTTTACGATACAATAAAATCTATTGAATCTGTCCGTGCGGTTATATTATAAGGCCGCATGACCTTCAAACACGTTCAGTGACGGCACTTCATTTCTGCACTAGACAGACCCTAGGGGAAGGCTGATCAGCACAGGCGCACCTCAGTCTTGCTCAGCTTTCCCCTTCACTTTGCCCTTGCTTGCAGCGCGTTTATCATAGACAAAGCTTTTTCAACCTCCTCTTTGCCTTATTCTGCCGCTGACCTACACTAGCGACAGTACCTTTTCACTTATCGGAATCAATCTGAACGCCACCATTTCTTTTCTCGCCCCTCCTGATCACTGTTAAATCCAATACTGTTATTCTGTTATTCCGCTCACAACAAGCTGCCAGTCTCTGCTGCTGACTGGTGCGGGATGAGTGGTGATTGAAATCCAATAGAGATAAGACAAAAAAAACTGGCGAAAGAATCCGCAATGGTGTCGTCAAAATCAAAAAATCATGGTCTGATACTTGACCTTATCACCGTTAGCAAACAGGTCCAAGAAATGCTGCTCGCTTTAATATTGCATAATCGACAAAAATGTTCTATAATGATAGATTTTTGTCCTTTTATGATAGTATCGCTTTCGACACTGTCGTTGCGTTTCATCACTGAACAACCTGTCAGAAACTCTCTATTTTGCACCATGATTTTCCGCTCAGCACAATCTGCCGAGCAGGAAAGGAACTAAAGACAGGCTTTCAGAAATCTGCATAATACCAAACAAACAGTATCTTTTTGTATTTTTTATACTTTTAAGTTTTTTCTTTTTTCGGCTGTACCGCCGGAATACGTCAACCTCACGATTAAGGGAGATTTTTTATGTCGCGAAAAATGGTCACCATTGACGGCAACCAGGCATGTACGCATGTTGCCTATGCCACCAGTGAAGTAATCACCATCTATCCCATCACCCCGTCTTCACCTATGGCGGCTGAGGCGGATGCCAAGGCCACAGCAGGGCAGAAAAATATTTGGGGTTCCGTGCCGGTTATCTCTCAGATGCAATCTGAGGGCGGTGTTGCAGGCTCCCTGCACGGCTCTCTGGCTTCCGGTGCGCTCTGCACCACCTTTACCGCTTCTCAGGGCCTGCTGCTGATGCTGCCCAATATGTACAAACTGGCCGGTGAGTTAACCCCGACCGTTTTCCATGTTACAGCCCGTTCCCTCGCCTGCCAGGGTCTGTCCATCTTTGGCGATCACGGTGACGTGATGAGCGCTCGCCAGACCGGCTGGGCTCAGCTCTGCTCGCAGAATGTCCAGGAAGCGCAGGATATGGCTCTGATTTCAACCCAGGCCACCCTGGCATCCCGCATTCCCTTTCTCCATTTCTTTGACGGCTTCCGGACCTCTCACGAGATTCAGAAGATGGAGCAGTTGAGCAACGAGGACATGCTGTCCATTATTGACGAGAAACTGATCGCAGAGCATCGTGAGCGAGCCCTGACCCCGGATCGTCCGTCCATGTCTGGTACAGCCCAGAACCCGGATGTCTACTTCACCGGTCGTGAGACCGTCAATAAGTACTATAATGCGATCCCCGGAATTGTTCAGGAGACCATGGACAAATTCGCCGCCCTGACCGGTCGCCAGTATAATCTTTTTGATTACTACGGCGCACCCGATGCAACCGACGTTGTTGTCATCATGGGTTCCGGTGCCGAAACTGCGGCTGCCACCATTGATCATCTGGTTGCTGACGGTCGTAAAGTGGGCATGGTTATTGTCCGCCTCTTCCGTCCCTTTGACATGAAGGCTATGGTCAACACCCTGCCCTCCTCTGTTGAACGCATCACCGTGCTGGATCGCTGCAAAGAGCCGGGCGCCCCCGGAGATCCGCTGTATCTGGATGTCCGCGCTGCCATCGGTGAAGCAGCAGAAGCCAACCCGACCATGTTTATGCCCTTGGTCCTTTGCGGTCGCTTCGGCCTGGGTTCTGCGGAATTCAGCCCGGCAATGGTCAAGGCTGTGTACGACAACATGGTTTCTATGGCTCCGAAAAACCATTTCTGTGTCGGTCCCAATGACGACGTGACCCACACCTCACTGAGCTACGACAAGTCCTATAATATCGAAGGTGAGGATGTCTACCGGGCCATGTTCTACGGTCTGGGGTCCGACGGTACCGTCGGTGCCAACAAGAACACCATCAAGATCATCGGTACCGAGACCGACAACTCAGCCCAGGGCTATTTTGTCTACGACTCCAAAAAGTCCGGCTCCATGACCGTGTCCCATCTCCGTTTTGGTGAGAACCAAGTTGTTGCTCCCTACCTGATCAACAAGGCCAGCTTTGTGGCCTGCCATAACTTCACCTTCCTGAACAGCTACGATATGCTGGCCAATCTGGAAGATGGCGGCACCTTCCTGCTCACCACCACCTTTGACAAGGATACCGTCTGGGATCAGCTCCCGGCCAAGGTGCAGCAGCAGCTGATCGACAAGAAGGCCAAGTTCTACATCATCGACGCCATCAAGCTGGGTATTGCTATCGGACTGGGCGCACGCATCAATATGATCATGCAGACCGCCTTTTTCCTGATCTCCGGTATCCTCAAGAAAGATGAGGCCATCGATGCGATCAAGACCGCAATCAAGAAGACCTACGGCAAGAAAGGCGACAAGATCGTCAACATGAACTACGACGCAGTTGATGCGGCGGTTAATAATATCGTCGAAGTGGCCCTGGCTGGCAAGATCACCGGTCATGAGCTGCCTGCCACCGTACCTACTGATGCACCTGCGTTTGTTAGGGACATAACCGCCAAGATGATCGAGGGCAAGGGTGAGGAGATCAAGGTCTCTGAGATGCCTGCCGACGGTCGCTGGCCCACCGCCACCACCCAGTGGGAAAAACGCAATATCGCGGTCAGCGTGCCGGAATGGGACCCTGCAACCTGTATCCAGTGCGGCCGCTGCTCTCTGGTCTGCCCGCACGGCTGTATCCGTCTGAAGATCGCCACCCCGGAAGAACTTGAGGCGGCCGGTGCCAGCGCGACCTTCAAGACTGCCGATGCCAACGGCAAAGAATTTGCAGGCCGCAAGTTCACCATTCAGATTTCCACAGCAGACTGCGCAGGCTGTACACTGTGTTCCACCGCCTGTCCTGCCCGTAAAAAGGATGCTGAAGGCAATAAAACCGAAGAGTCGGCCCTGAAGATGATCACCAATACCGAAGAGGTATTGAACGAGTCCCAGGCCAACTGGAAGACCTTCATGGCTCTGCCTGAAATGGATAACGCTTCCATCAATCCGGCAACCGTCAAGGGAAGTCAGCTCAAGCGGCCTCTGTTCGAGTTCTCTGGTGCTTGCGCAGGTTGCGGCGAGACGCCCTACATCAAGCTGGTTACCCAGCTCTTTGGTGATCGGATGATGATCGCCAACGCCACAGGCTGTTCCTCCATCTACGGCGGCAACCTGCCCACCACTCCGTACTGTCAGCGTGAAGACGGACGCGGTCCTTCCTGGTCCAACTCTCTGTTCGAGGACAATGCCGAGTACGGCCTGGGTATGCGCCAGAGTGTGAACAAGCTGGGCATGCAGGCTGCCGAGTTGCTGAATCTTGCTGTTGAGGAAGGGCTCGTTTCTCAGGAACTTGCCGATTCCCTCCTGGATGCAAGCCAGAAAACCCAGGACGAAATCGAGGCCCAGCGTGCACGAGTTGATGAGCTGAAAGCAGCTCTGGCCGGTAGCAACAGCGTCACAGCTTCCCGCCTCCTGCCGGTTGCCGATTATCTGGTCAAGAAATCCGTCTGGTGCTTCGGCGGTGACGGCTGGGCCTATGATATCGGGTACGGCGGACTGGATCATGTTCTGGCCTCTGGCGAGAACATCAACGTGATGGTTCTGGATACCGAGGTCTATTCCAACACCGGTGGCCAGATGTCCAAGTCCACTCCGCGTGCGGCTGTAGCCCAGTTCGCAGCTGGCGGAAAGAAAATGCCCAAGAAAGATATGGGTATGATCTTCTCCACCTACGGCAACGTCTACGTAGCCCGTATTGCTCTGGGTGCCAATCCGCAGCAGGTGGTTAAGGCCATCAGCGAGGCTGAGGCCTACGACGGACCTTCCATCATCATCGCCTACTCACACTGCATCAACCACGGCCTCAATCTGGCCAAGGGACTTGAGCAGCAGAAGTTGGCGGTTGCCTGCGGTCACTGGCCGCTGTATCGCTACAACCCGGAACTGGAGGATGCGGGCAAGAATCCGCTGACCATCGACTGCAAAGAGCCGACCATAAAGTTCGCGGACTACGCTCTGAACGAGAACCGTTACCGGATGCTCAAGATGGCCAATCCTGAGCACTGCGATGCGCTGATGGAAGCTTCGCAAAAGGATGTGGATAAGAGCTGGAAGTTCCTCCAGAGCCGATTCAAGGCCCTTGAGGACTAAACAGTCAGCCTACAGTAGGCCTGCTCTTTTTTAGAGCAGGCGACAGAAGCAACTGAACAAAAAATTCCCTCCCGAGCAATCGGGAGGGAATTTTTTTTTGCCTGTGCCTGCTAGAAGTTGACGCTTTCAACTGCGAGCGAGCGCCTACCTAACAAAGAGGAAGGTTGTGGTAGCACGATCTCTGTGGTATTGTGTTATAATAGTTCTTGTTCGAGAGCTATATATCTGTACGAGGAACATCAATGACTTCAAAAGTCATCGGAGTGAATCGTATCACTTAAATCAAGTGACATATTATATTTTCGTGAAATTTTATCCTCCCATTGAACAATAGCAATAAAAAAGAGATTAACCATGCCCATTAACGAAACGAAGTCCTCTATCAATGATGAAACCGGCGGGTGCTTACAATCCGTTACCCAAGAGCCGAATATAAGCAGAAGAACGGTAATACGAAAACTTGCCATTGGAAGTGCTGCTCTGGCCGGATGCAGCATGCTGCCTAAAAAATGGACAACGCCGATTATGGAGTTTGGCTCCCTTCCCGCCCATGCAATCACATCTGGAGAGCTCAAAGAAGCTCTGGATACGGTTAGTGCAGCAACAACATCTGAGGCACCCCAAGAAGCTCAGGTTGCACCAGCCACAGCCGAAGCGTCCCTAGAAGTGCAGTCTACGGCTGCTGCTGGCACGGGTAAATTCAGCCTAGTTTTTTCCCAGACCGTCATGCCCTGCGCCAGCTGCGGAATATGGTTTGACTCGGCAAAGCTTGTCATTGAGCACAGCAGCGGCACATTTACCAGTTCACAATCTGGTTCGCTGCTGATTAAAAAAACACGCGGATCTGGCTATTTTAGTGCTGACCTCAGCGCCATTCCCTCCTCTGCGACTATCCAAAATGCCACCTTGGTTATGTCGTTGAATACGCATGAGGGCATCGCCAACTCTGACTACACAAGCGTAATTGAGGTGTATGACAGTTCGGGTGCTTTTGTGAGAACCATAACCGCAAGAGACGATATTCGGGGCAAGGGGTATGACAAGGGAAACCCCAACGTACCCATAGATTTTACCGATTACGCCAAACAAGTCCATGGGCAGTAATTCCGGAAGCGGATTGAAGAGGTTATCCATGCAGGGAGTTATTAGCTGGTAGGTTCTTTTTAGGCAGGATGCTGAGTTACTAACAGCACAGGCACGGCTTTATTGGCAGGCTACAGAAGCAACTGAACAGAAAGCCCCTCCCGAGTACTCGGGAGGGGCTTTTTTTTTGGCACAGCCTAACGCTCTCCAATCCTACCTGAAATCCAATAAAAAAAGATTGCCTTTTACTTCTTCAATTCAGTATGGTTAAAAATTACAAAAAATAAAAAGAAGTAAATAGTGTAAGTGATAGCCATGGTTAAAGGCTACCTTTGGCCGATATGTCTATCACTGCCGAGCCTCATTTTGCATAATCCAACCCTACATGATCAATGATTTCAATTATGAAAAGAAGATATTGCAGAGTTTTGACCTACGCAACAGTCCTGCTCTTTCCGATGTTCGCATGTGCCCAATCAGGAAACATACCTTCCGATCCGAAATTGCATTCAGTCGGCGATGTTCTCCTCACTATTTTAGTGCTTTCCATCGTATTTGAAGCCGCCATGACACCTATATTTAACTGGCGACTCTTTCTAAAATATGCTGAAGGGAAAGGGATGAAGACACCGATAGTAATCGGTACAGCATTTCTGGTGTTCTGGAGTTATGACTTGGATATAATCCATAATCTTCTTCTTGCGCTCGGCCAAAAAGCGGAATGCGGATTTGGTGGCCAAGTATTGACAGCCCTCTTAATTGCAGGGGGAAGTGACGGCGTTTTCCGAATCTTCACGAAGCTCGGAATTCGCAATCCGGCTGAACGCAAAAAAAAGGCCGAAGAGTCCAGAGCCGCTGCACTATCACCGACGTCCCCGCAGGCTGGTTCTACGGAATGAACTGTTCCCGCATACTCTCGCTACACGAAAGGAACAACGCCTGAAACGTCAGTCCGACACTACAGTATCATACCTATTTTCCCAGCTATTTTTGCTGCCAACACTTTAAAATCCCCCTTCGCATCCTTCACCGCATTGGCATGACTACCGATGGCCCCGTCTGCTGAGGTTAGATTAAAAATAGGTTTACGCTGTTCCTGGGCCATAGGAATAAGACTACGATAATGTTTTATACTTGCGAGACAATATGGATCTTCCAATGGTTTTATTGTTGAATCTGCCGGTTCCTTTAGTACATCTTCCCGGTATACGTTAGGAATACGATTTGCCCATTTATCATAAGCTTGAACAGGTCGAGCTAGTCGTACACTGTGCTGCTGACAAAGATAACCGATGGGTTCCATTCTCCCCTGAGGTAATTGAAAATCAGGATAACCATCAGATTCTGGGTTTTCTTTCCAATTTTCCAGCCGTTTTCGCCATAAATTCCCCCAACTTTTCAACGTCGGCCCTAGATTTTTCAATCCTTGGAGGGAAAACAAGTCTGCACCCAGCGGGATGACGACAAAATCGGTTGCAATGAGCACTGATCGATTAATTGCGCCAAGGTTCGGGCCAATATCCACCAAGATAATATCTGCCTGAACCTTGTCTGCCGCTTTCTGGATAATTTGCCAAAAAGAGCTCAGTATCCGCATTGGACGGTACAAATTATTATCTCCCATACTGTTGGGCCATTGATTCGACAGGGTATCTTCGTAGCCGGACAGGCTGACATCTCCCGGTATCAAATAAAGGTCCTTGATGATATGCTGCAAAATTGGTTCAGCGATATCTTCGACACCGACAATGGGCTTGACGCATTGGTAAACCGTTGAACCCGGGCGTTTACCTTCCCAGATTTCTTCAATCTTATCCTCTTCCAGAAAGGCGGCGGTCAGATTGGCTTGGGGATCAAGATCAGCAATGACAACTCGCTTGCGGAGACTGGCAAACATCCAGGCCAAATGATAGATAAGTGAAGTCTTGCCCACTCCGCCCTTATTATTAAAAAAGGTCAATACTGGCACAGGCGGATTCATTTTTCCCTCCTCAGGATACAGGCCACAGCACTCTGACTCGTCTCAAACTCCGGCTCAGGGTTGCCATTTTCTAACATCGCCTTTCTGGCAACAGCAATCCCTCTGCCGAATGCTTGGATGAAACCGAAGTTTTTGAGCACATCGCCTATATTTGGATTCCGGTAATCCGTAATTCCAGGAGTGCCAAAATTTTCAGCAGTCACATTACCGTATGGTCCGCCGGGGCTGTTGATCTCTATACGGTCATTGAACCAGTACACTCGCACCGGCGCATGAGTTCGTTCGTAAGTACGATGCAAGACAGCATTATACAATATCTGCTGCATTGCCGCTGAAGGATAGAGCATGTTGGTCTGATGTGTCGGTGCCGAGGTAATATCAATAGCAGTTCTGTTGTGTGATTTGAGTTTCTCTTCGGTACGTCGAAGTATTTCAACAAGCGCACCACCAATATTCTCTTCATCAATGATCGAGTCGGCAAGTTCTGTCCCATCAATCCGTAAAAACTGAATATATGCTCCGGGTAAAAAATCTTGCGGTGTCTTGCCGAGGGCCAGTAAACCGAGCACGGTGGGCACAGGATCATCCGGCGAAACAATCATCTTGCAGGAGGCTAAACGTTCTTCGTAGGTTCGATTATTTGCCTCCAAAACATCTGAGGCAAAGGCAGCGGCTAGATACTCGTTCTCAAAAATCATACGAGACAGATCGCTGAGTTGTGCTGTAGGGACCGGATAGATATCAAAGGGAAGATTTTTATATCGTCTTTTTTCATTGAGAATTCGTTCTTCCTGCTCATTAGCGAGAGAACGACGAGGACCAGTACGAACCCAGATTCTTCCTTCATATTTTATTGGCGGCATGTCAGATGGCATCACCGTAACCACTGCCATCTCAATCCCTTTCAGCACCCGTTTTTCGACGGAGAACACCGGGAGAGGGAGAATATTTCCGTCTGTCTTCATGTCCGCAAGGGAGAGCAACAGCTGATCGGTTATTTCTATACCCGAAGGTTCGTCGTTATCCTTGGCCCCTATGAACAATACTCCTGCTCGATTATGATTAGGCAAGTCATTGGAAAAAGCGCAGACCGCCTGCCGGGCCTTCTTTGGCGTATCTCCTTTAAAGGACTCTTTGCGCTCTGCCCTATCCGATTCCGTATCATCAAGCAGGGCTTCAAGTTCCAGGTCAGAGAATCTTTGCATAGTCGTTCCATTATTTGAAAACAATATCACACCTTCTCAACACTCGCCTTGCCAAGAATACCCGCAGGCCGAAAAATCAGGATCAGCACCAGCAGGGAAAAGGCAAACACGTCTTCGTAATCACTAGAGACATAGCCGGTGGCAAAGGCTTCGGTCAGGCCGAGGATGAAACTGCCCAGCACGGCTCCCGGAATAGAACCTATCCCACCCAACACCGCAGCGGTAAAGGCCTTAATCCCGGCGATAAATCCAATAAAGAAATTGATCTGGCCCACATGGGAGGCAATGAGCAGGCCACCGAGCGCGGCCAGGGCTGAGCCTATAACAAAGGTAGCTGAAATAACCTTATTAATATTAATCCCTACCAGCAGAGCCATTGTTTGATCCTGGGCTGTGGCTCGCATGGCTTTTCCCAGTCGGGTGAACTTAATCAGCCAGGTCAAAAGCCCCATGACCACAGCAGTGGTGACCAGTATAACAAAATCTGTTGACCCGATAACGTAGGCATAAGGCTCCAGAAAGGCAAACTCCGGGATCAGTTCAGGAAAGGAGAGATAATCTGAAGTCTGGGCCAGCAGTACATAGTTCTGGAGAAAGATCGACATGCCGATAGCCGAAATCAGGGGGGATAACCGGGGCGCATCACGCAGAGGCCTGTAGGCCAACTTTTCCACGGTAAATCCGTAGGCCGCAGCCCAAATCATTGCAGCAACAGCCGCCAGAATCAGCACGGCAAAGAGGGGGAAACCATAGATAGAAAGCACAGTGGCAATGATAAAGGCGGTAAAGGCGCCTATCATGTAAATTTCACCATGGGCAAAATTGATCAGGCCGATAATGCCGTAGACCATCGTATAGCCCAAGGCGATCAATGCATAGATTGAGCCTCGGGTCAGACCACTGAAAAACAGTTCAATCAGATATTCAAAATCAAAGTCCATAAATCATTATTTGCTGAGTTAGTCCGTAAGACGGCTCTGTTATCCGCACCCTATCCCCTGAGAATACTTCTGCGCATTTTCAAAGGTATGTTCCGGGATAAGGTTATTATCCATTTCATAGGCCACGTCCTCGAACACATCGAGAATTACCTTTATTTCGTCGGAATTGATAATAAAAGGCGGTTCAATCCGGATTACTTCCGCATGCAGGCCAAAATAACCGACATAGACCCCTTTTTCCATTGAACGGGTGGCAAAAACCTTGCCAGCAATCCTGTTGCATCGCCTATTGATTTCAGCTCCGATCATCAACCCCCTCCCCCGTACATCCAACACCACTTCAGGATATTTTGCTCTGATTTTGTTGAGCCCGGACAAGAGGAGCTTACCTGATTCCGCATTGCGTTGAATCAGGTTATTGGTCTCTATATAATTGATAACCGCATGGGCGGCAGCAGAGGAAGGGGGGTGCCCAGAATAGGTAAAAACCTGCTGGGCTGAATCAAGGGAATTGATCACATCTGCTCGCCCAATCACAGCGGAAATCGGTGCGTAACCGGCACTCAAGCCCTTGGCGCAGACCAAAAGATCCGGCACAACGCCCTCCTGCTCTATGGCCCACCATGTTCCGGTGCGCCCCATACCGCTTTGCACCTCATCAATAATGAGCAAGGCCCTGTATTGCTTCAGGAGTCGTGCAACCTCAGGAAAAAAATCATTGACAGGCAGATGAATGCCGCTGTCCCCCTGAATAGGTTCGGCGATCATCCCGCCTACTTCACCGCTTTTCAGCCATATTTCAATCTGCTGCAATGCCTTGCTGGATGCCACTTGAGAGGTGGGATACGGCAGTTCAAGAAAACGATTGGATTTGGGATAAATACCGATATTTTTATCGCCAAAACAGGAGGCTGACTGGGAAAGTCCGGTTGAACCATGCCAGGCATTTTTAAAATGAATAATACTCAGGCGACCAGTAAATTTCCGCATAGCCGAGATAGCTCCTCCATTGCCATCAGAACCGCTTAAGCCGAGCATGACCCGTTTAGGGAAATCTCCTGGGGTTAAGGTACATAGCTTTTCGGCCAGTTCAACCGCATATGTATTGGGAGAGTATGGAAAACAGCTATGGTGCATTAAGGATGCTGTCTGACAATACGCTTCAGCGATATTCCCGACATTATACCCAAGGATATTGGCCGAAGCACCGGCAAGGCAATCAAGATAAACATTATCATCAAGATCGACAAGGTAGGGGCCTGAACCTGCCTTCATCCCTATCCCGTACAGTCCGGCATAATTCGGCGTGCCGATACTCTCTTTCACTCTATCAAGCAAAGCCCGTGATGCCGGGCCAGGAGGGATGCCATTGATATTGATCTGTTGCCCAGTCTTTTTTATATTTCTCAACCTATCTTTCTCAGTCTATCAATTGCCAAGGCAGGAAAGGAGGAATCCAGCCAGATAAAACCCGATTATATTTGGTCGCACCAACATAATAGTATTACAAAAAAATATTATCTGTTGATTTTCCTCTTGGTTCCTGATAAAAAACTTGTTCCATATTTGTAATATTTGATTGCCCTACAAGAAAAAACAAGCCCAATATCATGATTATTCTCTATTATAAAATCGACCAATAACCATAGAGTATCTTTATTCCTGAATGCGAAAAACTCTCACAGATTCTATCAAGGTTGAGAGAAATGTCAACGTGGCAAGAGGAGCTGTCACCGCCAAAGGAACGAACTGGGACAAAACGCACGCTATAATACAGCAGATCAGGACAAGAGAAACAGTGTCTCCACATTCTGCTTCGCAGTCAAAAAACATGCAACATATTATTTTTCACAAAAAAAGAAGAGGCGTACCCGATGGAACGATCAACCGACAAGGCAGTAATCCATGTGCTGAATAATCATAAAGGGGGCAAGCAGGTCCAAACCGCTTGGGACAGATATGAGGCTCAGCAACCGCAATGCGGTTTTGGTGAACTCGGCGTCTGTTGCCGGCACTGCATGCAAGGCCCCTGCCGTATTGACCCCTTTGGTGAAGGTCCTGATCGGGGCATCTGCGGTGCAACTGCGGACACCATTGTTGCTCGTGGCCTGGCCCGGGCAATAGCAGGCGGCACAGCATCACACAGCGGCCATGCATTACATATAGCGCATGTGTTCAAGAAAATCCTGGCCGGGGAAGCACCGGATTACGCTATCAAGGACGAGGTCAAGCTTAAGGCTGTGGCCGTACGAATTGGTATAGACGTGGAAGGCCGCCCAGTCGTAGATATAGCCCGGGAGTTACTGGACAAGGCCCTGTCGGAATTCGGCGATAAGGGCGAGCCCCTGACCTGGGCAGCAACGACTGTCACCCCCGGTCGCGTTGAGACCTGTAACGAACTGGGCATTGTACCCACCAGTATTGACAGTACGGTGGCTGAGGTTATGCATCGGACCACCTACGGTGTGGATGCTGATCCGATCAACATCCTCCTTGGTGCGCTGAAATGTGCTGTGGCCGACTACGCGGCCTGTCATATGGCCACAGACCTCTCCGATATCCTCTTCGGCACCCCGCAGCCTGTGGTCAGCAAGGCCAACCTGGGAGTACTCAGGGAAGAGGCGGTTAATATTGCCCTGCACGGCCATAATCCGCTGCTCAGCGATATCATTGCCCAGGTTGCCTCTGAACCGGAATTAATCGCCGAGGCCAAAAAAGCAGGAGCCGTTGAAGGACTGAACGTGGTCGGTATCTGCTGCACCGGCAATGAAGTCCTGATGCGGCACGGCATTCCGCTGGCCACCAGCTCGGTTTCCCAAGAAGTAGCGATCATGACCGGTGTACTGGATGCGATGGTGGTGGATTACCAATGCATCATGCCTGCTGTGGCCACGGTAGCAGAGTGCTTTCACACCAAGGTCATCACCACCATGCCCATTGCCAAGATGCCCGGTGCAGAACACATGGCCTTTAATGACGAAAATGCCGTAGAGTGTGCCCGTGCCATTGTCCGCCAAGGGATTGAGCGCTTCAAATTCCGGAATCCGAACAAGGTCTGCATCCCGCAGGAATCTTCCACTGCCATAGCCGGTTTTTCAGCTGAGGCTCTTGTCGGCGCACTGGCCAAGGTCAATGCTAAAGATCCCCTCAAGCCGCTGATCGACAATATCGTGGCCGGTAATATTCGGGGGATCTGCCTCTTTGCCGGGTGCAACACGGTCAAGGTGCCCCAGGATCATAACTACGTGGAGATGGTCAAAAAGCTGCTGGCCGAGAACGTCCTGATTCTGGCTACAGGCTGTGCCTCTTCCACCTATGCCCGACACGGCTTTATGACCTCAGAGGCAACAAAGAAATATGCAGGCGAAGGCTTGGCTGCTGTTCTGACCGCCATCGGCGAAGCAGCCGGTTTAGAAGCACCCTTACCACCGGTGCTCCATATGGGCTCCTGTGTGGACAACCCTAGGGCTGTGGATGTCGCTACGGCAGTGGCCAATAAGTTAGGTGTGGATACAAGCCAATTGCCGGTTGTTGCTTCAGCCCCGGAAGCAGTAACAGAAAAGGCCGTGGCTATCGGCACCTGGGCTGTGGTTGGTGGTTTCCCCACCCATCTCGGCGTGGTACCGCCGGTGCTGGGCAGTAAGCTGGTGACAGAAACCCTGACCGCCACCTTAAAAGATCTGGTGGGCGGTTATTTCATTGTTGAGCCGGATCCGGCCAAGGCTGCTGATGCCCTGTTGGCTGTCATTGATGAACGTCGGGCCGGTTTGGGTCTGTCATAAGGAGGCAAGGAGGCCGGTTATGGAAGTTATTTATGTACGAGCGGATCGATGTGTAGGCTGCAAGACCTGTGAGATCGAATGCAGGGTTGCCCATGCCGATCAGGAGAAAACCCTGTTTGCCGCAGTCAGCCAAGCACGGCCTCCCCAGAGGAGGCTATTTGTCGAGCAGGGTGAAACAGGAAAAGCCCCGGTGATCTGCCGTCATTGCGAAGAGGCTCCCTGCATTGTTGACTGCATCAGCGGCAGCATCTATCGCGACGAGCAAGGCTTTGTTCGTCGCAAAAAGGAACGCTGCATAGGCTGCTGGTCCTGCATTATGGCCTGCCCCTTTGGCGTGGTTGTCCGGGATGCAGACGCCCACATCGCGGTAAAATGCGACCATTGCCCTGATCTGGACACACCGGCCTGTGTGACCGGTTGCCCGACCAAGGCCTTGCAGCTGGTTGATGTGGACTCCCTGCCTCAGGAGCGTCGCAAAGAACTTCTGCTCAAAAAAGAGGTCTGAGTATGAAGTATCTTATCGTAGGCGGCTCCATTGCTGCCGCCACTGCCCTCAATGTGATCCGGGCCAATCGTCCAGATGCGGAGATTCAGGTGGTTGCTGATGTGGCGGTCCCGTTTTATTACCGGGCCCTGATCCCCTTTCTGCTCGATGGAAGCCGGACAGTGGATGAAATTCTCTTTACCGAACAGCCCACGGATGATGAGCGAGTGCAATTCCACCATGATCGCTGCATCGGTGTAGATCCCAAAAATAAGGTCATCGACCTGGCATCGGGCGGAACCCTACCCTATGACAAGCTCTTGCTGGCAGCGGGCGGTTCTTCCCTTGTCCCAGATATCGCCGGAGTCGGCAGCGAGGGGGTCTTTACCCTGCGCTATATGGAGGAGACCCTCAAGGCCCGAGACTATCTGCAAGGATGCAGCAATGCAGTGGTGGTCGGTGGTGCCTTTGCTGGCATCAAGATGGCCGAGGCCCTGCAGCGGACAGGCGTGCAGGTGAGCGTGGTCGAGCAGCTCCCCCATATTCTCCCCTTTATAGCAGACACGGAAACCGCTGAGCGCATGAGCCAGCAGCTGCGCCAGAGGGGGATGGAAATCCACACCAACGACTCGGCAGAAGAAATCCTTGCGGCAGATGGTAAGGCCACTGGGGTCCAGCTTGCCTCTGGCAAGACAGTGCCAGCAGACCTGGTTCTGTTAATGACCGGTGTGCGACCGAATATCGAATTTCTTGCCGATTCCGGGATTGCTGTTGATCAGGCAGTGTTGACGGACCGGAAGATGGAGACCTCGGTCCCGGATATCTATGCTGCCGGGGACATGGTCCAGTTTCATGATGCGGTTATAGGCAAGGATGTGGTCAGTGCCCTCTGGGGCAATGCGGTGCATATGGGCAGGACAGCTGGCTTCAATATGAGTGGCATCAAGGCCTTTGTGCCACCCCTGCTTTCCTCGTTGAACAGCACCGAGATCGCCGGGCTGCCGATTATCTCTGCTGGCCTGCTGCATACGCAGTCAGACAAGTATACAGTCTATGCAGAGGCTCAGGGCGAGAAGTACCGCAAACTGATCTTTGATCAGGATCGTCTCGTGGGCATGATCTTTCTTGGGGATGTGAGCCGGGCCGGTGTCTACACCAACCTGATCCGTAACCGGATTCCGTTGGGGGATCGTCGGGATGCGCTGATCCATGAGGTTATGTCTGCAATCCGATAACGAGCTGAAGACGGCGAGCTGAACGCGGCGCAGGCGGCTACGCTCTTGCGCCTGTAAAATGGTTGACGTGTACCGGCCACCTTTGTTATAGCAGAAGCAGGATAGCTCTTATCATTTAAGGCAATTTTACCTTTTCAGAAAGAATACATGACACAACGCGCGAAAACCATTGCCGAAGCCTATCGGGCCTGCAACCCGGACAAGCCCTTGCCGCCCGACGACGACCGCTATGTTGATCTGACAGAGAACCGGGGCGTGAAGCAGATTGCCAAGACCGTTACCCGGCGCATCAAGCGCAGCGAAGCGGATGCCCGCATTAAACTGCTCTTCACTGGCCATCGCGGCTCCGGCAAGACCACCGAGCTGCTCCGTCTGCAAAAGGAGTTGGAGGAGAACTCATTTTTCACCATCTACATGGATGTTGAGGACATGCTTGATCTGGGTTCCTTGAGCTACCTTGATGTGCTGGTGGCCATGGTCAAGGAGGTGGAGGCGAAGCTTGCTCGTAAGAAGATGCCTCTCTCGCCAGAACTACTGCGCAACATTACTCAATGGTTCAACGAACGCATTATCGAAGAGACCAAGAACCGGGAGATGACAGGCGGTATCTGCACCGAGGCCAAGGCAGGCAGCGAGATCCCCCTCTTTGCCAAGTTCTTTGCTGGCATCACGGCCAGCGTCAAGGCGGGCAGCAGTCAACGGGAGACAGTCAGGGCCGTCCTGAAGCGGGAGCTGAACGTGTTTATGGACAGACTCAATCTTCTAATTGACACGGCCCGCGAGAAGGTGCAGGCTAACGGCTTCCAGGATATCGTCCTGATTGTGGACGGCATGGAGAAGATGCACTACGAGCTGAACAGCGAAGGTGTGTCCACCCATACGGATCTCTTTATCCGCCATGCTGAGCAGCTCCGTGCGCCGCAATGCCACATCATCTATACGGTACCGGTTTCGTTGGCCTATGATCAGAACCTGGGGACAGACTTTGACGACATCCACGTCCTGCCCATGGTCAGGACCGATGCCGACGGCATTGCCAAGCTGATTGAGCTGGTCGAACGGCGGGTGGACACGCAGCAGGTCTTCAGCGAACCGGAGCTGCTGACACGCCTTGTCCGGGCCAGCGGCGGCGTGGTGCGCGACCTGATGCGCTTGGTGCGCATGGCCACCGACACCGATGCAGACACCATCATTGCTGCTGAGGTGGACTACGCCCTCAAAACCCTGCGCAACGAGTACGACCGCCTCATCCACAGCGACGACATCCCCATCTTCCGCCGCATCCGGCAGGAGCGGCGCATTCAAGGCGGCGACGAGGAGGCAGGCCGCCTGCTCAATCTGCGCCTGGTTCTGGAATATCATAACGGTGCCCGCTCGGCTGCCCTCCATCCGGCTGCTGCGGAGATCCCCTGGGTCAAGAAAGCACTGGCTGATAATACCGATGATGCAGCCTGAAAGCAGGGAAGCCGTCATCAAGCGCATCTGCCGCGCCCTGAGCCGGGCAGATGGCTTTGCCCTCTCCTTTGTCCTTGTCAACCTCCCCTCAGCACGGAAGACCCTCTCCCTTCAGGTACAGGAACAGCTGGGGCGACCTGTCATTGAGCTGGACGTGCCGCCGGAGGGCTTCGGCGACACCACCTTGGACGGCTGGCTGCTGCCCAAGCTGGAAGAACTAGAGAAACTGGAAGACGTGACAGCTGAGAGTCCCATCTTCCTGCACGGCCTGGACCGCGTAATGCCCAGCGGGCAGGTTGCCCTGCGCCGCTTCCTCCAGCTCCTCAACTGGCGGCGTTCCGCGCTGGCTGCTGTGGGGCGACCCTTACTCATCTGGCTGCCACGCCACGCCCTGGACAGCATGGCCGAGCACGCGCCGGACTTGTATGACTGGTACAGCAATGTGTATGAATTTGCCTCGCCCAAGGAAGAGGCCGAAGAGCTACGCAGCGGCTTTCTTACCGAGTTCAACACCGACGTGCATCCGGCTTCGCGCCAAAGCAAGGCGGAAAAGGAGCAATGGCTGCACACCTTGACCTCGCTGCTGGATGAGCACCCGAAACGCAATGCCTACCGGGCCAAGCTGCTGAATGATGCAGGAAGGATACATAAGGCATCCGGCAACCTGGAGGATGCGCTTGGGCTGTACCGGCAGTCTCTTGCTATCTGCCAAAAGATCGGTAATCGGGCAGGCGAAGGTACGACCCTAAACGACATCAGCCAGATCTATGATGCGCGGGGCGACTACGCCGCCGCTCTCAAGTATCTTGAGCAGAGCCTAGACATCAGACGGGAGATTGGTGATAAGGCGGGCGAAGGTGTGACCCTGAACAACATCAGCCAGATTTATCATGACCGGGGCGACTATACCGCAGCCCTCAAGTATCTGGAGCAGAGCCTAAGCATCATTCAGGAGATTGGCGACAAGGCAGGGGAAGGCACGATGCTGAACAACATCAGCCAGATTTATCATGACCGGGGCGACTATGCCGCAGCCCTTACGTATCTGGAGCGGAGCCTGCTCATCAGCCGAGAAATTGGCAACAGGTATGGAGAAGCTGTAACGCTGAATAACATCAACGGGATTTATTGGGCGCGGGGCGACTACGCCGCCGCGCTCACGTATCTGGAGCAGAGCCTGAGCATATACCAGGAGATCGGTCA
Source organism: uncultured Candidatus Electrothrix sp. (assembly GCA_965603655.1). Lineage (GTDB taxonomy): Bacteria > Desulfobacterota > Desulfobulbia > Desulfobulbales > Desulfobulbaceae > Electrothrix. The sequence goes on along the minus strand of CBFDDU010000008.1, from coordinate 19,798 downwards.
CCGGGCCGGGGAAGGCATCACTCTGAACAATATCAGCCAGATTTACGATGCACGGGGCGACTACGCCGCCGCCCTCAAGTATCTGGAGCAAAGCCTAGCAATAATGCAGGAGATCGGGGCTAAGACAGAAGAGGCTGTCATGAGCTGGAATATCGGTCTGACGTACAAAGATCAGGGCGACCTCAGCAAGGCGGAGCAGTACATCAGCCGGGCTGTGCAGCTTGCCGAGGAGATCGGTCTTCACTATTTGGAGGAATACCGCACGACATTGAACGAGCTGCGGGCAGAGATCAAGGGTCGGTAGGGGCGGCAATCCCCTGTGATTGTCCATCTTGTCATGATAACGGCCCTATGCCCCAAAGGGGCTGTATATATCAGCTCGGTGCAACGCGCCGGGTGGTACTGCATGGGGCCTCCGGCATGCCCCTTCTCTTTTCCTGTTAATCCCATTCACTGCCCATCAACAGGTTGACGTTGCCCACTCCCTGTGGTAATGACCTGTATTCTATTTCCAGCGTAATGTATCAGACAGACAGAGCTACAGCTGCTCCTCATACAGGAGAAAACTGATCCACTCAATACTTTTTGATTTTCCGGTCCAGCCGGTAAAAGGAGCCCCTCCATGCGAACGGATATTCTGCATATCGGTGCAGGTGAACTGACCTATGAAATTCGCAATATAGTTAATGTCGGCAACAAGTTGCAAGCACTCGGCCTCAATGTAAACTGGGAGAACATCGGCGATCCCGTGGCAAAGGGCGAGCAGATACCGACCTGGATGAAGGATATTGTTGCCGCTGCGGTGCAGCAGGATGCTACCTACGGCTATTCACCGACCAAGGGGATGCTGGCGACCCGGCAGTTTCTCGCGGCAGAAACCAATGCTTTGGGCGGGGCACAGATCACGCCGGAAGATATTATCTTTTTTAATGGACTTGGGGATGCTATTTCCAAGATCTTCGGTTTCCTCCGGCGGACGGCCAGGGTTCTTGTGCCCACACCCAGCTACACCACCCACTCCTCTGCCGAGGCAGCTCATGCCGGGGATCATCCGCTGACCTATGCCCTTGATCCGACCAATAATTGGTACCCGGATCTGAAGGATATTGAAAATCATATCCGCTATAATCCGGCCATTGCCGGGATCTTGATTATCAATCCAGACAACCCCACAGGTGCAGTCTACCCGGAAGAAATCCTGCGGAATATTGTGGCGCTGGCTGAGAAATACGACCTCTTCATCGTCTGCGACGAGGTCTACCAGAACATGGTCTATAACGGCACCGAAGCGGTTCCGCTGGCCACCCTGATCGGGGACAAGGTTCCTGCTGTCTGCATGCGCGGGGTTTCCAAGGAAATGCCCTGGCCTGGTGGACGCTGCGGCTGGATTGAGGTCTATAACGGTCACCGTGACCCCATGTTTGAGAAGTACATCAACTCCATTCTCAATGCCAAGATGATGGAGGTCTGCTCAACCACTCTGCCCCAGGTGGTCCTGCCCCAGGTGGTCAAACATCCTGAGTACCAGACCTATCTGAATGAGCGGGTACGTCGCTATGAAAAGCACTCCAATATCGCCTATGATATCCTGAAAGAGGTTGACGGGATCGTGGTGAACAGGACCAACGGGGCCTTTTATATGAGTGTTGCCTTTGCAGAAGGAGTGCTTAATCATCAGCAAACCCTGCCCATTGCAAATGAGGAGATTCGTAAAACCGTTGAGACGATGGTCAGTGGACCAGATGTTTCTTTGGATAAGCGTTTTGTCTACTACTTGCTGGGCTCTTCAGGGGTCTGCGTGGTGCCGCTCTCCTCCTTTGCCACCCGCATGCAGGGCTTCCGCATTACCTTGCTGGAGCGGAACGAGGAGGTCTTCACCCAGATCTTCCAAACTATTGCTGCGGCGATTAAGGATTACCGGGCTTCTGCCTGATTTCCGATACCCTGAAAGGGTTGTATATATCCAGCTTGGGGTAACACCCCAAGAAAAAACCGTGGATCTATCGCGTACTCAGGGTGTTACCCTGAGCTGGTTAAATACAGCCCCGTTGGGGCATCGGTGGTATCGTATTGTAGGGGCGAACCTATGTGTTCGCCCTGAACATCCCATGCGGTATATAAACGGACAGACACGGAGGCCTACCCCTACGGAATGTCAATAAATTCCGATACCCCGAAGGGGTTATATATATCCAGCTCGGGGTAACACCCCGAGTTAAACACCGTTGGGGCGTCCAAGGGCACGGCGTGCCGTGCCCCCTACAGGCCGAGCACCCTTGCCGCCTGCGCAGCAATCCGATCATAATCATCCCGCGCAAACCAGTTCAGATCCTGATTCTTCCTGAACCAGGTCATCTGCCGTTTGGCGTATCGTCTGGTATCCCGGACCAGATATTCCACCATCTCCGCCTGATTCCATTCCCCGGAAAGCAGGTTATTGACATGCTTATAGCCGATGGCCTGCATGGACGGCAGGTCCGGGGCATAGCCCATACCCCGCAACCGCTCCACTTCCTCAATCAGGCCCTGTTCCAGCATGATCTGCGAACGCCGGGCGATCCGCTGATAGAGCTGCTCCCGCTCACAGTCGAGCGCAACCTGAAAGACTCGGGTGAAGCGCGCTCTCTGATTCTTTTTCTGCTGTTGCTGCTCGGCAATGAGTTCTGTCCAAGTTTGGCCGGAGGTCAGATAAATCTCCAGCCCGCGCAGCAACCGCTGGCTGTCATTGGCATGAACCCGCGCCCCGGTAGCCGGATCAATCCGGCAGAGCTCCGCATGGAGCGTCTCCCGTCCCTCCTGCTGAAGACGTTCACGCAACTGAGCCCGAATGCCCTCGTCCGTGGGCAGGGCATCAAATAGCCCCTCGAACAGGGCCTTGAGATAGAGGCCTGTACCGCCGGTCAACAAGACGGTTCGATTGCGGGCGGCGATCTCCTCTATTGCCGCCAAGGCATCGTTGACAAAGCGGGCCGCATCGTACTGCTCGTCGGGGTTAATAATATCGATAAGGTGATGGGGGACAGAGGCCTGCTCTGCCAGGCTCGGCTTGGCCGTGCCAACATCCATGTGGCGATAGACCTGCATGGAGTCCATGCTGACGATCTCGCAGGCAAAGCGTTGAACAAGACGAAGCGAGAGGGCGGTTTTACCCACAGCGGTAGGGCCGACCAAGACAATGATGGGGCAGTCAATTGTTGCCTGAGGGGTTGTCAAAGAGGTTGTCAAGGGCTGTGTTGTTGGAGAATGTTTCACGGTGTTGTCTCAAAGGGGGCAAAGCAAAGCAACGGGGTCAGACGTGCAGTCATTTTCGGGCCGATGCCCTTAATACGAATAAAATCTTTTGGCCCGGTGATCGGCCCCTGCTCCTCCCGAAAAGAAATAATTCGTGCTGACAGCTTAGGGCCGATGCCCGGCAGCTGGATCAACTCCTCCTGATCAGCCCGATTGATCGGCAGGGGAAGATGAAACAGCAGGGCTAATTCCGGTGGAATTTCCTCGCAGGGAAGATCAGGGGTTATTGCCAGCAGATCAGGAGAAAGCGCGTTCCTGTTCGCCTGCTCTCCGGGAATGCGAACCACTTCCGCCCTGCCCTTATAGAAAGGAGAGGTCGCAGGGGCAAGATAATACCTAGAGGTTTGAAGCTTCGGCTCCGGGGTGAACCAGCTGACAGCCCAAATGATCGCTCCCAAAATGAGGAGGACAGGGACACGAAGGTCCCGCTCTGCGCTCTCTTTTGCCAAAAAATAAATTCCCCGTTTTCGGTACATGTTGTAGGGGCAGGCCCCTGTGCCTGCCCGAAATACCGGGGTGATAACAGAGGGCGAACACAGGGGTTCGCCTCTACGGGGTCCGGCATAATGGGCAAGGTTCTACTGATCAATATATCCCCGAAGCATATGGATAGATTCGGCCGAATCCCATTCCGCAGGCCCTTTCATCGTTTCCCGAATAATCCCCTGCTTATCCAGGATAAAGGTCTCCGGCACTCCGGTGAGCCCGTACTCCATGCCCACTCGATTGCCCTCATCCACCAGGATCGGCAGAGTAATATCAAGCTTTTCAGCAAAGTCTTTCGCATTACCGGCTTCATCACTGTACAGGACAGCCAGCATCTTGAACTGATCCTGAGGCAGGGTATTATAGAGATTCTGCATGGAGGGCATTTCACTGATACAGGGCGGACACCAGGTGGCCCAGAAATTGAGAAAGACCACCTGTCCCTTGAGCTCGGACAGGGTCCATGTCCTGCCCTCTATATCCACCAAGGTGAAATCCGGGGCCGGGTTCCCCTTCACCGGCAGCCCATAGGGCTGCATGGTTATCACCCGTGGTGGCGGCTCCTCTGACATCTTTTGCTGCTGTTCTTCCTCTTGGCCGCAGGCTGAGAGAATGAGAGAGAAGCAGAGCAACAGGACGAGAGAAAAAAAATTATTCATCGGTATCTTATTGCGTCTTGGCAGTGAGTTCATAGAATCATCCCTTTTCCTGCGCATCCTTCATCAGCTTATAATTGACCGCATCCTCAAGGGCCTGCCAGCTGGCCTCAATAATATTGAGAGAAACGCCCACCGTGCCCCACTGGCTCTCAGCGTCCCGGCTTTCCACCAGCACCCGGACCTTGGCCCCGGTCCCGTGCTGGCCGGAAAGCACCCGCACCTTATAGTCAATCAGCTCCATCTCCGCTAGGCGCGGATAAAAACGGAGCAGGGCCTTGCGCATGGACTTGTCCAGGGCATTGACCGGGCCGTCGCCCAGGGAGGCGGTATGTTCTTCCTGTCCGTCCACGGAAAGACGAATCGTGGCCTCGGTAAGGGAGGCCGCGTCCATCCGGTACTTATTATTCATCACCCGAAAGCCTTCCAGAGTGAAAAAATGGGTCTTGATGCCCATAGCCCGCCGCATGAGCAGCTCAAAGCTGGCCTCTGCGCCTTCGTATTGAAAACCCTGATTCTCCAGCTCCTTCAACTCCTGCACGATCTTGGTCATGGCCGGATCATCCGACTTGAGATTAAGGCCGTACTTGACCGCCTTGTGCATAACATTGGATTTTCCGGCCTGATCAGAGATCAGGATACGGCGGATATTGCCCACCTTTTCCGGCACAATATGCTCATAGGTCAGGGGGTTACGCTGGACTGCGCTGACATGAATGCCGCCCTTATGAGCAAAAGCGGATTCACCCACATAGGGCTGATAGCGGTTATGGGGCAGATTGGCCAGCTCATTGATCAGGCGGGAGGTGGAGTAGAGCTTGTCGATATGCTTGCCCACCTCGGCCTCATGACCCATCTTGCAAATCACCGCCGGGATGATCGAGGTCAGGTTGCCGTTGCCGCAGCGTTCGCCGTAACCGTTGATGGTGCCCTGGACCTGGGTACATCCTAAGGAGACACCGAGCAGGGCATTGGCCACTGTGGTCTCCGAGTCATTATGGGGATGGATACCGATCCGGGCAGTGCTGCCCTGCTCTTCCAGGAACTGCTTGACCCGTTCGAGGATCGGCGGGATCTCGTGCGGCAGGGTGCCGCCGTTGGTATCACAGAGGGCCAAGGTCTCGGCTCCGCCCTTGATGGCCTGCCCCAAGGTAGCCAGACAGTATTCCCGATTATTCTTGAAGCCATCAAAGAAATGCTCGGCATCATAGATCAGATACTTGACACGGGGTCGCAGATAGGCCAACGAATCCTCAATGATCAGCAGGTTATCTTCCAGTTCGATGCGCAGGGCATCATGGACATGGATATCCCAGCTCTTGCCGAAGATGGTAATGGCCGGGGTCTCGGCTGCCAGCAGGGCCTGAAGGTTGGGGTCTTTATCGGCAGGGTTTTGAAAATGGCGGGTTGCGCCAAAGGCACTGAGATGGGCATGCTTGAGTTCCACGCCCTTCATCCGTTCAAAATACTCCACAGCCAGGGGGTTGGAACCGGGCCAACCGCCCTCGATAAAATCCATGCCCAGCTTGTCCAGCTGCTTGGTGATCTTGATTTTATCATCAACCGACAGGTTAAAATTCTCGGCCTGGGTTCCGTCTCGGAGGGTGGTATCGTAAAATTCTATATTCATATTAGTTATCCCTTTCTTTAACAGGTCTGTTTACTCGATGAGAGAGAAAGGTATCATAAACAGATAGACAGAGGAATGCAATTCTTTCAGCATGCCACGGGTTGTTCTATTCGATGGAGGAAGCCGCACTCCCTGCTGAACAAGCATTTATGTCCGTTGTTCAGGGTAACAACAAATACCCTATCCTTCTACAGGCCCCTGACATACTTTTCCAGCCAGTGGATTAGTTGTTTAATTTTACGACATAAAAAAATGGACATTAAGTGGACATTTGAAATCTTTCTCCGATATTCAACACCCTTTTCTCCGTTTTAAGCATTTTGCAACATGTTGAATTGTTTGATTTTTATTTTTTACCCGAAAATACTCTACCATAAACCAAAAATATCCAAGATGCAGATCAACGATTTATGGAAATAGCAAGCGTCATTGCTCCTGACAATATAAGTAATATCAGCCCATTGTGTCTTATGTCCATTTTACAGAAAGACTGTCAAGGGCCTGTTCTACAAAATGAAAGGATGGGGTATTTTCTGAAAATTACTTCCATGCGTTATTCACTGCGGTTCTATCCCTTGATATGCAAGCATTTCTTTGGTATAGGCTGAAGGAGCAATTCCTTTTACTGATAAAGACTATGGTACCGAATGGTTAATTGGGATCTCTGTAACTCATTGAGTTATCTTTGTAAAAAACGCAAATTCAGACTTTTTACTGGACTATCAAAAAGTTAGGCATAACGATCTCACATAACGTACAAAATCCACCACGCGCCCAGCGCATCCAACGCACAACGTATCGCCCGATGTCGGTCCTTCCGGCACCCTGCTCGTAAAGCCGGGCGATACGTTGTTTCTCCTGTCCACACAGCTTCGGGCCATAGATACAGCCCGAGATGATTCCCGAGCACACTCGTCATCGCCTTGAGAACCAGAGAATCTCCCGCCGACCAGCATTGCAGATCGCCGTCAGGCAGCCTGAATTCTGTCTATTGATACGCATCCGCAAGGAGTAGCCGCTGTATTTCCGGCTTTTCCCGCTCCCAATGTATTCGCAGATTCCAAACATCGTTATTGTGCGAGTGATTCTCTCGTCGAGAGCACAACCATACATAGGCGGCATCAATGATTTCATCAGAGGCTATTTCGGTTATCAGGTCGGGCATAAGATCAAAAAAGGGCCGAATTTATTTTTCAATTGACGCTTGACGGAGAAATGCTTATTTGTAAAAAAAATCCGTCCCCTTTTTACTCAAAACGTTTTGGCATAAGCGTCGGCTCCGCCCGATGTAAAATCGATTGGCCAGATCTCGGATAATGGCTTTTATGTCTAACGTACTGTAAAATAAAAACACCTTGGAGCTTTTTCATGCCTACTATTTCGATGTTTTACGGCATTCTTATTCGAATGTTTTTCCGCGATATTGAAAAGCATCACACGCCGCATATTCATGCGGAATATCAAGGTGACTTTGCTGTCTATTCCATAGATAACGGCAAAGTTCTGTCAGGCATGATACCGCCAAAAAAGCACAAACTTGTAGTAGCATGGATTGAAATTCATCAAGACGATTTACTGGCAGATTGGGAATTAGCAGTAAATGGTAAGAAGCCTTTTCGCATCAGAGGACTTGACCAATGAAAATTATCAAAATTCAGACCAATCCTGATTATACCTTACAAATACTTGCTCATGATGGCAGGGTAGGCATTTTTGATGTCAGGCCGTATTTAAAATATGAAGCCTTCTGTGAATTAAAAGATAAAAATAAATTTATGCAAATTTCAAATGGCGGGTATTTTATAGAATGGGATTGTGGAGCTGACTTGTCAGCAGATACCATTGAAGCATTATGGGAAATAAAGAGCGACAGTGAAGAGACATATCCAACTCATTGATTTATGCTCAATCGGTTGAAGGTCGGATGAGAGAGTGGCAAAACTACCACTCTGGCTTCATGCCGGATTATCACTCCTTCCCCGCCACATCATAATAAATCATATACAAAACAGGCATAAGCACCAGAATCACCAAGGTGGTGAACAGAATCCCATAACCCAAAGAAAGAGCCATGGGAACAAGAAATCGTGCCTGGACCGACTCCTCAAAGATCATCGGAGCAAGGCCAAAAAAGGTGGTCAACGAAGTAAGCATAATAGGCCGGAAACGCCGGGCCGCACCGTTCAAGGCCGCCTCAAAGGGTGTCATTCCCAGATCCCGATAGCGATTGGCCGTGACCATGAACACCAGACTGTCGTTGATCACCACCCCACACAGGGCAATCATCCCGAAGAGCGAGATAATGCTCAGGTTATAGCCCATAATAACATGACCGAGCAGGGCGCTGAGCAGACCAAAGGGAATGGAAATCATCACCATCAGCGACTGGATATAGCTGCGAAAGAGCACTGCCAGCAGGCAGAAGATGGCCGCCATGCTGAAACCCAGCCCCATGAGCAGTTCATCCAAGGCCTTGTTTTTTTCCCGCTGTCGCCCGGCAAAGGAATAACTCAGTCCGTTGTAGCGGGCAACCAGCTCAGGTAAAAAGTCTTTTTTCAGGGCCGCAAGGATCTTATTTTCATTGGCCTTGCCCGCAACCACATTGGCAGTGACATCCAGGACCCGCCGACCATCCACCCGCTCGATCTGGGTGTAGGCCCGGCCCTGAATGATCCTGGCCGCCCGGTTCAAGGGCATCTCGCCGCCATCCGGCGTACGCAGCAGCAGTTTTTCCAGATGAAGAAGCGAGTTCCGCTCGTCCTCGGGCAGACGGACCACCACCTTGACCTCGTTGCGCCCCCGCTGCTGCCGCAGGACTTCCGTGCCGTAAAAGGCATGGCGAACCTGTCGCCCCAGATCTCTGGCTGTCAGGCCAGCTGCCCGGCCTTCGGGCAGCATTTTGAAGTCGTACTGAGGCTTACCCTGGGCAAATCCGTCATTAATATCAGTCACCCCTTCGTAACGAGAAACCGCTTCGGCCAAATCAGCAGCAGCCAGCTCCAAGGTCGTCGGATCAGGATGGCTCAACTCAATATTAATGGCAGCAGCCCCGCCCGGCCCCACCAAAAAATCAAAGAAGAGCTTTTCCAAGCCAGCAATCTCGCCTACCTCTTGGCGCCAGATCGTGCTGAAGTCCCGAGTGGTTATTTCACGCTCATCCTGCGGCACCAGGGTGATGGAGACCTCAGCAGCATTACTCCCGCGCTTGCCGATATCTGTCCGCATCCCGACCATGATCGACTGACCACCGCTCTTTTCCAAGGCCCGTATCCCGCCCTGCTCAACCTGACGAACCACTTGCTTTACCTCTTCCATGCTCACCCCGTAAGGAAGCTCAATCTCGGCATCAATGGAATCGGTCTGGATTCTCGGACGAAAAGAAAAATTAATGTGCCCGCTATCCCAATAGGCATACCCGACAACCAGCACCGCCAAGGCCAAGGCCGCAACCACATAGCGGCCTGACAGGCTCAGGCGGAGCAGCCCGGTAAAGGGACCATGAATAAAACGATCCAACAGGCGATCGCAAAAAATCGGGATTTTGCCCAACAGCAACAACAACCTGTTGCTCTTCTCCTGCCTGGGATAATTAAGATGGGCTGGCAGGATGTAGAGACACTCAACCAGGGAGAGCAGAAAAACCGAAATAACCACCTCCGGCAGCACAGAAAAAAACCGTCCTGTGGAGCCGGAAACAAAGAGCAGAGGAATAAAAGCAATAATATTAGTGGCCACAGCGATCAAAACCGGAGCAGACATCTCTATCACCCCGGTGAACGCCGCTCGGTACGGAACCAGACCTTCCTCTCGCTTATGGTAGATATTCTCCCCCACTACAACCGCATCATCCACCACAATGCCTAAGGTGATGATAAAGGCGAACAGGGAGATCATATTGATGCTGCCGCCGACAAAATAGAGGATAAGGATGGAGCCGATAATAGAGATGGGAATCCCCATAGACACCCAGAAGGCCAGCCTGGGCTCCAGGAAAAGCCCCAGGGTGACCATGACTAGGAGCAAGCCGAGAGCACCGTTGCGCAGCAGCAGATCCAGGCGGTCCTTATACATCTCAGACCGGTCCCGAGAGGCGGTGAGCTGCACCCCGGCAGGCAGGGTCGGGGCCAATTCATCCATGTAGGCATGCACAGCCTCGGAGATCTCAATGGGCGTCTGGTCGCCAGTGCGATAGACGGAGAGCGTAACAGCCCGCTTCCCGTTGTACCAGGCCTCGCGATCAGTTTCGGCAAAGCCCTCCCGAATGGTTGCAATACTGCTCAGGGACAGTTCCGTGCCGTCCTGTTGACTGATTACCTTCAGATTGCTGAATTCAAGGGCTGTTTCCCGCCGCTCGCTGGTGCGCAGCAGGATTTCGCCGCCCTGGGTTTTGATCCCGCCAGCAGGAATATCCACGGCTGCCTTGCGTACGGTGTCTGCCACTTCCTCCAAGGTCAGATTATGGGCCCGCAGGACATGCTGCGGCACTTCAATGGCCAGCTCTGGAGCGCGGGTTCCGCCCAGCTCCACCTGATTAATCTGCGGCAGCCTGATTAAGTCTTCGCGCACCGTTTCAGCCAGCCCGAACAGACTGTACTCGTCGAGATCGCCGTACAGGGCCAGTCTCAGGACCTCACGCCGCCTGCTCAGCAGACTGACCGTGGGGCGCTCCACATCATCGGGAAACGAGGTAATCCGATCAATCCCGTTCTTGATCTCCTGGAGGGACTTATCCGGATTAACGCCGGAGAGCAGCTCGACCCGTACCGAGGCCGATCCTTCATTGGCTGTGGAGGTCACCCGCTCAATGTTCTCCAGGCTGCGGATCTCCTCTTCCATCGCCAGAATAATCCCCTGTTCCACCTCTTCCGGACTGGCTCCGGGATAGCTCATCGAAATATTGACGATGTCCAGGTCGTAGCTGGGAAAAACCTCCTTGGTGATCCTATTGGCTGCAATCAGGCCGCCGATAACAAGGAGGAACATGAGGAGGTTGGCGGCAACGTGGTTGCCTGCCATCCAGGCTATGAGGCCGGAGGGTTGGGAGGATGGGGATTGCATGTTTTAGGTTGTCAGCAGCTGTTGTGGCTTGCCTTGCTACAACATAAAAGGATTTATCAACTCAATTTCGCATATTTCAAAGTCGCGAATATTGCGGGTTGCTAAAGCCAAATCATTGACTTGAGCAATAGCGGCGATCTGCCCGTCAGGGAGACTCATAGGGCGACCTTTTTCTTTGCACCGACCCATAACTTCAGCATAGATACGTGCTGCTGGTTCATCAAATACGATAATACGCCCCGAAAAACCTTGAGCAACAAATTGCTCAAAGCGTTCCTCAAGTACTTGCCGACGTTGCCCGACCGGCAGAACGCGCAGTCCGTAACAAATCTCCGCTATGGTAATGCTGGAAAGAAACAAGGCACTGGCATTCTGCTGATTCAGCCAATGCAAAACCTTCTCTGAGGGTTGAGGACGCATCACCTCAGAAACCACGTTGGTATCAAGAAGAATCATTCGCCCAACTCCAAGGGTTGATGCGGCGTCTGCCGAGGCAGCTCCAATTCAACTCCGTCCTCAATTCCGAAAAGTTTCAAGGCGAGATCTCCTAAACGCCGTGGCTCATCCGATGGCATTATCTGACAGCTGTTGTCAACCGCCTTCCTGCCCGGACTTTCATCCCGTAAAACCAAGGTGTTCAGTAGGTCGAGAATACGCTTGGTCATCTGCTTGCTTTTCAGGGTATACTCGATATGAATTTTCTGAGGGATACGAATTGTTATATTACCCATCACAGGACTCCTCTTAAAAAGTTGGATTAGCTCTGAAAGTATCGTTACAGGAAATCATGGTTCTGTCAAGAAAGCAAGGCCTCCCGTTGCCAGAGACCGCTTTCCAATTGGGCAACAGCCTGTTGCCCAATTGTTCCGCTTTGATTCCAGAAAAGGAACCATTGGCGTATGTATTTAATATTACGCTGTGAGAAACCTTTCACCACTCTTATATTCGTTCGTCTGAAACAACATCTCACTTCCCATAACTCGACACCTCCGACTCCTCCCGCACCGTCATCCCCGGAACCGGCGACTGCAAGCGGCTGGTAATCACCCGCTCCTCCGGGGCGATCTCCGCATCCACCAGGACCTCGTCCACCCGCCGCCAGAGCACCCGCGCCTCTCTGAAGGAAAACACACCGTCTCCATTGACCAACCAAAGGCGGTTGCCCTCGCGCAGGGCCTTTTCCGGCAAGACCAAGACCTTTTCCAGCTGCCCGGCCTCAATCCGCACCCGAACAAAGCTACCCAGGAGGATTTTTTCCTCTGGTTCACAGGAGCCCTCAGCATCCTCTGCTGCCGTCTCTGCCGTATCCTCGCCCCCAAGGCAAAGTGGATCAGGCAGGTTAACAAGCAACCGGGCCATCCGCCCTTTGGGATCAAGATCAGCCAGCAGCTTAAACACTGTCCCCTGCCGAACCACAGACTCTCCCCCCTGCCCTCTCTCTACAACAATCTGGACCTTACTGCCCTGCTGCCCTGCTTGATCAGGAAACTGCATGCGCTCCAGGAGGAATAAGGGCACAGCAACCTGCACCCAGAAGGAATCAGTGGCTGCAAGGGTGGCAATGGCAGACTGCCTCCCGATAAACTGCCCCTTCTCCACCTCCTCATCCAGGACAATGCCGGAAAAAGGGGCCCGAATGGTTGTCCGCTTTTCAGCCAGTTCTGCGGCCTCTAGCCGTGCTTTTGCTGCGGCGATCTGGGCCTGGACATGGCGAAGATGGGGTTTGCGCAGGGCCAAATCCCGGTTAGCCTCGGCCTTGCTCATTTCCTTGGCCAGAATCCGCCATTCCTGGCGGGCAATCGTCTGCTTGCCCTGCTCCACCGCAAGCTGATATTTTGCTGTGGCCAGCTCGGCCTGTCGCTCACGAACCTGGAAGCGATAATCTCGGGCATCAAGGCGAATCAGCAACTCATCGGCCTTGATGATCCCGCCCGGAACCAGCTTTACATTCTGCTCCAGAATCCGGCCTTCTACCTCGCTACGCAGCACAAGTTTTCTCGCCGAAAGAACAGTCCCCGAGGTCTCAAAGACCACAGACTCGGTACTCGGCTGGACCGCAATGGTTTGGACCAGAGGAATGGCTCGCTGAGGTCGCGCCTTTCTGGGCCGGGGCTTATTCATATAAAAATGCCAGGCTGCACCAGCCGCTGCTGCAAGGATCAGCAATGAAAAGAATGCTTTCAGAAAGATTTTCATGGATTATGGCAAGGACTATGGCAAAGTTTCAGAAGAAAGGGGCTGGAACGGGCTGCCGCCCAGGGCATGATATAATTGGAGACGATAGCTGAGCTGGACCCGCTGTTGTCGGATAAGGGTACGCTCCAGATTCTGGACAGAAACCAGGGCCGAAAGCACGGGCAGATAATCGCTTACCCCGTGCAGGTAGCGGTTACGGGTCTGCTCAAGAAGGGATTCTGCCACCCGAAGCTGCTCCTCAAGGGCCACGAGCAATTTGCTCTGCTCCTGTTCTTGACGCAGGCTGTTCTCCACCTCTTCAACAGCCTCAAGATAGGCCTGGGACCAAGCAGCCATTTTTTCCTCGACCTTGGCCTTTTGACGCTCCACCTCGTTTTTTTTCTGATCCCAATCCACGAGCGTGGCCAAAGCCTCAGCAAAAAGAGAAAGAAGAAAATCACCGCTACTCAGTCCTGCTGAACCACCCAATTTCAGGGTGGGCAGCCGTTCAGCTACGGCCTGGGCGACTCGGTAATCCGCAGCTGCCACCTCCTGTCGCAGCTTGCGCAGATCCGGCCTATTGAGCAAAAGATCTGCTGGAATACCGAGAACAGGTAGGGGAGAAAGTTCGAGCAGGGCTTCAGCCACGGAAAGAGCCTTACTGTCCGGCATACGACCAAGGAGGACTTGGAGACGGTTGCGAAGAACAGCGAGGCGGGCTTGAATCGGAGGCAGTTGGGCATGCACCGAGGCCAGCAATTCTTCCTGCTGAAGAACATCAGCCGAAGAAACAGCCCCGTTGACAAAACGCAGTTTAACCAGATCACGGGCCGTTGTGTTGGTAACAATCTGGCGTTGGAGGAGGTCCAAAAGCAGGGTCTGTTCAATGAGTTCGTAATAGGTTGCAGCAACCTCAATACTCAAGGCCAGGGAAAGCTCGGCAAGGGCTTCTTTTTCCGCCTGGGTATCAAGAGCGGCGGCCTGGGTTGCGGCGGAGAGCCTGCCCCAAAGATCTGCTTCCCAGGAAAAGGTAACACCAATCCTTTCGGAAAAATCCAGATCGCTGTCTTTTAGGTCGGTACCCACCTGGACACCGCCATCCACCGATGGATATCGATCCGCACCGGCCTGTTTGGCAGCAAGACCTGCCTGTTTCAGGCGGGCAACCCCTTGTTTGAGGGTGAAACTGCCGTTCAGGGCTTCCTCAATATATCGAGTCAGCTCAGCGTCATTCAGCGAGAGCCACCATTGCGGTGGTCGGTTCCCTTCCTGGTCTGTTGCTTCGATACTGTATTTTTCCGGCGGGACCGGTTCCGGCTGCGGATTTCCCTGAACCCTGTGCCGGCAACTAGCAAGGGAAACAAGACAGCAGAGGAGAATCAGGCAAGCGGATGTATATTTTTTTTTCTTCCTCTTATCAAAATTGCCCTGAACATGAAGAAGAGATGATTTCATAAAAAGCAGGAAACCATGACGGATCATTTGCTTTCCTTTTCCTGCTTCTTTTCCTCATCTCCCAGCTCGTCCATATGCTGAAGTCCTTCCATCAATAACTTCATAAAATAACCGATTTCTGGGGCATCAAAATCGCCAGCAGCAAGACCAGGATTAAACTTAAAACGCCCTTTTTTTTCTCGAAGTATTTTAAAAAAGGCGTGCTTGCCTTTAAGGCCCGCATAGGACGCTTTAATGAGGGCACCTTGACGCATGGAAAATCGTGCTGTGCCCTCGGAGACCTCAGTGATGGTCAGGATACCTGTCTTAGCGTTGGCATGCAGGGTCTGGAAAAGAGCCTCAGGTGGAATTTCCTCCAACTTGCCAATCATTCCAGAAGCATACTCGTCCGAACGAATCTGATTTGACTGAGCAAGTCTCTGGGCAAGCAGGCGATTGAAATATCTATGCAAGGATGGATACTTATCCATAATAAACTGAAAATTCTTGCGGTGAATACTTAATATCTGCACGTCTCCCGAGGCCTGGATAGTCGAACCGACTTCCTGATCGCAGATAAGGCTCATCTCGCCAAAGACCTCACCTTCCCCAAGGGTAGAAATAGAAATCCCGGTCTCATTCAACACATTAACCTGCCCTTCGATCACAATATGCAAGTTTTTCCCTTGGTCTCCCTTGCGCAGAACGATCTCATCTTTTTTATAGGTTCGTTGCTGAGCACTCTGAATAATTTCCGTAAGATTTTTAGGACTGATGTTGCGAAAGAAAGAAAATTTGCTGATTTTATTCAGCACAGGAGCCATTTCTTTACTCAGCCCCTTCAGATTGTCATGCTCCAGGGTGAAAGGATGCTTGCTTGAGTGCTCAAGACGAATACTGCCCACACAACCTGTGCAGGAGATGAGACAGTCTGGAATCTGATCGGCACGCTCATACTTGATAACGATCTTGACTAGGTCACCGTAGAGTATTTCGCAATTATCTCTATTCTGATTCGAGTATACAGCTGTCGTGCAGACAAAGGAGCTGTCTCCATCAGTTTCCATCATGATGGCCACCCCGGAAACGGTAAATGCATCTCCATACTGATACTTCGGGCATTTATTTGTTTCGCAGACCCGAAAGACTACTCTTGGAAGTCCCATTCGTTATGTGTTGATAAGTCTGAGTTGAACAAAATCGTCTGTCTAAACGACAAAACAATTTCCCTGATCACCCCCGTATAATATAACTGAGGAGACAGGAAGCTGAATATAAAATTGCCCGGAAACCGCGCAGGCTTAGAGCAACGCTCTTGGGCAGCCATCTTTCCATGAAAGAAGCATCATTTTTAATCTATTATGACAATAAAAAAAAAAATACGCAACGTATTTCCCAAGATCTTTTTGTTTTAATTGCCAAGCTCAGGCCTCCCCATCGTCCCTTGGACCTGAAAAAAAGATCAAGTGAGTTCACGAGGAAGGGTCCTCTTGCCAAGAAAGCACGTTCATTTTTCATGCCGGAAAACACGAAATAAAGGTATAATAAGTAAATCATGAACAGGGCCTGTGTCCAGCAGGTGCAGCAGCCCCTCCGTATCCCTACCCCCTGCTAGAGGAGAAATCGTTATCAGTATCATCGGCAATAAATCAGGATTAAAAACAAAGCAGCTCCGACAACTGGAGCGATTAGGACAAAAGAAAGTCAGTCCAGATGAAATTATTGGGCGGGATCTGGCCCGTGCCATGACCTCTCTCTCCACAGAGCTCAATCGCCAGATAGGCCTTATTATCCATCGGTCCGGTCAGGTGGAATTTGTGATCCTCGGCGATTACAGCCGGATCGAGATACCGGTCCTGAGCAATATACGCACCTCCGGCGGGCGGCTGCGCGGGGTCCGCTGTATCCACACCAGCTTCAGCGAGTCTGGACCGACGGAAGAGGATATCATGGATATGGCCTGTCTGCGGCTGGACATGATATCAGTCCTGACCATGAAAGACGGCTTTCCCGATCTGCTCCATACGGCTCATCTCATTCCCAACCGAATAGACGACCGTGACTGGAACCTTCTTGAGCCAGTACATCCGGCGGCACAGCAGGAATCCTACCTGTCCCTCATCGACAGCATTGAACAGCAATTTTCCAAAGCACGGCCGATTCGCACAGTCGACAAGGGGTGTGATCGGGCTATTTTGGTTTCTGTCAGCACAGGCTCGCAAGCTGAGGTCGAAGATTCCATGCTTGAATTATCTGAACTCGCCCGGGCAGCCGAAGTACAGGTGGTGGACCGGGTTATCCAACGACGACGAAAACTGCATCCCCGCTTCATCCTCGGACGCGGCAAGCTGATAGATATTGTCCTAATGAGCTTACGTGACGGGGCCAACCTGCTTATCTTTGATCAGGAACTGACCCCGTCTCAGGTCCGTTCGGTCACCAACCACACCGATCTGCGAGTCATCGACCGCACCCAGCTGATCCTGGACATCTTTGCCTCCAGGGCTCGCTCCAGAGAGGGCAAGCTCCAGATAGAAATGGCCCAGCTCAAGTACCTGCTGCCCATGCTGACCACAAAGGACGATGCGCTTTCCCGCCTCACCGGTGGCATCGGCGCTCGCGGACCAGGTGAGACCAAACTGGAAATTGATCGCCGTCGGATTAATGACCGAATCGCCCGCCTGGCCAAGGAACTGAAAGCGGTGGGCAAACAACGATACCATCGCCGGAATCGGCGCAGGAAACATGATGTGCCTGTGGTCTCCCTGGTGGGCTATACCAATGCGGGCAAATCCACCCTGCTCAACACCCTGACCAATTCCCATATCCAGGCTGAAGATATGCTCTTTGCCACCCTTGATCCTACCTCCCGTCGCCTGCGTTTTCCGGAAGAGACCGAGGTGATCATCACGGATACCGTGGGTTTTATTCGCCAACTGCCCGCAGAATTGCTCAAGGCCTTTGAATCGACCCTTGAAGAGCTGTTCGAGGCAGACCTCCTTCTCCATGTTATTGATATTTCAAACCACGCCTGGAAGGAGCAGGTCAAGGTCGTGGAAGAACTTTTACGTACACTTGAACTGGACAAAATCCCCTGCCTGCGCGTATATAATAAAATCGACCAAGTGAACGACAGCCTCCCGTCCCAGGTGAAAAACGGGTTCTGCATATGCGCTTGTGATGCCGGGACTCTGAAAGAGCTCCTGGCAATGGTGGAGCATCAGCTCTTCGATATGGGGCACAGCAGAAGGGCACAGTAGGCACAGTAAAAATCATAACAACAGAGAAGATCCCTTGTCACTTTTCAAACAATATTGTTCAGCACCGGACTGCTGAACAATACAAAAAAAACTCATTGGCGATGAAGCAGAATTATCCTTGACAAGCAGGCCGATTTACTCTTCATTATAAGAGCTTATTTTTTACCTTGTAAGGAATTCAGCAGGAAATACCTTATGCCGGGTACTGTAGGGGCGAACCTATGTGTTCGCCCTTTTCTACCGGGCAGACACGCAGGTCTGCCCCTACAGTCCTGCTCCTGAAGAATTGCTAACTCATCAACAGTGCAGGTCAGCCTGCTCCGAACACAAGAGGCATCCGCTCAACAGAACGGATACAGGAGGCGACACAGTCGTATCATGGACAGCTACATAATCATCGGATTTTCGGCATTTATCGGCGCTATCTTTGTCGGCGGAGCCATTGGTATGGCTAAACTACTTGCGTTCCGCACCCCGGATACCGTACGCAAATTACAGCCCTTTGAATGCTCGGAGGATCCTATCGGCGGGGCACGTATCCGTTTCAAGGTGTCCTATTATATCTTTGCCCTACTTTTTCTTCTCTTTGATATTGAAACGCTGTTTCTCTTTCCCTGTGTAAAGATTTTCAGGGCTGTCGTGAACGGCGAAATTGCAGGTATAACACACCAGCTTGTTCTTATGGAATTATCCGTCTTTATCTTTATTCTTTTTTCCGGTTTGCTTTATGCGTGGCGCAAGGGGGTTTTGGTATGGGAGTAAAAATTGAAGGCAAACAATCCATTAAAACCTCTGCTGAATCCTCTGTTCTTGCCCATCAGGCGGGAAAAATAGCAGAACAGCTTCCCGGCGGCAATCAGCTTGCTCATTCTGTGGAAATGTTGGTTGCCTGGGGACGGGCAAACTCACTCTGGCCCCTGCTGTACGGTACATCCTGTTGCGCCATTGAAATGATGTCCACCGGTGCAGCCCGGCATGACTGGGCGCGTTTCGGCGCTGAGGTCGCCCGAGCCAGCGCCCGCCAAGCGGACCTGATTATTCTGGCAGGAACAGTTGTTGAGAAAATGAGCGAAAACCTTATCACCCTATACGAACAGATGCCTGCGCCCAAGTACGTCATTGCTATGGGCTCCTGCAGTATTTCAGGAGGGCCTTTTTATTATGATTCGTACTCTGTGGTCAAAGGGGCTGATCGAATCATTCCGGTGGATGTTTATATCCCAGGCTGTCCTCCTCGGCCGGAGGCTTTGTTCTATGGCATCATGCAGTTGCAGGAAAAGATCAAGAAAGAAGGCCGCGAGATCCCTTGGGAGATCGGTGAATTGATGAACAGCCCCTTTATTGACACCTTCACTGAAGCGCAGCAGGATTGGGCCGTTCTGGAAGAGAAAAAGAATCAGGAGATGGCTGAAGCTAGGGAGCAGTTTAAAAAAGAGAATCCTGATTACAAACCACCCAGGCCTGCACGGCTGAAAAAAGAAAAACTGCCCTCTCCTTCCCGAACAAAACCTGCCCACAAGGGCATCAGTAACTGGACGCTCTTACAGACCCTCCAGAAAAAATTCCCGAAGATCACAGTTCATGACCACCCGGACGCCACCCTGAAACAGGTGGCTGAGCTGGGCACGGACTACATCCTTGACGTGGTTGTCCCCAAAGAGCAGTACAAAGAAGTTGTCCAGTACCTTAAGGAAGATAAAAATCTCAGCCTGGAGATGTTTATTCAACTTACCTGTGTGGACTGGAAGGAATATTTTGACATTGTGGTTCACCTGCTCTCGGTTAAGGGCGGACACAAGCTTTTTCTC
>CBFDDU010000007.1:0-41473 GCA_965603655.1 uncultured Candidatus Electrothrix sp. | reverse complement strand
GTTTATCACCACCGCTAACAGGACAGACACCATTCCTGGGCCGTTGATGGACAGGATGGAGGTTATCCGGCTTGCCGGTTATACTCTGGAAGAGAAAATCGTTATCGCAAGAAGATACCTTTTGCCGAGGCAGATTAAGGAAAACGGGATCAAACTGAGTCTCATAAAGCTGGATGACCAGACTCTGGAGTTGATCATCACCCATTATACCCTGGAGGCCGGTGTCAGAAACCTAGAGCGGGAGCTTGGTAAGGTTTGTCGTAAGCTGGCGCGAAAGATTGCCGAAGGCGGTAAAGGCCCCTATACGATTTCCTCAAATACGTTGAAAAAATATTTGGGACCGCCCAGCTATCTACCAGAAACAGAGCTGGACACCCTTCAGCAGCCCGGTCTGGCCGTGGGTCTCGCGTGGACCTCGGTCGGCGGTGTCCTGCTGCATATCGAAACCTCTGTGCTTCCTGGTAAAGGGAAAGTAATACTGACCGGTCAGCTGGGGGATGTGATGAAGGAGTCAGCACAGGCTGCTTTGACCTATTGCCGGAGCCGCAGCAAGGCCCTTGGGGTGACTGATGACTATTTTGAGACCATTGATATTCATGTTCATGTCCCTGCCGGAGCGATCCCTAAAGATGGTCCTTCAGCTGGTATCACCATGACCACAGCACTTTGTTCGGCAATCACCGGGCAAATGGTGAAAAAAGGGGTGGCGATGACTGGTGAAGTAACCCTACGCGGTCGGGTGCTTCCCATTGGAGGGCTGAAGGAAAAGGCCCTTGCTGCCCTAAGAGCCGGTATTAAAAAAATTATCATTCCTCATGATAATGAAAAGGATCTGGTGGAAATTCCCGAAGAGATGCGCAAGAAGCTTTCCTTTTTTCCTGTGAAGCATATGGATGAGGTTCTTGAGCATGCCCTTGGCGGTTTGAAGAAATCAGTTGTCAAGAAAACAGGAAAATAAATTATCCCTGCCTAAGGGCGGGGAGACACGCTGAAATGATGAATAACGTACGCCGCAAGCAGCGGAGAATCGGACACGGGGTCCTGCAATGAAACCGCCTTTTATTGAATATGTCCGGAATCATGTTGTGCTGGGAGACGGCGCGCTCGGCTCCTACCTTTTTGAACGGGGGGTCGAGCGAGGGCGGAATCTGGATTTGCTGAATGTGCAGGCCCCTGATATTATCTTTAATGCCCATGAAGAGTATATTCGGGCGGGCAGTCAGCTGATCGAAACCAATACCTTTGGTGCCAACAGATTTAACCTGCGTGAATCCGGTGCGGAAGAGCGGGTGGAGGAGATTAACCGGGCCGGGGCGGAGATTGCCGTGAAAGCGGCAGGGCATCAGGTGTATGTTGCCGGTTCTGTGGGACCGTCCGGCATCAGTTTTCCCCGTGACGAGGAGGAATTCACTCAGGATGATATCAGAGACAGCCTGCGCGAACAGATACGGGGGTTGGCCCTGGGAGGTGTTGATCTTCTGATCATAGAGACCTTTTCCAGTCTTGACGAGGTGCTGCTCGCCATTGAGGTCGCTCGCAACGAAGCTCCTGATCTCCCGATTATCGGGCAGATGGTTTTTCCGTCCCGTGGCATGACGGTTCAGGGTGATGATGCCCTCAGTTGCGGGCGGGCCATGAATACGGCCGGGGCTGACATGGTGGGGACAAATTGCGGTCGCGGTATTGACGCTATGGTCTCGGCTGTCGGCAGGATGTCCATACTGGCCGGGGAAGGGATTCCGCTCTCCGCATTTCCTAATGCCGGAATGCCGGAGATGGACGGGCAGCGTATGATTTATCCGGCACAGCCCGGCTATATGGCGACCAGAGCAAGGGAGATGATCCGTAACGGGGTACATCTTATTGGCGGGTGCTGCGGCACTGCTCCGGCCCATATTAAGGAATTTCGTTCCGCACTCAAGATTAAACCCGTGCGCGTCCGAGCCAGGGATGTGGAGATCAGGGAGGAGGTTCAGGAAGATATTCTCCCTGATCCCCGGAACGGCGGTTTTCTGGAAAGTCTTCAGCCTGGTCGACTGCCCATCATCGCGGAACTTGATCCGCCCACCCACTTGGATGCGGAACCTGTTCTGGCAGGGGCCGAGCGATTGGCCGAGGCCGGGGTGGACGCCATCTCCCTTGGCGAGAACCCGCTGGCCATCTTGCGGGCAGGAAATCTTGGGATGGCTTCCCTGATTCGACAACGGACCGGTATCCAGACCATTCTCCATCAGACAGGCAGGGATTTGAATGCCCTGGGCCTCCAGTCCCGGATGATGGAAGCGCATTTGCTCGGGATAGAAGCTGTTCTGGCCGTTTCCGGGGATTCAGCAGCCGGTACGGATCAACCGGGGGTCAGCGGGGTTTTTGATTTGCGGTCCGAAGGGCTGATCAGAATGCTGGACAGCATGAACCGGGGCATGAATATGGCCGGTCGTCCTTTGAAGCAGCAGACTAATTTCTCCATCGGAGCTGCCTTCAGTTTTCGTCCAGCCTCACCTGACCTGCAAATCAGACGGCTGGAGAAAAAAGCTGCTTACGGAGCCCGCTACGCCATGACCCAGCCCCTTTTTTCTGTTGATGAGATAGAGCAGATGATGGAAAAGGTACAGCATATAGATATTCTTATGTTTCCAGGGATCTTTCCACTTATATCCTCTCGTAATGCCCAGTTTCTTCATAATGAAGTACCAGGAATTTACGTACCTGCCGAGTTGCGAAAGCAACTTGCTCGTTTTGACAAGGTGGCTGATCAGCGCAAGGTCGCTTTGGAATATACAGCAGGGCTGGTAGAAAAAATTTCTTCCTTTATTGATGGACTCTACTTGATCAGTCCGCTCAATAAATGGGATATTATCCTTGATTTCGTTGTTCAGGCTCGTCAGGCGGGCTGGAAGGGGAGCGGACGGGCGGATCGGCTGAGAGCAGCCGTATAATTGATAGTTAACACTCTATTTTAAACTTACTACGGAGTTTTTTATGTCAAGTCATCTTTTTACATCAGAATCTGTTTCCGAAGGTCATCCTGACAAGGTGGCTGATCAGATTTCCGATGCCATTCTGGATGCCATTCTTGAGCAGGATGCCCATGCCCGCGTTGCCTGCGAGAGTTTGGTCACTACCGGTCTGGCCATGATTGCCGGAGAAATTACCACCACGGCCTGGGTGGATATGCCGGAGATTGTCCGTCAGACCATCCGTGGCATCGGCTATAATTCTTCTGACATGGGCTTTGACTGGCAGTCCTGTGCTGTTATGACTTCCATTGACAAGCAGTCGCCTGATATTGCTCAGGGTGTTGATGAGGGAGCTGGGCTTGATTTGGATCAGGGAGCGGGCGATCAGGGGTTGATGTTCGGTTATGCCTGTGATGAGACCAAGGTGCTCATGCCCATGCCTATCACCTATGCGCACCGTTTGGTAAAGCGACAGTCTGAAGTGCGAAAAAATAAGGTTCTTCCCTGGCTGCGACCTGATGCCAAGAGTCAGGTTACGATTCAGTATGAAGATAATGTGCCCAAGCGGATTGAGGCAATAGTTGTTTCGACCCAGCATGGTCCAGATGTCTCTTATGCTGATCTGAAAGAGGGGGTGATGGAGGAGATCATCAAGCCGACCCTGCCTGCCGAGATGATTGACGAGAAGACGAAATACTTCATCAATCCGACCGGTCGTTTTGTTATCGGCGGTCCTGTGGGCGACTGCGGCGTAACCGGGCGAAAAATTATCGTCGACTCCTACGGCGGTCGCGGCTCCCACGGCGGCGGTGCTTTTTCTGGAAAGGACCCCTCCAAGGTGGATCGTTCTTCCTCTTACATGGGCCGTTATGTGGCCAAGAATATTGTCGCTGCCGGATTGGCGTCCACGGTCGAAGTGCAGGTGGCCTATGCCATTGGAATTGCCAAGCCGGTTTCCATTAATGTGAATACCTTTGGTACAGGTAAGGTTTCTGAAGAGCGTTTGGTGCAGTTGGTTGAGGAGGTCTTTGACCTGCGTCCCAAGGCGATTATTCAGCAGCTTAACCTGCTCCGGCCCATTTATCGTCAGACAGCCGCTTATGGCCATTTCGGTCGTGAGTTGCCCGATTTCACCTGGGAGCGGACAGACAAGGCTGAGGAACTGAAGAGCGCAGCAGGAATCTGAAAATCTCCTGTTCATCCTTGCCTGTTTTTTGTATATTTGATGCCGAGCGGTGTGTATTGCATCGCCCGGCTTTTTTTCTATGATCTCTGTCTGGGTCGGTTATTATTATGCAGACAGAGCATCAGCTAGTTACCTAGCCTATTTATCCTATTGGAGTGCGTTGTATAATGAATGATTATAAAGTGGCGGATATGAGCCTTGCTGAATGGGGACGCAAGGAAATCGCTATTGCCGAGACAGAGATGCCCGGCCTGATGGCCCTGCGTGAGGAGTATGGTAAGGATAAACCTTTGCAAGGCGCCCGGATTGCAGGTTGCCTTCATATGACCATCCAGACGGCAGTCCTGATGGAGACCCTGGTCGAGTTGGGTGCGGACCTGCGCTGGTCCTCCTGTAATATTTTTTCAACTCAGGATCAGGCCGCAGCAGCTATGGCTCAGGCCGGGATTCCCACCTTTGCCTGGAAGGGCGAGACTGATGAGGAGTTCTGGTGGTGTATTGAACAGACTATTTTCGGGCCTGATGATTGGAAGCCCAATATGATTCTGGATGACGGCGGCGATCTGACCCAGATCATGCATGAGAAATATCCGGAAATGATGAAGGATATTCGTGGGATCTCCGAGGAAACCACCACCGGTGTTCATCGTTTGAATGAGATGGCCAAGGCCGGAACACTGCTTTCCCCGGCTATTAATGTCAATGATTCCGTAACAAAATCAAAATTTGATAATCTCTACGGCTGCCGCGAGTCGCTGATCGACGGTATTAAACGGGCCACGGACGTGATGATTGCTGGCAAGGTCGGCGTGGTTATCGGTTACGGGGATGTGGGCAAGGGCTGTGCTCAGGCCCTGCGTGGCATGGGGGCCATGGTTCATGTTACAGAGATTGATCCTATCTGTGCCCTGCAGGCTGCCATGGAAGGCTTTAAGGTCGTGACTATGGAAGAGGCTGCCTCTGCCGGTGATATTTTTGTCACCTGCACCGGTAACCTGCAGGTCATCACCAGAGCCCATATGGATCAGATGAAAGATCAGGCTATTGTCTGCAATATCGGTCATTTTGATTCTGAGATTGATATTGCCGGTCTGAAGGATCTGAAGTGGGAAAATATCAAGCCGCAGGTCGATCATGTTATCTTTCCAGACGGCAAGCGGATTATTGTTCTGGCCGAAGGCCGACTGGTGAATCTCGGCTGTGCAACCGGTCATCCCAGCTTTGTGATGAGTAACTCCTTCACCAACCAGGTGCTGGCCCAGATTGAGTTATGGAATAACTACACCCTGTATGAGAATCAGGTGTATTTTCTCCCGAAAAAGCTTGATGAGATGGTGGCTCGCCTGCATTTGGAAAAAATCGGAGCGCAGCTCACTGTTCTGAATAAGGAGCAGGCAGATTACATAGGCGTTGATGTAGAGGGACCGTATAAGCCGGAATATTATCGTTATTAAGCGATAGCGTCAAGAAATCGCCAAGAAATAAAAGCTGTTCCTCTCGCAGGATACGACATTTTTTCTCTGCGGAGCTGAGTCGGCTCTGGCAGAAAAAGGCACAGGAATTTTTTCCTGTGCCTTTGTTACTTTCCCCTGCCTGTTCCCTGCTTATCCGTTGAATCGTTTATTGGTGAACACCGCCTCGGAGAATTTTCATCTTCAGGTGAAAAAGAGTATTTCCACGAACCCATCCATGACCTTCCCGAAGTTTTCGGCTGTTTGTGCCGGTATTGGTATTGCGGTCTTCTTTCTACTCAGCCTATCCTCCGGTTCGGCGCATATTGATGAGGACGCAGAAAATACGGTGAGAAGCATTCCGGCAACAGACATGTTGCCCTTGCAGAAAAATCTTTTCTGGCTTCTCGAAAACAAGCCCTCTGTTAAATTTTCTTTTATCACCGACCGGAAGGCATCCGACGGGTTGGATGCCCTGCTGTTTGCTTTTTATCAGGAAAATAATTTTTTTCCGTACTGGGTGACAAAATACGGGCCAACCTGGAACGCCCATATTCTCCTCTCCGTCCTGCGCCGGGTTGACGAGGAAGGACTGGATCTTGAGCGGTACCGGATAAGTGAGGTGACCGCCTTATTGATGAGCAGGGAGACAAAAGATCTTGCTCGGCTCGACCTCATGCTCACCTTGGCCTTGTATACCTATCTCGGGGATATGATAGAAGGGGCTGCCGCCAATTGCCTGCTTGCCCCGAATCTCTTTGCCGCTGCCCGCTCTACGCTTGCCAATCGTCATGCCATGCTCCGTAAAACCGTGAGCACTCATGATTTGCGGCGGTTTTTAAAGGAGTTATCGCCGCATCATTACGACTACCAATCGTTGAAAAAAATGCTGGCCAAATATAGAAAACTGGCTGAGCAGGGAGGTTGGCCTGAAATTCCTTTTGGCCAGACCTTGAGGCCTGGGATGACCGATCCAAGACTGCGGCAGCTGGCGGAACGGTTATTTATTACCGGCGATCTGAAAGATTTTTCCGTTATTCCTCCGCCTCCTCTGCTTGCTCGCCCAAAGCCTTTTCCCGGGCCGATACCGGTCACTGAGCACATCTCTCTTAGAGAAGCCTTGCTTCCGCCGTCATGGTGGTTTGTTCCTGCTCCCCTGCCGATTCATCGTCTTCAATACAGCAATGCCCTGCTCCGGGCTGTGCAACATTTTCAACAACGCTACAGTCTGGAACAGGACGGCGTCATCGGGAAGAATACCTTAGGCGCGCTGAACCTGCCGGTTGAGGATCATATCAATAAAATCATCCTGAATATGGAACGCTGGCGCTGGTTGCCCCATCAGCTTGAAGGGCGGCGTATTCTCGTTAATATTGCCGGGTTTCGCCTTGTGGGCATGAATGATCGACAGGTTGAGATCACCATGCCGGTTATTGTCGGCAAGGTGCAACATAAGACCCCGGTTTTCAGCCAGGTTATGACCTATATTGAGGTGAATCCCTACTGGAATATACCGCCTTCCATTGCCCGTAATGAAATAGTTGGCAAAGTTATGAAGAATCCTTTTTATCTGCAAGAGCAGCGTATCCGTATCTTTGCTGATTGGCAGGAGGGGGCATCGGAGGTCATGCCGGAGAGTATTGATTGGGTTAATATAGGGAGAGGAATCAATCGGTTTCACCTCCGTCAGGAGCCGGGACCGGGTAATGCCCTGGGCACGATAAAATTTATGTTCCCTAATAATAATAACGTGTACATGCATGATACACCGGCGCACGGTCTGTTCAGGCGTGCTCAACGTGCCTTCAGTCACGGCTGTATCCGATTGAGTCGCCCTTTGGACTTAGCCGACTATATCCTGAGTAACGATCATCAGATGGTCTCGCGAGAGCAGCTGCAAGTGCAGATCGCCAGCAAGAAGCGAAAGGTGTTTGTCTTGAATACCCCCCTGCCTGTACACCTTATTTATCGGACAGCACGGGTTGACCGTCATACCGGAGCAGCTTATTTTTATGATGATATATACGGTCGAGATGCCCGACTGGCAGCAGCCTTGTTTCCTGAGCAGAAAACGAGATGCAGGTACTCGTATTAAGCAGGGACAGGGGCAGGTAAGGGCAGCTCTGGATTTGCAAGCAGGATTTTTTTATTAATTTTGCCGCTCCCTATTTTAGGGAGGGCCTCTACAAGCTGAAATTCTCTGGGGACCATATAGGAGGCTAAGCGCTGGCGACAATAGGTTTCCAGTTCGTCTACATCAAGTGCAGCATGCTCTTCCTGAGTGACGAAGGCCTTGGGCACGCAGCCCCTTCTTTTTTCCGTCACACCAATAATAGCCACTTCTTTTATCGCAGGGTGCTGTTGGATAATCAGCTCGACCTGCAAGGGATAGACTTTGAGTCCTGCCACCTTGATCATCCCATTTTTGCGCTCAATAAAACGGTAAAAGCCCTCTTCGTCCTGTTGGGCCAGATCACCGCTGAAGTACCAACCCTCTCTGCTGGGAAAATCTGGGGTGTTATAATAGCCTGAAATGACTGCTGGACCGGAAAAGATCAGCTCTCCGGTTTCCCCTGGTGCTACTTCCTGACCGTCTTCATCAACAAGCCTGACCTGATAATAGGAGCAGGGTTTGCCCATAGAGCCGTCTGTCCGATACTGATCCGGCACATTAGCAAGAGCGATACCGCTTGTTTCCGTGCTTCCCCATACAGACAGAATAGGAAGACCAAAGGCATCACGGAAGTTTTTATGGATTTCCTGATCAGTAAACATGCCTCCGCTTTCCGCAATTCGCAGACGGGGTAAGGTAACTTTTTTGCAGTGACGAGCCATCATTTTATACATGACAGCTAAGCCCATCATGCAGGTAACCCGGTGTCGGATAATGGTTTGAGCAATAGCCTTTGGACTGATTTCTGTGAGCAGAACCAGCGAGGCCCCGGTATAGAGAGCCCGACAGAAGAGCTCATGGGGATGGGAGAAAGAGGCAAACATACAGAGGTGGACGTCATCTGCTGTCATCTGGAAGGTTTCAACCGCAGAACGGGTATTCCAGTAGAGGTGGGCATGGGTACAGAGAGCGCCTTTGGGAAAACCGCTGGAACCGGTGGTGAAGTTGAGATAGGCTAAGTCGTTCGGGAGCTGAGCCAAGGGCGGGGCAGGGGAATGCTCAACGCAGGTCTGCCAGGGAGCAGCTTCCGGGTTCTCAGGTGTTTTCTGTACAGCAATGAGAGTTGCTCCATATGTTACTCCATATGCCTGAATGAAATCGCGCACCTCAGCCCGCACTACTGATTCGTCCAAAATGATCACAGCAGGTTTGAGCGAGGTGATCATCTCCTCAATATGCTCTGCATTTTCCAGATAATTAATCGGGCAGGTCAGCGCCTTTCTGCTGCTTGCCGCTAAAAAGGAAAAGATCAGTTCCGGCCTTCTCGGCAATAAGAGGCAGACCTTATCTCCCGGTCTGATGCCCTTTGCTGTCAGGAACCCGGCAGTGTTCCTGACGATATTTTGGGTCTCTGCAAAGGTGAAATTTCCTTCAGAGAAGCGGATAAAGGTTTTGTTGGGTGTTTTTTCTGTCCAGAACTGGAGGGCTTGGTCCAGGGTTTGGGGGGCATCTGTCATCAGCATAGCGGTTTAAGGAGCTTGGTGGGGGTTGGCTGTTTGGGGAGGGCGCTATTGTACATTTCTTGAGTCAGTTACTTGGTTACGTCATTGTTTGTATTATTGATCGGAAACGAACAAAATTACCAGTGTACCACAGACTGTTCCGGCTGAAAATGATCTAAATGATCTTTTTTCATTCAACCTCAACCGCTTCAATCTCTGTGCCGTCAGTGGGTTCATCCACCCTCAGAAATCTCCCGCAGCTTATCCCGCAGCAAGGCAACAAGCTCCGTTTCCGCCTGATCCCTGTCCGGCAGATAACTGCTCTGTAACTTCTTGAAAAAACGATCACAGACCCGGCGTTCCTGTTTGGACCAACCACTGGTATATCCCTGCTTATCATCCTCTTCCGCATCGGCATTCGTCACGGCCTCGGAGTAATCCCGGCGACCATGGGCCCAATTGATAACATGGCTGTAATAGAGCAGAGCACGGTCAAGCAAGATATAGAGCAATTGCATATTAGTTACCGGCCCGACCTGAAGCTGCTGCTTATCCAATTTCATGCCCAGTAATCGGGAGCCGGTGAGCATTTCTTTTCCTTTCATGGCAGCTGCCGCCGCACCAAAGGCCCCGCCGATGGCGGTAAAGACCCCGAAGGTGATGCCCCCGGCCAAGGTATCCAGTCCGACACCCAAGGCAGCTCCGCTGATGGCCCCGGCCATGGTCAGCTGATTGGCGGTCAGACCCAGGAATTGCCAGGTCTTGGCGGAAAAGAGATCCTGTTGCAGGATCGACTGTCCAGGCAGTTGCAGGTTAAAAATATTATGCTTGAACAGTTTGCGGATCTGCTGATGCGCTGTCCGTTCCCGTTTGCTGACAAACTCCGTATACGTCTTGTGCAGCTCCTTTTTCAGCTTTTCTTCATCCGCCCCGGACGGGCAGGAAACGGATTTATGGTACAGCAGGCTGTCTGAAAGCATGGCCGTAATCAGGGCGGCGGTCTGTCGGTTGCGGTTTTGCCAGTCTGCCCGGAAGGCCTGAATCACCGATTCAATAACCCCTTCCAGATCCTGATCAATAGCCTTGAGGCTGTTCAGCAGGGCGATACGCTGGGCATAGGTAGCTCTGTTGGAGTTGAACAGGCGGATTGAATTAAAATGCTTGCGGAATTCGTTTTGCCAACCCTCCAGAAAGTCGCTGTCCTCATCCTTACAGTTGATGATAGCCATGCGCGGCCTGCCGGTGAGGCGCAGGATCTCCATTTCAGCCCGGTCAATATTGCGCAGCGGTCTGGAGCCATCCACCACAAAGATCAGGCCTGCGCCGGCAGCAAGCGGGGTAAGCAGGGCGCAATCGTCATGAAAGGCGGGATCGTCTCGATGGGTGCGGATGAATTCGGAGATCAAATCCCTGTCATCGCCCTGATACTGCTGCATCCAGGCCAGGGTCTTGCGGGGATTCTGAAAACCGGGTGTGTCGGTGAAGCGGATAACCTCTTTATTGTCGATAATCACCGGAAAGGTCCGGCATTCCTTGGTCTCGCCGGGCACCGGGCTGACCCGCACCGAGTCGTCTTCGCTGAGAGTGGAAAGGACCGAGGACTTTCCCTCGTTGGGATGACCGACAATAGCAAATGCAGGAACAACGGAGGCAGGGATGGCGGGTTGCAGGGAAAGGTTATTCATGATTTCACCAGCTCAATAAGTTGCAGGCCGGGATCGCCGAGCGCGGCGGTTTTCAGTTGCCAGGTTTGCAGGTGTTGCGGCTGCACCGGGGTCAGAATGGTTTCCGGGCGTGGTTTGCCGATCAGGGCCAGGAAGATGACAGGTGCTGGCCCGATGGTTTGCCGCAGCTGGCTGAGCCAGGAGAACAGCTCCTCAATAGGGGGCTGCCAGGCCTCCAGGAGGACGAAGACATCTCTGCTCTTATCCTGCTCCATTGCTTTTTTCAAGGCTGTTAGCTCCTCTTCCTCGCTCTGCTCCAAGGTCCAGAAGGGGAGCAGCTGAGAAAGGGCATAGCCGAGACGATGGCGGATCTGCTGTTCCAGCTCGTTGGATGAGCAATCAGCCTGCAGTTCATCGGGAATCAGGGCAATAATCGGAGAAAGAGGAGAGGCGGGATCAAAGGTTTGCGGGGAGTCGCCAGCAGGGTCAGCAGTTTTTTTTTCCTGCGTGATATCCTGAAACCTGGGTGCTGGTTCCGTAACCGCAGTATCAGGCTTCGGTGTTGCTCTCCCGTAGGGCCTGGGCTCGGTACGGGCTGCGGTGGACAGCTGCGGGGTTCGCATCCTGTGCAGGGTCTGGCGAAAATAACCCTGTTGGAAATCAAGCATGGCCAAGTCTCGGTACTGCTGACTGCTGACGATGATCAGCAAAATCAGTCGGGGCAGCAGGCCATAGCAGAGCACGGAGAGGCAGAGAAAGGGCCACCAGGAGGTGAGGTCTGCATTGATGAGATGATAGATGCCCTCCTTCAGCACCAGTCTGGATCCCTCTATCTGATGCAGGCTGGGGATAAAGGTGTTTGGAAGCCAGGACCAGGGCAGGGCGACCCAATGCATCAGCTGATGCACCGAGGCAGGCGTGACCTGTAAGGTGCTCTGCCAGCCAAAGGCGAGATCAGCCCCGATGACCTTGAACAGGGTTGCCGCTAGCACACCGGTATTAAAGCAGACCCCAAAGACCTGCACCACGAGAAAGAAGGGGCGAAGAAAAACAAGACCGTATCGTTGCCGTATCTGCTTGATGCTGCTGTTATAGGCTGACCATTTGAGCCGGGTTTCAGCAGAGACCTTTTGCGAAGTCTTTTTCTGCACACCGGCCATGATTTTATGCAGTAAGCCGGTAAAGAGGCGGCGGAGGAGTCTGTAGAGCAGGGAGGCTTCAATGATATTCTTTCCCTGTATTCTGCGGAAAAAGGCAGATCCGGCCAGCAGGAGGAAGAGCAGAGCCTGGACAAGGACAAAGGCGGCGAAATAGGCGGCCACATTCACCGGTTCCCTGCCGGAATAGCTGAGAAAGGAAAAGGCCAGCCCACCCCCGGAGAAGAGACCAGAAAACAGGGCTATACCGAAAAAGAGGCAGAGCATTTCCTGCCAGGTTCTTCCAGGGAGAGCGATCTCGCTGTCCTTTTGTTGCAGGGCGTGCTGGCGGGAAGACAGCCAAGCCCGCAGCAGTTTTTGAGGCTTTGCCTCCTGAGTCGTTGAGGGCAGGTCGGTGTAGATCTGCCGGTCACGGGCAGAGAGGCTGTCCAGATCCTCCCCGTCATCCTGGTTGAGGAAGAATTCCAGATCAATAAGATCTGCGATGTTCCATAGTTTTTTCATGCAAGATTTGATCGTTGGTCAAAGGGGCAAGGTCTTCTGGCTATACGGGATATACAAGGCATTTCAGGATGCTCCAGTAAATCCCTATCCCTTCCCTCTGGGGAGTCACAGGCCATTTTCATATAAACGCGACATGAGGGTTTTTAGGGCTTCTTAGCCTTGCTTTGAGCTGAAAAAAGTTTGCAGCACCTGATAGAGATACCAACAATCCTTACTGGCAGCTGTCTCGCGAATGGAATGCATGGCCAGAGAAGGCACCCCAACATCCACCGTGTCAACGCCGATTTTTGCAGCAGTCAGAGGACCGATGGTGGAGCCGCAGCCCATATCATTCCGCACCACAAATTCCTGCACAGGGACCTCGGCTTGTTGGCAGAGTAACCGGAACCGGGCAGCTGTTCCGGCATTGGTGGCATAACGTTGGTTGGCATTGATCTTGATAACCGGCCCTTGGTTCATCAGGGGCTGGTGCTGGGGATCATGCTTATCCGCAAAATTGGGATGGAGGGCATGGGCATTATCTGCTGAGATGAGCAGGGAGTTACGCAGCATGGCCTGGCGCTCCCCTGGATTTGGCAGGAGCCGTTCCAAGATATCACGCAGAAATGAGCCTTGGGCACCGAGAGCAGAAGTACTCCCTACCTCCTCATGATCGTTGAGCATAATCATGCAGTTCTGATCTGTTCCGCTGGTATCAGCGCTTAACAGGGCCTGCAAGGCCGCAAAGCAGGAAATCTGATTATCCAGACGGGCCCCGGTAAGAAACTGGTTTTCCAAGCCGATCAGGGCTGGGGGAGTTGCATCGTAGAAAAAGAGTTCATGGTCGGTGATGCAGATCTGTTCCGGCAGCGAATCCTGCGGATATTGGTTACGCAGTTGCTTCTCGATGCTTTGAAGGAAATCCGGTTCCTCTTCCTCGGTCAGGGAAAGCAGGGGGACCATATCGGTCTGCCTGTTGACCTCCTGCATTTTATTGGCCTCGTGATTGAGATGAATGGCCAAATTGGGAATAATTGCTATAGGACGTTTGAAGTCAATGAGACTTGAGTGAAGTTCTGTTGAGCCAGCCTCATGCCAGAGGGCCCGACCTGCAAGAGAGAGCTCCCTGTCAAGCCAGGGCCGGAGCAGGGCACCACCGTAGATTTCAACCCCAAGCTGAAAACAGTTCCAGCTTTTTATAACCGGCTTGGGTTTAACCTTGAGGCAGGGGCTGTCCGTATGAGCTCCAATCATCTCCACGGATTTTGCCCCATCCTGCCAGATGAACCCAATGAGGCTGGAGTCATTACGTAGGACAAAATATTTTCCTGCGGGCAGCTTCTGCCAGGCTTCTTTCTCATCAAGCTGTTGGAAGCCCTTTTTTTTCAGAAGCTCAACCGCTGAGGCCACAGCATGAAAGGCTGTGGGAGAGGAAGCGATGAAATTGGCCAGTTCAAGGGTGTATTTTTTTTCAGCCAGCATGGGATATAAAGACCGTTCAGATTGTTTATGTTCACTTTTCGACTATGTGCTATCCAGAAGAGTATCCGGCAGAATATCTGGTAGATCAAGCGAGCGTTTTTTGAAGAGGAGGATTCTTTATTCTACTGCATATCTGCTTAGCATGTTTTTTTCTGCCCGTCAATTTTCTCCGTGTCGGTCACGGAGGGAGAGCTTTTATTGCTGCTGAGCAAAGCAGAACTGGCACCTCTCTTATTAAGAGGCGGCCTGTTCATCTTTATGCTGCGTTGAATCTGCCACCTCTTTGATGGTTTGAGGATTTATTTCTTTGAGTTCATGGAACTGTACAAGGATTTCTTCGATTTCCTGCATGGAGTTCTTCATGTGTTCAATACTCTCGTCACCGAATTCTTCTCGTACGGATCGGGACTCGGAGAGTAACTGCATGCTGCTCATCACGTTTCTCAATAAATAATTGGCGCTGCGTACCGTTGCCCTGTAGGTCAGGATTTTTTCCTGCTCTTTCTTGTTCTTGAGACTGACCACATAATCACAGAGCATACCGATAAGGGAGAAGATAACAACCGGGAGAAACCTGTCGAAAATAGTGTTATGAATTTTGTAGATATATTCCACTACGTCGAAATGAATAAATATTTCTATAAGAAACAGGGCCAATGATATGGTGAAAAGAGAAAAAGTGAATTTGAATTTCATACTGAGCTCCTCATTCTGAAGTTTTTGTCTTCAGTCTTTGAGACGATAAAAAGGTGAATGGTGATTTTCAAGTACATGCAGGCTGTACGGCCTACCTGTGTCTGCTCGTTATAGAGGAGGCGGTATGTCTTGGAGCAAAATTTCCATAAGTATGATAGCGATCAAGATAGTCAGCAGTATTTCAAATGCCACAATATGTTGGCTCCTGGGATGATCATTTCAGGCTCGTGTTCGGCGATGTAATATCAAACCTCGGGGCCTCCAGCATCCGGTTGATCTGTTTTTTCAGGTCGGCCTGATCAGGATTGACACTGTCCTGTTCGGCAAGCAGGGCATAGAGGCGTTCCTGTTCCACCGGATGAATATATTCCTCAGGAGTACCGTCTTTGAGCTGGATGTGGGCTGCCCAGGGAACAAAATAGGTGGTGGCGGGATAATTCTTGTATTCGGAGATATCTATATTTAGTCCGGCAATGTACAAAAGGTTTTTCCCTTTATACTCATTGCCGCGACGAATGGATTCGACGGTGCGGGCGAATTCAAGCTGGATATTAATTTTTGCGGCCCGTAACGGCGGATTTTTTGAGGTGACAATGATCGGCATGAATTCAATCAGATTGCGTTCCAAGAGGATAGACTCATCGGTTTCATGAAAGTCCTCCCTGAAATAGAAGAGGTCCTCTGCCAGATGCTCCCCGATACTTTCCCCGGCCCCGCTTTTCCAGATATACCCGGTTGCATCGATCCGTTTGCGGAAGGTCTCGGAAACCTCATAGGTCTGGCTGGTGCTGACTGCTCCGACCGGATGGATATTGCCGTTTTCATTGGGCGCGACAATCTGCTCCAGAGAGACGACCAAGCCATTTTTAACCGGATGAGAGGAAAAATCGATAAAGGAATTTTTTATCGTAATCAGGTGGTGTCCCAGCTCATTCCGATGGAGAAATATTCTCTGCTTGGCAAACTCATACTGCTCAAGATAGGGACTGATCACATGGGTTATCTTGCCGCAGGATGCGGAAACACAGGTCCCGTCCATTCTGGGCCGGATAAAGGTACCGTAGTTTCCGGTCATAGGGTCATAGCCCACATGACTTGCCTGGACAATCACCGAGTCTTCACCGTGATGGGCATGGGGGCCGTGGCGATTAATGGCGACAATGCCACCTACCCGTCCGTGGTTAAAGGGGAAGGTGCCGAAATGTTTGGTCAGTAAGATAATGGGCCAGCCCTGGTTTTCGTCGGAACAGAAGGCCCTGGAGGGCATGATTTTGTCCTTACGGAAGCCCAAGGTCATACAGAAATTGTACAGCTTGGGCACAAACTCGGCATAGGAAATAGCCAACCCGTCCACCTTGAACGGGGCAAGACGACGAATGATTTTTGACTGGATATAGGCGTGCGGCATGATAGCTCTCCATCTCAATGAAAAGTGAAAAAGAAAAAGGCCTTGTGCAGAATTGTGCGTGCCGAGATACTATGGAGCGGCATTTTCGCTGCAACTTGTCATGCAAAAAATGATAAACCCTATTATGATCTTTATCAACACATTCTGTAGACAATTGCCCTTGTCTGCATGATCGTTCTCTCTGTACATGTTGAACTCGTAATGAACCCTGTTTTAGAAAACTGTTCCCTTTTGTCATCCTTTCCCATGCTCTTTGCCTATAATTTCCTAATTTGCGTTCTCGGAGTAATCCTCCTACCCGTGCTCCTACTTGTCGTTCTGAGCCGAGCAAAATATCGCGGCCGCACCCTGGAGCGTCTAGGGTTGACCCTTGGAAAAAGACAACACGCACTGAACGCCTTTGCCGAGGCCGCTGGTGGTGGAACAGCAAACAGCCCGGTTATCTGGATACACGCCCTTTCCGTTGGCGAGGTGACCTCGGCTATGCCCCTTGTTAAAGCCCTGCGGGCAGACCTGGAAGATACCGTCATTGTTCTGACGGTTGCCACGGCCAGCGGCAAAAAAATTGCCGAAACTCTGCTTCAGCCCTATGTACAGCGTATCCTGTCTAGCCCCTTTGACCTCCGTTTTGCTGTCCGGCGTTATATATCAGCACTCCAGCCAGATATATTTATTCAGGTAGAGACGGATTTCTGGCCGAATTGGCTTTCCCTGTTACAGAAGCAAGGTGTCCCGACCATGCTGGTCAACGGTCGGATTTCCGAGAAATCCTTTGTCGCCTACCAGCGTTTCGCCTTCTTTTTTCAGCCCATGTTTCGTTCATTCGATCTCCTGTCCATGCAGACGGAAGAAGATTGCCGAAAGATGACCATGCTCGGTGTGCCTGCTGATAAGGTCATTGCTTTGGGAAATCTGAAATATGATATGGAACGTCCCGCTGAAACAGCAAAAAAATTCGTTCTTTCTGAGTTGGCAGGGCAAGGGAGGTTCATTTGGGTCTGCGGTTCAACCCATCCCGGCGAGGAAGAGGTGCTTTTTTCCACATTTGTCCAGTTGCTGGCAAGGCAGGGTGTTGCGGGGGATATCACCAAACAACTCTTTCTTGTTTTGGCACCGCGTGATATTAACCGGGGGCAGGAGCTTGTTGACTTGGCTGGCAGCTTCGGTCTGGAAGCAGGAAGGCGCAGTTGCGGAGAGCAGAAGGGGAGAGTGTTGATCCTGGATACCCTGGGCGAACTGGCCCTCTGTTACAGCCAAGCTGAACTTGCCTTTGTCGGCGGTAGCCTGGTTAGTCAGGGGGGGCATAATCCCATTGAACCGGCCATCCACGGAGTACCGGTATTGTTCGGGCCGCATATGGAAGATTTTTCTGAGATTGCCCATGAACTGCTTGACTGTGGAGGAGGGAAAATAGTCACCGTGAACTCTCTCACCGAAACGCTCGCACATCTTCTCACTAACCAAGAGGCCCGAGCTACAATGGGGCAGGCAGCGCAAGAGCTGGTGGAACGCCATCGCGGTGGTGTGCAACGACATGTACAGGCCGTGCAAGATCTCCTGGGTTTGCAGCGCTAACCATATGCAGGGCCATGACGGTTCAGCCTGGTCCGTTCGTCTGCCTGCTCTCCTTGGAGCACCTCTTCATCAATGCCTGCGCTGGAGTGACCGGAATATCTTTCTCCTGGTCAGCTTGCCCTTTCTCCTCGGTATTATCTTCGCTCATTCCCACTTCTTGGTTTTTGCCGATTTTCTTACCGAACCCCTGCTTATAGGCGCTGTGCTTGTTTTGGCTGGCAGCGCTGTTTCTTTGTATATGAAGAGAAAAACGAGCTCCCTGCTTTCTCTGCTGCTTATCTTGCCGCTCTTTTTTCTTCTCGGCAATCTTGCCCTGCTGTATCAGGCCAAACAATCGCAGACTCCTCAATCGCAAAATAACGGCCATATTGCGACCTTGTTCCGGGAACGCCACCAAGTTACCTTAGTGGGCGTCTTGGATACGATGGTTGAGGAAAGCGTGTTCCAGCGGGACGGGCAGGAAGTCATTGTCTCTCGATTTGAGATCCAAGCTGAGGATGTCCTCCTGCACAACAACTTGCATAATAACCGGACAAACTGGCAGCCGGTGTACGGGCGCGTTCGCTTGTCCATGCAGGGAAGGGCCGATGCCCTGCAACCGGGCATGACCCTGATGATCCCGGCCAAGGTCGGAACGATAGTCAATTTTAAGACGCCAGGCGTCTTTGATTATCAGGGCTATCTTGCTGCCAAGGACATCTTTATCAGCGGCTGGGTCATCGGAGAGCGGGTTACCGTCCTCAAAGAGCAGGAAAAAGTAGGCATCAGAAAAATAACCCGTTCCCTGTATTTTTTGCCGGAACAGGTACGACAGCGGGTAACTCGGTTTATCAGAGATAATCTGCCCGACCCGATTGCCGGAACCTATCAGGCCCTGCTTGTCGGCAGCAGGGCAGGGGTGCCGGAGGAGATTCAGGAGCAGTTCAAAGCCACCGGCACCATGCATCTGCTCGCCATATCCGGTCTGCATATGGGCCTGCTTGCCCTCATGGTCGGGGCGATTATCAGTTGGCTTTTAAAACGCTCTGAACAGCTGTTGCTCCGCACCCATGTGCCGACTCTGACCTTAGTCGCCACCTTACCCATCCTGTTCGGGTACAGCTTTATTGCCGGAATGAACACCCCGGTTGTACGAGCTCTGATCATGACCTTGGTGCTTTTTACCGCGCTCATGCTGCGCAGGCAGCATTCTCTGCCTCACTTGTTGACTGCTGCGGCCCTGATTGTCCTGACTTGTAACCCGCTGGCCTTGTTTACCGCTTCTTTTCAACTTTCCTTCAGTGCGGTGGCTGCTCTGATCCTCTTTCTTCCGGCCATATTGAACAGACTGCCCTCATCCTCTGACCTTGCATCGGAACAAAAGGAGAGGCGAGTTGGTCCGGCCCGGCTGTTTTGTCTGTGGCAAGGCTTTATTCTTCCAGCTTTCTTGGTTTCCCTGGCAGCAACCCTGGGAACCCTTCCCTTTATGCTGCTTCATTTTCATCGTTTCTCTCTGATCGGGCCGGTGATGAACCTGCTGGTGGAACCCTTTCTCTGCTTTTGGGCCCTTCCCTGGGGGCTGGCTGCCATTCCCTGTCTCTTTATTGCTCCGCAGGTAGCAGTGATTCTGCTGAAGATCGGGGGGATGGGTATTCAATCGGGTCATTACTGTACAGCGGTCGGCAGTGGCCTGCCTTGGGCTTCGCTCTGGACCATCACGCCTTCAACGGCTGAGATTTTATGCTACGGGCTGCTGATTCTGCTCTGGTTTCTCAGCTTGAAAATGGAGAAGTTCAGAAAGATCACGGGAAGTATCGTAATCGTCGGAGCTGTCTTTCTTTCCCTTCATTTCACCTGGGGACTCTTTTTCCCGGAAAGGTCAAAGACCAGCAAGGTGGCTTACCTGGATGTCGGCCAAGGCACGTCCAGCTTTCTCCAGATGGCAAACGGGGTCCGAGTTCTTATTGACGGAGGAGGAAACAGAGCGAGTAGGCGCAATATCGGCGAGCAGGTCATTGCTCCGTACTTATGGCAGCAACGGGTCTGGCGATTGGATCAGGCCGTGATCACCCATCCTCATAGTGATCATTTTAACGGCATGGATTTTATCCTGGCCCGTTTCCGTCCGAAAAAAATTTTTATCAACGGTGATCCTCGTATTGAAGGCAATTATCAGGAAATCATTGATCAGGCTGTCCGCCAAGGAACAGAGGTTGTGCTGCCTGAATTTGGAGACAAGATGGCGGAGGCAAGGGATATGAATCTAGAAATTTTTGGTGGGGCTGTTCAAGCGGGGGAGCAGGGGAGACTTTCAGTAAACGATGCCTCCTTGGTGCTGCGCTATCGGCACGGGAGCAGAGCCTTTCTTTTTCCGGCCGATATCGGCAAGAAAAAGGAGGCCATGCTGCTTGCGCAAGGGCATGATTTGAGTGCGGATATCCTGCTAGCCCCTCATCACGGCAGCAGCACGTCCTGCAGCCCTGCCTTTATTGACGCTGTCGACCCTGCGTTGATTATTGTCTCCGCAGGTAAGTACGGGAAGAAATACTACCCTGCTCCGGCAAACTTGGCTGCTTGGAGAGAGCGGGGAATTCCGGTGGTTGTGACTAGGGATCAGGGGACGATTAGCTGCGCAACAGATGGGGAAGAGTTACGCTGTGTGGATTTTGTAGGCAGGGCTGTTTATGCAACAGCTTCTGCCGCCGATGCCGTTCAAAATAGGCAGCAAACAAGGAAAAAAAATCGGGTCACGCGCTAAGCATGAACCCGGTAGGTAGCTCCTAGACTTGCTCTGGATGCTGTTGCCCTCATAAACCCTTAACAAGACCTGGATAGCTGTTACCCGTTGGCAATGAATGATTGGATAAAACCTGCCATTTTTTATCCAGCAGAGAATGACTGCTTTTTGCGCAGTCAACCAAAGGGCGAGCATCTGTTCGGCCCTGGATTCATACAGATGTTGCAGCCATGTAGAGCGCAGTCCTGCAATCTCCCTTCCATATACGAATAATATCAGATAATATGCTTCGAACACAGCCGGTTACTGTTGACTTTTTTGCCCGGTCATGTTCAAACAAACTTTTCTTGGCAATACTTTTTCCTTCACCACATGATGAATATCCGTAATGGCAAAGATAAGTAAATTTCTCGTTCTCTATCTTGTTCAGACAGCCTGTCTTTGGATCGGTCTGGAAGTATCCACCTATCTCCAGGGAGATGCCCTGAAAGTTTTTCTTCAGGATTATTGGCTCTTTTTTTATGCCGTTCCCCTGCTGACAACTGTGCTCATTTTTAAAGACGTTAAGGATGCTCCCTTATCCGCCCTTGTTCGCGGGCCTGAGCAGCAATGCCTGGCAGCATATGCTGAAGGGCAATCCGCCTGGCGATATAATCAATTTTCCTTTTTTTTCCGCAGGCGTTGGGCGCTCTACCTGCTCATCTCGGTCATACTTGTTTTTCTCAGCCTGCATGCTGTCTTTTTCCCTGATTTTTCCTCAGCAGTTAAAAACGTTGTTATTCTCGTCTTATCCTTCTCGTCTTTTGGCGTGAATTTTTTCACCCTGCGTAGGCGCACGCACCGCTCTCTGGATATGCTGGCAAGCCTGCATCAACTTGCCCATCAGGTACGCAACGAACATTCTCAATTATTGAAAAAGCTCTCAGGTAAAGACAAGGCCTCGCCGGAAGACTGTCTTCGGTATTTTTCTGAAACTTTGGAAGTCATCCAGGGATACCTGCGGACAATTACCGGTGAAAAAAGCATTGAGCTGGCCGTCCGCATCGCCCTGCCGCATCAGGAAGAACAGGGCAATATCATCTACCAAACCCTTGCCCGGACCCAAGGCTTGCAGGAGAGTACGTGGTTTGCTGCGTCGATTCCCGCCAATGAGGGGATTCCGCGTTATTTGATTGAAGAGCGTGATGCCTGTAATGTTTTGATCTACAGAGATATCAAAAAAGCCATGCAAGACAAGGTCTTTCTGGAAGCAGAGGACGAGTCGTTTGTCGAGACAGTCAAATCTTTAGCCATCAGTCCATTAAAGGCTTGGGATGGCAAGAAAAAAAGTATGATCGGAATGGTGTATCTGGCATCAGGACGGAAAAAGGCCTTTCGCGAGGAGCACATTGACGGGATTCGTTTTATCGCTGATATCCTGAGTGATGCTGCGGCCTCTTCCATAACAGTGAATCATATGCTTATCATGAAGGGGAATAAAAATGCACGACGCAGACAACTTCTTG
This sequence comes from uncultured Candidatus Electrothrix sp., assembly GCA_965603655.1. Classification (GTDB taxonomy): domain Bacteria; phylum Desulfobacterota; class Desulfobulbia; order Desulfobulbales; family Desulfobulbaceae; genus Electrothrix. The sequence goes on along the minus strand of CBFDDU010000007.1, from coordinate 19,578 downwards.
AGAAATACTGATTATTTTCGTGAAAAAATGAAAAAACGGGAAGACTATATGGGTATGCACTTGCCGAGGATTTTTGCCAATAAGGCCGATGAGTTGTTTGGGAGCCTTTTGTTTCCCTCAAGGAGGGAAAATGAGGATGATGTAGAATAACTTGGATTGAAGAGAATGAGCTTTGCCCTTATTGAATGAACAATTTTTCGAAGAATAATTGAGAAGGAAAAAATATAAAGATACAAATAATTCCGTAAAGATGAGTGGTACGGCAAAGAAACTACCTTTTTCCGATATCGGCAAATATATACAATTGCTGGGCCTGTTGCTTGCCCTTGGTGTGGTCGTCTTTTCTTATATGAAACAAGAGGGCATAGGCCCGTATTCAGCTGCCCACCCCCCTGATGATCTCGCAAGCTCGTTCAAACAGGAAGTGTCGATTGCAGGGCTGGATCAGGTTCGCCAGGCAATCGTTTCTGTAAGAACATCCTGGGGAAGAGGAGCCGGTTTTTTTATCAGGAAAAGCTTCATTATTACCAGTAAGCAGGTGGTTGAACCTGATTCAGAGAAGCTGGCTGCCTTGCAAGAGCAGATACATCGCAACAGACAGCTCTTGGATCTTGAAGAAGAAAAATTGAGCAGCTATCGAGCACGCCTTAAACAAATGGGCAGGGGCAGCTCGAAAGATGAGCTGAAGATCTTGATGAATCAGCGGGAAAAACATCTTGCTGATTTCAGGTTCAGGCAGGAGAAAGACGAGCTGGATTTGGTTGAGCAGAAAAAAGCATCGGAACATCTTGCGATAAAAATTGTTTTGGCTGACGGTTCCGAGCAGAGCGCCTCCTTAGTTCAAATAAGTCAGACATATGATCTCGCCCTGTTGATTTCTGCAGCGGTTCAGGAAAACCCTATTCTTGAACCGTCCCCGCCTGGTGCTCTCCTGAGATTGGGTGACCCCATATTTGTTTCCGGCAGTTTTGCTGACTCTGAACAAAGCGTGATAACTGGATTTTTTTCCGGGTATCGACGCATCGGCATGCAAAATCAGATGTTTCTTCAGATTAATACTGAAATTCCTTTGGATAAAAGTGGCGGACCTGTTCTGGATGCAGCTGGGTATGTCCGTGGTGTTGCTGCCGGTACAGTAGGAGAGAGTAAGAGAGTAGATTTTGCTATCCCTATCGAGAGAGTATTTGATGAGTTTCCAGCAGTCCTTGAGTAATAATATCAGTTGATTTAACCGGACTGGATCAGACCAGTAAAGAGCATTTCGCCGGGAACGGTGGTCGCAGTAATACCACAAGCCGGGGATGGTGAGGGCGGTATAGAATAGAATGTCTGTTCGACCTTCCCTACTCCTCCTTCAAACTCCTCCCGAACAAATCCTGCACCGCTGCCCGACAGGGCTTATCCTCATAAAGGATCTGATAGGTCTGTTCCAGGATGGGCATTTCAACGCCGACAGCAGCAGCCAGACTATAGCAGGATTTTGTCGTCCTGACGCCTTCAGCCACCATCGTCATCTCGGTCAGGGCCTGTTGCAGGGTACGGCCTTCACCGAGTTTGAGCCCCACTGTCCGGTTACGGCTCAGGCTACCGGTACAGGTCAGGACCAGATCACCCATCCCGCCGAGCCCGGAGAAGGTGAGGGGGTCCGCCCCAAGTGCAATACCTAAGCGGGTGATTTCCGCAAGGCCACGGGTAATCAAGGCTGCTCGCGTATTCAGCCCGTAGCCTAAGCCGTCGGAAATACCAGCAGCAATGGCGATCACATTTTTCATGGCTGCGGAGATCTCCAGGCCGATGGTATCCGAACTGGTGTAGACCCTGAAAAATGATGTGGAAAAAAGATGCTGTATTGTTTTGGCTGCTCTGCTATCCGCAAAGCCTACTGTGATCGCAGTGGGTTGGCCTGTGGCAACTTCATCGGCAAAGCTGGGGCCGCTCAAAACCCCGATAAACATGGTGTCAGCTCTGCCCTGTCGGGTAAGCTCCTCTTGCATGACCTCGCACATGGTCTGGCGAGTCTCTATCTCAATCCCCTTAACAGCAGAGACAAGATATGTTCCGTCTTCGAGTTGGGGGATGAGTTGGCGGAACACTTCACGGAACCCGTGGGACGGCACCGCCATGACCACGCATTGACAGGAAGACAGATCGTCAAAGGTCTTGACCGCGTGCAGATTGCTCGGTAAAGCGGCACCGGGCAGATATTTTCGATTTTCTCTGTCCCGGCGTAAGGCATCTACATGTTCGGCTCTATGGCTCCACAGAAGAACCTGTTCTCCCTTGTCTGCCACCTTATCCGCCAACAGCTTGGCTAAGGCAGTTCCCCAACTGCCTGCCCCAATAATCGCTGTCTGTTTAATCGGTCGGCGTTCCATCTGCTCCCTTATCTGTATCCTGTCGCGTATTCTGCTCTGTATCTTGCAGGATATCGTCAGTCAGATCAGTTAGATTATCCTGATCATCTCCATCGCCTTCTGGAGCATCCTCTAGGTCATCGCTATTACGGGCCAGCATGGATAGGGCCACGACCTTCTCGCCTTCATTGAGATTGATCATCTTGACGCCCTGGGTATTGCGCCCGATGATCCGCATAGAGTCCATAGGCAGCCGGATAACCTTGGCTGAATCCGCAATGAGCATGACCTGATCTTCGTCTACCACCTGGAGTGCCCCGACCACTTTGCCGTTCCGCTCACTGGTTTTGATGGCAAAGATACCTTTGCCGCCCCGTTTCTGGAGGCGATAATCCGACACCGCAGTTCGTTTACCGTAACCGTTTTCCGTAACCGTAAGAAGAGAGTCGTCCTCTTCATGATTTTTCAGGACAACAGCGGCAACCACTTCATCATCTTCAGCAAGGGTGATTCCTTTGACACCGGCGGCAGTGCGTCCCATGGTTCGGACATCATCCTCATGGAAATGAATGGACTGGCCGTTTTTCGTTACCAGAAAGACGTGGTCATCACCGGAAGTCATGGCGGCGCAGAGCATCTCATCGTCATCCTTAATGGTCAGGCCCAGCTTGCCTTTGCGTACAGGTTTCTTGTACTCGGCAATACTGGTTTTCTTGACCCTGCCTTTCTTGGTGACCGTGAGGATGGTGTGGCTCTCGTCCGCATCAGCTAAACCAGGGATCGAGAGGATGGCAGCGAGTTTTTCTCCTTCAGCCAGCTCCAAGAGATTAACCACAGCTCGCCCCCGCGCCGTGCGACCGGCCATGGGGAGTTCATACACCTTGCGCCAGAACACCCGTGCTTTATTGGTAAAAAAGAGGAAGGTGTCCAAGGTAGAGGCGGTGTACAGATCCGTGACAAAATCGTCTTCAATAGCGGCCATGCCAGCAACGCCTTTGCCGCCCCGACGCTGGGCCCGGTACAGGGATAACTGATTACGCTTGATATAGCCGTTAAGAGAGACCGTCACCACCATTTCTTCCGGGGTTATCATGTCCTCAGGGAGGATTTCATCAGGTGCATCAATGATTTCCGAGCGACGTTCATCCCCGTACTGTTCTTTAATTGTCTGGAATTCCTCCTGGATAATCTGCATAACCAAGGCATCATCAGAGAGTACTTCTGTCAGCCAGGCGATGCGCTCCATGAGTTCAGTATATTCCTGGATAATCTTGTCGCGTTCCAAGCCAGTGAGCTTTTGCAGGCGCATATCCAGAATGACCTGGGCCTGGAGTTCGGAGAGCTCAAAGCGTTGGATCAAGCCCGCTTTGGCCTCTGTCGGACTGGCCGAAGCTCTGATGAGTTTAACCACCTCGTCTAGGTTATCTAGGGCGATCTTCAATCCTTCCAGCAGGTGAGCTCGTTCTTCGGCCTTGCGCAGCTCAAAGGCAGTGCGACGATAGATGACCGTACGCCGATGATCTATGAAGTGGACCAGCACCTCTTTCAGGTTCAGGATCTCTGGCTTGTTATTGACAATGCAGAGCATGATGATACCAAAGCTTTTCTGCAGCGGCGTCATCTTGAACAGCTGATTGATGGTTACATCCGGGATCTCATCTTTTTTCAGGTCCATGACCACCCGCAGTCCGTGCCTATCTGATTCGTCACGGACTTCGGCAATGGAGGTGATCCGTTTTTCCTTCATCAGTATAGCTATTTTTTTGACCAGCTTCGCCTTGTTCTGCTGAAAAGGAATCTCGGTAACCACGATGGCTTCGCCGCCTTTTTTTCTCTGCTCAACATGCAGGCGGGCCCGCATCACAATCACGCCACGTCCGGTCTCGTAGGCCTCGCGAATTCCTGCCCGACCGCAGATAAAGCCTCCTGTGGGAAAATCAGGCCCCGTGATAATATCCATCAACTGATGCACAGAAAGCTCTGGATCGTCAACTAGGGCCGTTAGGCCGTCGATAACCTCGGTCAGGTTATGGGGCGGGATCTTGGTTGCCATGCCCACCGCAATTCCTTCTGACCCGTTGATCAGGATATTGGGAATCTTCGACGGGAGGACCGTGGGCTCCATCTGCGAGTTGTCGTATGTCGGAATGAAGTCAACGGTTTCCTTTTCAAGGTCAGCAACAAGTTCCTGGTCCAGCTTAGTCATCCGCGCTTCGGTATAACGCATAGCAGCTGGCGGATCCCCGTCCATGGAGCCGAAGTTTCCTTGGCCATCGACTAAGGGATAGCGCAACGAAAAATCCTGGGCCATTCGTACTAAAGTATCGTACACGGCAGAGTCGCCGTGGGGGTGGTATTTACCGATGACATCACCGACAATACGGGCGGATTTCACGTAAGGCCGGTTATAGGTGGTCCCCAGTTCCCGCATGGCGTACAGAGTACGCCGGTGTACTGGCTTCAGGCCGTCGCGCACGTCGGGCAAGGCCCGACCGACGATAACGGACATGGCATAATCCAGATAGGATTTGCGCAGCTCCTGTTCAATGTCGACGGAGGGGAGTTCGGGCGAGTTGTTTTCCTGATCTGTTGCTGTTGTCATTGGATTGCTTACTTGTTGTATAGAGGAGACAGCATGGTGCCAACCGGGGCCATGCTGTTATGGTGCGTGCAAAATGCGTTCATTGAGTTAACCATAAATTTAGTTTTTTTTCATTAAGTAAGGTGTGTAAATGCTGTTTTTTTTCGGTTCGAATTATATAGGTATGGTTCCGCATAGAATGAAGGGTTCTGTTGTCAACTTTCGCTTAATGGCCTGATATTGAGTTGTTGTTTTATGCCGTGATGTTATGATATTTTACATGGAATCCCTATGCGTTTTTTGCGCCTTGTGCTTTTTCTTGATTTCGGCACAGATGACGACTTGCTATTGACGGGTTGTGGTGCTATACTCTATTCTAATTAGATATTAAACCGTTCAATATCGTTCAGTATTTACCTGTGGTTTTATTGTATGTATCTTGAAAAAAAAATAGGGGTTGTTATCCCGGCATATAACGAGGAAAAGCTCATCGGCAAGGTCATTGAGACCATGCCCGATTATGTGGACCTCATCGTGGTGGTTGACGACTGCAGCCGGGACCGAACCGCAACTGTTGTTCAATCTTTGGCCGCATCAAATAAGAAAATAATCCTGCTGCAGCACGAACAAAACAGGGGGGTGGGAGGGGCCACGGCAACAGGGTACAAATGGACCAGAGACCATGAAGTCGATGTTTCTGTTATCATGAACGCCGATTTCCAAATGGACCCGGCGGATCTTCCCAAAATGCTTCGGCCTGTCTGCGCAGGGGAGTGCGACTATACCAAAGGCAACAGACTCTTTCGGGGTGAATCTTGGGGCATGATCCCCAAGCATCGGTATATAGGCAATTCCTTTCTTTCTTTTTTCACTAAGATAGCCTCGGGTTACTGGCATGTTGCCGACTCGCAGAGCGGATATACAGCCATCAGTCTGGCCGCACTCAAAGCTATTGACCTTGATGCGCTCTACCCGCAATACGGAATACCGAATGATATGCTGATCCGTTTAAATATTGGCAACTTCCGGGTCCGCGACATCTCTGTTCGACCGGTTTATAACGTGGGTGAGGTCTCCGGGATAAAAATAAAAAAAGTTATGTTTGCTATCCCGTGGATGCTCATGAAAGGTTTTTTCCGCAGAATGCTGCAAAAATACGTTATCCGGGATTTTCATCCCCTGATCTTTTTCTATTTCCTCGGCCTGCTGTTTTTCTTCTTCACTGTTATCCTGACTATCCGGGCAGTTGTTTACCTTGATATTGACGGGCATCTGCCTCCTATCAACACCTTGGCCGCCATGTTTTCCTTTATGAGTTCCAGTCTGTTCACCCTGTTCGCCATGTGGTTTGATATGGAATATAATAAGGACTTAAAGTAGGTTGCGAAAATTTCCTGTCGGTATTCAACCGATGCTTGTTTGAAATTTGATTAAATGCTCTCCAAAACACTCAGCGGTGCCGTCGCGGGTGTCGACGGTCTTATAGTTCGTGTAGAAGTGGATCTGGCCTTAGGCCTGCCCGGTTTTTTTACGGTGGGTCTGGCTGAGGGAGCAGTGCGTGAGTCCAAGGATCGGGTCAAGGCGGCGATCAAGAATTCCGGTTATCAATTTCCACCTCGCAGGATCACGGTCAATCTGGCCCCGGCAGCGGTAAAAAAGGAAGGGGCTGGCTATGATTTGCCCATCGCCTTGGGGATTCTTGCTGCTTCGGGCACGCTAACCTGTCCAGATTTGGAAAAGACCGCTATTGTAGGGGAGCTATCCCTTGACGGCGCAGTCCGTCCGGTACGCGGTGTTCTGCCTATGGTGCTGGAGGCAAAGCAGAACAGAATCAAACGCTTTTTGGTCCCGGCGGATAATGCCCATGAGGCGGCTGTGGTCAGCGGGATTGAAATCATTGCTGTGGACCGGCTGCAACAGGCTGTAGACTTTCTGGCAGGGCGGGAGATCATTGAGCCTTCCCGGACCGACGTACAGGCCCTGTTCGCTCGGCGAAATCAATATTCCGTGGATTTTTCCGAGGTGCGAGGGCAGGAGCATGCCAAACGAGCCTTTGAAGTAGCAGCGGCAGGCGGCCATAATATCCTGCTCAGCGGCGTGCCCGGAACCGGCAAAACCATGATGGCCCGCAGACTGCCCACTATTCTGCCGGATCTTTGTCTTGAAGAGGCCCTGGAAACCACCAAGATCTATTCCACCACCGGTCTGCTCCCAGAGGATATGCCTCTGCTGGTGACCCGGCCTTTTCGTACCCCTCACCATACCATTTCCGATGCAGGCCTGATCGGCGGAGGACGCATCCCCCGGCCCGGCGAGGTTTCCTTGGCCCATAACGGCGTGCTGTTTCTTGATGAGATGCCGGAATTCCGCAAGCATGTTCTGGAGGTAATGCGTCAGCCCCTGGAGGACGGCATTGTCACCATTGCTAGGGCTGCGGCCAGTCTCCGTTTTCCGGCCAATTTCATGTTGGTTGCTGCCATGAATCCCTGTAGTTTCGTTGCCATGTTGCAGCCCGTCGCCAGAATACGAAGAAGACCGGAAAATCCTGCCTATCCCATTGAAATTAAAACTCTTGGAGATCACCTTCGAAAAAAGCGTTTAGATTTGAGTTTAGAACAGAAAGAAGTTGCTCAAACTCTCAAAGTGACGACCAGCACCGTCTTAAATTGGGAAAAAAACAGAGATCAACCGAGGACAAAATATTATCCGCAGATCATGGATTTTCTCGGATACTGTCCTTATGAAAAACCGAAAAGTTGGGGTGAGAAACTAAAGACTCATCGAGTTCATCTAGGACTGACCCGAGGAAAATTAGGTAAGAAACTGAAGATTGATCCGGGATCTTTACAACGCTGGGAGAATGAGGGAAGGGTTCCTTGGAAGAGATTGAAGGATAGGGTTGATGAGTTTATGGTGGGGAATTGTTGAGAAGGAAAGGGCTTGATTTTTATCAAGCCTTTTCTGTTGAATTTAAAATTATCATATAGAAATGTAATTTTGTTGTGTCTCAAGCAAATTCCAGAGTTGTAATATTGAATACTATTAACATATTGTTAATATAACTAATTTTTATTGACTTACATCTTTTCAGAATGTAGCCTTATCAAGGCACTTCTCTTAAAAGAACTTAGTTGGGAAAAATTAACAAGGTGAGATTATGCAATTTTCAACATCGGAAAAGAAAGCAATAGAAGTTGGCGGGCTAAATGCAAAAAAAGTTTTGCAATTTCGCAAAAAATCTTTGTTGCTACGAGAAGAAAAATTGTCAGTAGAAAACGTAAAAACTTTTCGGTTTCAACCTCAATTCCCAAACGGTGATCCGATCAATGCTCAATTTGAAAAAAGCTTTATTTTTAATAGGGTAGCCTCAAAAGGTGCTTTGATAGCAGAGGGTGATTCTTGGTTTCATTATCCTTGGTTTGATATTCTTAGTTATCTTGAAGATGATGGCTATGAAATTGAATCAGTTGCCCACAGAGGTGATCCAGTTGAAGCAATGGCTTACGACTTAGGGCAACTTGAAAAATTAGTTCGTCGTATTGAAAAAGTAGAGAGAAAAGGCGTTATTCCTAAAGCAGTTCTGCTATCAGGTGGGGGCAATGATATTGCTGGGGAACATTTTGGACTGTTTATTAATCACTTCCAAAGGGGTGCTCCACATCTTAACGAATTGGTATTACAAGGAGTTATTGATGATCGCATTAGATTTGCATATATAACTCTTTTAACATCTATAACTGAAATTTGTCGTGACAAATTTAATGAAACTATCCCAATTATTGTACATGGATATGATTATGCTGTGCCAGATGGTCGCGGTTATGATGTGTTAAGCTTTGATTTGGCTGGGCCTTGGCTGGAACCCGGCTTTAGGCAGAAAGGATACAAAGATTTAGATCTTCGTATTTCTATCGTACATGAACTTATATCAAGGTTTAATAATATGCTTCAAGAGGTTAGTGAATTGCCTGAGTTTACTGAGCACGTCAATTACATTAACTTGCAAGGAACTCTTTCAGCTGACCTTAATGATGATCATTATCAGGATTGGTGGAATGATGAGATGCACCCGACAAGAGATGGTTTCAAGGAGATAACTAAGCTCTTTCTTGATGTTATTGATAATCTATGATTGATTTTTGTAGTGATAGCTAATTTTTACTTTTCCAATAAGTTTGTAATCAGCTCCTCATTGATCAGCACCCCGTTTTCTATCGTGAGGATCAATTCTTTTTCATAGATCGACCCATTTCTTATAGGAATTTTTAGCACACCTGAATACCAGCTCGCCTTTACTGGAGACTGTTGATTGCGGAAAATTTTCGATAGGGGAATTTCAGGTGCGTTTGCTTCGCAACCTCCTTCTTTTAAGTTGACTAGGTACAGGTTATTTTCCTTGATTTCCCAAGTGGCAATATATCCACGCCAGATCGCGGAACATAAAGCATTGAAGACTCCTTCAGGTCTAGGATGAGTTTCAAAATATTGTTCCAGCGGATTGGTGAGCATCGGCTTTGTTTCTCCCTTGTATGTCAATTCATCAGGAGCTTGAATAGTAGCCAGCACGTTGGCGGGGAGTAAGATCAGAAAGAAAAGTAGAGTGATTTTATTCATGATATTGGCTAAGTAATAGGGTTGTCTATTTTTTCTGACTTTTTTTCCATGCTTTAAAGTCAGGAAAATGATTTTCAATGTGAACTTCAACGTAATCACTGATTCTTTTATCTTTGTGATTTTTTATCCAACTTTCTAAATCAAGCAAAAACCGATCTCTCTGAGGTTTTGGATTAGTCAGTTTAGTAATGATGAGAAGCAACAAAATGATAAGTAACAGTGTTTTCAGTCCATAGCTACCAGGCAATTTTTCAGACTTATTCGTTTTCTTATTTCCGTTATTGTTGGAATGTTCAATTGTTACATTGCTGACATAGCAACTAGTTTGTTTTATTTCGCAATCTTGACTATGAGCCGAACTGAATGAAGTAATTAGAAAAAAAGAGATAACAAACAGAAATGATAAAACTTTTTTAGGCATAACTGTTGATCGGTAGAAGAAATTAAGATGAAGATAATTAAAAGATGTAATAGAAAATTTTTTTGAGAGATAATCTTCCTGAGAGATAATACCTTTTAACTCCCTTCAAAAGTATTGATAAGCTGTTTAATATTTTTTGTCAATATTTGATTTGTTTGAGTTTTTTTGGATTATATAGAGAATGATGAATTTAGTTGGGGGAGAAGGAAAAAGTCTCTAGGATAAGAGAAAAGCCAGTTTCAACCTTGGTCAAACTTTCCGTAGTTGCTTGACTGATCAAGTAAGCAACTCTGTTGTTATTGGTTACAGAATAATATCTTCGTATATGGGAAAGTTGATTGCCTAAAACTTTGATTGAAAAGTTTTCTTGAATACCGTAACGATTCCCTTGAGTCGTTAATTCCTCCAGATCTGAAAATGAGTAGTTGCTGATCATTGAGGAGCTAGTTTCCTGATTGGCTATGTTAGAAAATTGTTCAGCAAATTGCGGTAAGGGAACAGAGTCTTGGCTTAAATATATTTGGATGATAAAGACGGCATTACCGGGGCTTTCAATGAAGATATTTTGATTATCTTCATCTTCCATGTCTTCGGTAATTTTCCAGTTGCCGGGATAAGAAAAACGGATGCCTCCTTTTTCATATATTGTAGGAGAGGTTGTATCAGTTTCTTTTTCACGGTCACCGACTGAATACACGATAACTATTAGTAAACATAGAAAAATACAAAAAATTAAGAAGTGATGATTTCTTTTTCTTGGCAGTCTATTTTTTTTCATGGCGTTGTAAATCATGAGCTAAGGTTTAAAACAAATTTCAAAAAAATCAATTGGATTGTGGGTATTGTTAAAAGCAATCTACTTGATCTCCCATTTATATTCCTTCAGCACTTTGAAATTCATTTAAATTATTTGATTAGAATGTGGAGGAAATTAAATAATTAAAAAAACAACCAGCCCACACCAGCTGGTTGTTTTTTCTATCTTCTGCCCGTTGTAACTCTACTCTTCCTCAAAGTAGTACGTAATCACCAAGCTAACCGCATCAAAAATGTGCATTCTCGGATCTTCAGCCATCCAAAGTTTTCTTTCAGGAGGAAGTCTCCTTTTAAAAACAGGCAACCACTCACAAACCTTTTTCGCAATCTGAAACTTATTCTTCATCCCGAATTGCTCAAAGCAGTTCATAATATCAGAGCGAGAATACCGAAAAACTCGAATACCCCGAATCTGCAAAAACCGATGAATCTCATCCAGTAATTTACAAATCCTCTTATCCCTTTTCGAACCATCACCCCTCCAATTCTCAATTACCACCACTTCCGGTTCATAACGAAGAACTAAATTTTTAATCTTCTCAAAACTTCTTCGGTTCTTGTTAAACCGAATTTCACAAACGCCCCAATCCAGAGGCTCATTCGGATTTTCAAAAAGAGCGAATCCGAACCCTCGGGGAGCCGGATCAATACCCAGAACTAATTTGTGATTTTCCTTATCTTTTGCTAAAGTATTCATACCTTTTCAAGGTAGTGCCTAATCACTCTCCAGAAATCAATTTTTTTAAAAAACTGATACGCTCAAGAGTAGCGGGTGTTAGATCATTACTCTCAAGCTCTTTCTGGAGAGCTTTCGCACGAGTTACAACGGTCTTCTCAATGTCATTCAGCAAGCCCGGTACTAATTCAGCCGGAGAAACATCGAAGATCACACAGTAGCTCAAAAGAATGTGAGCCGGAAGATGCACGCCATCTTTCTCAGCTCGGGAAATATTCGAGCTATTTTTCAGTTCCAGCAGAAAGGCTAGATCCTGTTGTGTTAATCCCGATTTTAACCGACAGGTACGCAGATAAGATTTTAACTTACGAGACATAACAAGCCGTTTATACGAATTAAAAAGGGTGACCAACCCTTCAATATCTAATGTATATTTTTTTGAAACTTGCCTGTAGGATGGGGGATTTGCCAAATTTGCAAAATACCCTCTCAGGACTTGGGGACTTTAGGGACTTGCTGGGGGAAGAGAAGGGAGAGAACGAATCAACATATTTCAAAAAAACAAAAATGACCCATACAAATGGGTTTTTCTTTTTGAAACTTCTGAGGATGGCAGGCTTCTCTTTACAAAGAGAGGCCTAAACTGTAAATGATAGATAAATTAATATAGATTTTACTATTCTGTCAACAAATTTTTTTTGCTTAAAATCATTCTAAAAGAATTAATGAATTATCTTTTCCTGTTGTCTCACCGTAATGAAATATTCCATTTCGATACAATTCTTTATTAGCGAGAATGCGACAAACCTGTCTTTGCGTCCAAGGTTTTCCATTTCTTCTGAGGTAATTTTTCTTGTTTAGTTCATCAGAAATACTTTGTCTGGTGTAGCCTCGTTCGGCTAATTTGAAAATTGTTTGAACAATATTTTTTTCATGAAAATTAATAGTTACCTCTTTGTTTTTTCTCGTATATCCATAGGGTAGGTTTCCACCTGGAAACGAACCCTTCCGTATTCTTTCCTGCCTACCTTTCCAAAGCCGTTCAATAATTTCTCTCCTCCCTTCTTCAGCAATAGCCTCAAATATCTGCCTGATCAGAATATCTTTTCTTTCCCCATTGTACTGTGGCATGTCGGCAATAAGGATTTTAATTTGTAATTCGTTGAACTGATAAAAAAGATTTTCAGCGATTCTCACTTCTCTGGAGAGTCGATCTAGGGACGGTAAAATGACCGTTCCCACCTTTCCTTTTCGACAGTCTTTCAGCAACTGCTTCAGTTCCTCTCGCTCTTCTTTTACTCCGCTTTCTCCCTCATCTTTGTAGAATTTTTCAATAGTTAAGTTGTTTTCTTCAGCAAAAAGCAAGACATCGCGAATTTGGATGTCTATCCCATAGCCTTTCTTTTTCTGCTCTAAAGTCGAAACCCGACAGTAGCCGACCACTTTCTTTTTTCTCCATTTCTTACTCTCCATAACTTTTTTTGGCTTAAGCCTCTCTTTGTAAAGACAAGCCTAAGCATTTTCTTCAGCTTAACGGACAAGGTGAAAGTTGTCCAGTCTGCTGATATTTAACCATTTTTAACGGATAGTGAATTGCGTGTTTGGCTGAAAAATATCGGGAACCTGATCGCTGCGGCTCTCTACTTTTTCGCGGCTCATATTTATGACGGTCTGTGTTTCGCGATTAGCAATCTTTTTTCCTATCCAGAGGCTCTTGGTCTCATGACCGCCTTCCTACTTTTCGTCTCGATATTGCTGGTGTTTTTACACGAGAAGTTAAATGAGCGTTTTCAGTGGGACATTTTGGGCATGAACGAAATCAACCGGCTGGCACATATCAAAAACATTCCTCGACATCAATATTTCAAAAGACTGATGCAGTGGGCTTTGTCTCAAGGTCATTGGTGGGTCTTTTTCATTGGGTCATTCACTGTCGGCCCACCAGTCATCACCCTCTTATTACAACAACTAAACAACTGGAAATCCCGCTGGTTTTACCTGGTGGCAGGCACTCTCATTTCTGTCTTCGTTTGGGTAACGATTTGGGCAGGTATTGGAAAACTTATATAACCCCAAGAGTATTAAAATGAACAGTACAGTAAAAGTAGAGGGGTCGGAGATTCTTCTTCAGGAAGCCAGGGAGTTTCTAAGCAAGGGGACTGAAGCGGGTTTTGCTAATCCGCAATCAATGGCTCAAGGAATTTACCAAGGGAAGTACACCAGGATTGATGGCAAAAAACAGATTGATTTGACTAGGTTGGATTATCTTTCTTTAGGAAATAACCAGCAAATCAAAGAAATTATGCAGCGTTCCATTGAACAGTTCAACATTAGCTGCCCGACTTCGCAAATGGCTTTGAAAGCGGAAACGAATGTGCAACTGGAACAAGCCGTCGCCAACTTTCACAAAATGAAAGACAGTATCATTTTCCTCAGCGGATACTGTGCCAATGTCAACGTTATTCAAGGGCTGGCCTACCGGATGCGGACACCGTATTTAGCCCCGTATCTTCGGGAAACTAAAATGGGGAAATATACACGCAATCTTCCGACTGAATTTTTCGTTGATGCGGAAAGTCATTACTCTCTTCAATACGCGATAAAATCAGCTAAAGCTCAGTTACATAATCATTGTGATTCCCAACGATTTGCTACTGCCGACTATGATCACCTTGTTAAACTTTTAAAAAAATCAATAAATCAAAAAGAAAACAAATCATTACGAGTAATTGTCAGTGATACAGTCTCGTCAATGTCTGGTCGGGTTTACGATGTACAGGCACTCTGTCAAATCGCTGAAGAGTATGATTGTCTTCTTTATCTTGACGAGGCCCATGCGGTGGCGTCCTGGGGTAACGAGGGAAGAGGGATTGCCAGTGAGATGAAAGATTTTGAAAGGTATCGTCACCGTCTCATTATCATGGGAACTCTGACCAAGGCAGTCGCTCAGTTGGGTGGTTATGTGGCGGTACCGGATAAAGCTCTGAGTTGTTTTTTACGGGCTTGCAGTCCGCAGTACATTTTCTCAGCTCCGGTATCTCCCTGGATGGCCGAGACCATTATTCAAGTTTTGAAACTGGTTCAAGGTGACTACGGAAAAAGTGAAAGGAAAAAATTAACAACAGTCTCTTCGTACATGAGAGAAAGGTTAAATGGCGAAGGATTTGAAACGCTTGATTCCGAAAGTCAGATTATTCCAATCCTTATCGGAGAAGATCTGAAGTGTATGCAGACCAAAGCCTATCTTGAAGACAAAGGCTTTACCACCGCTATATTCATGTGCCCGGCTGTACCGAAAGGGAAATCAATAATCCGTTTTTCGCTCTGCTCAGACATCACCAAAGAAGAGGTTGACCGTATCCTTAAACATCTTGTGGAAGCCCGCCAGCTCTTCAACTTTTGATCATCTCCCAAGTTAGCTTTTCCTATCTCCCATTTAGAGGTATAATGAATCTAATTAACTTATTTTTTTATGAATATTGTTTTATTAGGTATTATCCTGATTGCTGGCATCCTCAATCTGATAATGGGAGTAGTCATCTTTTTTGGCAGTAAAGAAAAGAGTAAAAATTTACCTTTTTCGCTATTTTCCTTTTCCACCTTTCTGGTCGCCTTATCCTACTATTTCATCCACAATTCTGAATTTCCTGTTTCTGTCCGGGCTTCATATTCTTTGGGAGCCCTTATTCCTACTTTCCTTTTAGCCTGGATTTACCAGTATTCTTCAAGCAATCCAAGAAAGTGGCTCTCTAATTTTATTTACGCTATCGGTGGTTTTTTCTTTCTTCTTCCGTTTATTAGTAACCTGATGATTTCTGGTATTAACAAACACGAAGTCTATGGTTTTCTTGGAGAGAAAGGTGTTTTGTTTCCGCTGTACATTTTCTTTTTCATTGTCGCTTATGCGATCGTTCTGATCAAACTCGTCCAACTTGCGAAGAGTAAAGATAAAGTTAAAAGAAAACAGAACCGGTTGATCCTGACAGGTTTTTCTCTGTTCGGTGGGCTCGGCATTCTATTCGGGCAACTCCTGCCGTTCTTCGGCTACGAGCAGTTCACCGACTTGGATGTCCCGGCTTCAATCATCTTCATCGGCTTCACTTCCTATGCCATTGTTCAATACCGCTGGATGAATATCAAAGTGATTGCCACTGAAATTATGGTCGCCCTCATTTCCGGCATGGCCTTGTTGGATGTATTTCTGGCAGAAGGATCTGGAGAAACTATTTACAAATCTATCTCTTTTTTGATCATCGCTATCCTTTCAATATTCATAGTTAAAAGCGTTATTCACGAAATCAGCCAGAAAGATAAATTACAAAAATTATCTGACAAGCTCTCCGCAGCTAATGACAGACTTAAGGAACTGGACACTGCCAAAACAGATTTTCTTTCAATGGCATCTCATCAAATGCGTACACCGATTACCACTGCCCGAGGTTACATCGCTTTATTTATGGATGGCTCATACGGTGATGTAACTGATAAACAAAAAGAAACTTTAAACAAACTGAATGCCAATAATGATAGAATGTCGAGCTTGATTGAAGATTTGCTGAATACTACCAGGATTGAAACGGGGAGAATGGAATTTACTTTTGCTGAAACTGATATTGATAATATTTGCCGGGAGGTGGTGGATAGTCTTATGTTGAAAGCCAAAGGTCTTGGTTTGTATTTGAAATATGACACACCAGCAAACCCTCTTCCTAAACTGATGATCGACGGGCCAAAGATCCGTGAGGTTGTTTCCAATATCGTTGATAATGCGGTGAAGTATACACCGGAAGGAGGCGTAACTGTTAAAGCTGAGCATAAAAATGATCATGTCCGAGTTACAGTTACCGACACAGGGATTGGTATTCCTGAAACAGAACTTCCTTACTTGTTTGCTAAATTCTCAAGAGGAAAAGACCTGTCACGGTTAAACGCAGGAGGAACAGGATTGGGACTTTATGTTGCTAAAAATATGGTGGAAAAGAATGGCGGGAAGATTTGGGTTGAATCTGATGGAGAGAGAAAGGGTTCGCGGTTTATTATGGAGATACCAGTTGAGCAGAAAGAGAAAAAATGATAAATGGACACCAACTTTAATATTTAGCTGATACCCACAAGCAAAAAACCAACCAAACAACCCCGTCAGGGACTTAGGGACTTCAGGGACTTAATAGAAAGAGGCAGAAGATCTGAAGCCAACTAATTTTCCCCATACAGTTCACAACAACTAAAAAGAAAAATACTTTTTTCTTTTTCATTCACCTCCTAATAACCATGCGTAACAATTGAATAGTCAAGAAAAAAATGTCTGATTCGGCTTGTACCGATCAGACATTTTTTTAATCTCTACTTTTGGTTTTTCCTAATATTTTTTTCTTTACTTTTCAGTTACGTATGGTTCTCAACACCGACGCTTGCGTCGGTTTTTTTATTTGCCAAAAACGCAAATTCCCCATCCTATTTCACTTTAAATCAATGAGATAGCATTTAACTAGAAAGCTCCTCGTTAGCTTTCGGAATCCATAAGGGTCTCGAAATACTAACCAGGAGATTTCCATGAAAAAGAAAACTATTACCGTCGAACAACTCCGAAAGTTCCTCGAAAACAAAAGAGTTAAGCTGAGTTGCGGGCATCACTTCACCTTTCATAATTTCAGCAACACCATGATCATTGAAACCAATGGTCGCATGGTTTGTCATAACTGCGGATATTAAGGAGGGAAGCCATGTTATTCAAAGAAGTTAAAGAACTGGTTGATAAAAAAGCAAAAGACAAATGGGATGAATATCATTCACCCGGTGCAATGGAGTTTCACCATTTTGATGCTTTAACTATCAACAATACCGTTTACAGAATCGCCCCGTCAGCCAAAAAACTGATAGGGCAGAGGCTTGGAGTCCAGGCTCCGTACATTGATCGGTGCCCGCCAATATTGCAGGCCCAAAATCTCAACTACTGGCTCAATCAACTGGACGTATCCAAAGAGCTTTTTTGTCGTTTTGAGGGGAATACGTTAAGAGCAATTTTCACTCAACGTTACAAGCCAATGGATCATAATGAGATTTTGCAAAAACTCAATGTTCCTGATGAAGTAGATTGTATTTTTCGTTTTGATAGTGACATGATGCAACTATCAATTCCCAATTCAGCTGGTAAATTTTCAGTGGCTGAAGGTGACGAGATTATGCCCGGCTTTTCAATAATCAATTCAGAAGTGGGAATTAAATCGTTATCAATTGGAGCGTATTATCTCAGGATAGTTTGCACCAACGGAATGCTGGCCACCGATGTAATCAGTCAAAAGTTCCGGCATACTTCGACCAAGGGTTTAGATAATTTTTCAAGTATGATGGATCAGGCCGTTCAAAAAGCTGTCCAACATGCGGATCTATTTAAGTTAGCAATAGATCATAAGGTGGAAGATCCCTCGGCACTTATTCAAACTTTTGGGAGACAGTTTCAGCTAACCAAGGAAGAGGTTGAGCTTGTTCAGTCTAATTATATGGCACCACCGGATACCATGTGGGCAGTGATCAATGCTTTCACTGCGGCTGCCAATACGTTTCATTTATCGGTTGAGAAATCGGCTCAACTGCAATTTATCGGAGGTAAGATTTTAGGGATGGTTAGGTAGGGGGAAGCCCGGATCGACATTGTTGGTCTGGGTTTTTTTTAATTTTTTTCTTTTTCTAATAATGAACAATTTCATCTTTGTTAAACCACCCTTGCTTTGTAGCAAAATTTTCTACTAGTTGAGGATTTTTGGTATATGCAACTATAGCTAAGCTTTTTTCTGCACGACTACAAGTTACATAAAAGAGTCTGCGAGTACGTTCAATGCTAGTTTCTTTACCTTCTTTTTGCTTATTAATGTCTGATGTTGATGGATCTTTAACCCCGAATAATTTTTCATAACTAAACAAGAAACCGCGAGCCTCGTCATCATCAAGAATCACCATAACCCTTTTAAATTGTAATCCTTTTATTCCTTGGTGGGTTCCGAAACGGGATTCATCAGATATGTATCCGACATACCTCTCAAATTGGCTAAATTTGCATTTTATCGCTTTGTCCCAAGCATCAATAATTGAATCTTTTTCAGATTGATCAACCGACTCTTCAAAAGGCGTTTCCTGTTTATCGTTTAATCTTTTTGCTATTGGAAGTAAGTTTTCGGGAATTAAAAATATTTTACTATTAAAAACTTCCTTTAGTATATCGTTTAGAGTAGGATCATTACCATTTCCCCATAAAGAATATAAGGAATTAACAGCATTATTTGCTTTTGCAACTTCTTGGATTTGGTTTGTTGAATCTTTTAAAATATCATTATTGATGAGAGGAGAATTTTTTCTGATAATTTTTGATACTGAAAATTTATCGCCGTCTTTTTTAGCTTTAATCAAAGGCAATACTTGTTTTGCAAACAATGAAACACCAGACAGTTTTCCGTCTAATAATCCCGTTTTTAATTTATTGACATTATATAATGGGTTAAAAAAGTCAGAGAAACCACCTCGATTTGCGGTCATGTGGTGTTCCAATGTCAAGATTTTTACATCATCTTTAGTAGGACTAGTCCACCCTGAATCTTTAGTTACTTCTGCCATTTGAGAAGAAATATCAGTTTCAACATTTGATTTATTAACCGAATTAGACGCGTTTACTATAAACAATCGAACAAAGCCCTCGATCTTTTTATAAGGTTCTTGTCTTTGGTTGTCAGCTCCTGAACGAATTTTATTTATAAGTGAGACTACTCGTTTTGGACATCTATAGTTATTTTTTTTTGCTGGCTTAGCCCATGAGTCAGGAATATTCTGACCCAAATCGAGTTTTCCGTCAGTATAAATCCGTTGCATCGTATCGCCAAACATTCCAAGGCAAAAAATATCAGAATGCTTTCTCTGGACTTCAAAGAAGGCATCTACAAGCTCCTTCTTGGTGTCTTGACTTTCATCAATTAAGAGGATTGGGTACTTGCGGACAAAGATGCTTTGCATAAGAGGTTTGTCCTGAATAAAATCAGCGGTAATTTTTATTACTTCAGCATGATTCAGTGAATCCTTGGTCAAGTTGTCGCCATTTGGATTGTAGGTAAATTTTTTTATACTGACC
>CBFDDU010000006.1:0-42106 GCA_965603655.1 uncultured Candidatus Electrothrix sp. | reverse complement strand
AAGAGCCACAAACAAGATTTAACTAATTAATATTAACACATTATGTCGAATGTTTTTTTATATGTTATCATCTTGACGCCCCTTTCTTTTCAGATCAATATTATGATCAGAAAAGAAAGGGGCGTCAAGATGATAACATATAAAAAGCACATTATGTCGAATGTTTTTTGTTTAATGTGTTAATATTAATTAGTTAAATCTTGTTTGTGGCTCTTGCTGAAAATAAATTATGAACATTTTTTGAAAAAGAATAAGTAATCTCCCCTGTTGCCTTCACAGAGAGTGAATGGTAGAATGTTTGTAGAATTCTTTCGCCTGCGAAAGAAAAAACAGGATCGTTTGTCGTATGGATCAGTTTCCACGATTCCTTTCAATACGCTAAAAAAATTGCACAAAGAGTATTTATAATGCTGCCGGATATCCTGTTGATTGCGGACGAGCCCGAATTGTGTCAACAGGTGACTGACATATTGCATGAGTATGATGTGGACTGGTGCTTTGAGTACGAGGCCTTGAACATTTGTATTCATCAACCGGTCAGAGTAGTTCTCGTCGTTCAGGACCTGCCCGGGGCCAGCGGGATAGAGCTGTTTGACAACCTGCGTGCATCTCGGCCTGGCCTACTCGGTTTTTTGATAGTGGACAGAGAAGCTGCTGGCAGCCTTTGTCCGGCAGCAATGGACAGCGGTTTTGCCGGGCTGTTCACCCCCCCTCTTGAGCCTGATCATGTGCGGGAGAGGATTGCCAAAGCAATGGAGTCGGCTGCCTTGCGGGAAGAAAATGCCCGACTTCGGGCCCTGCTCCCCCTCTATGGCTTGGGGGAACATTTCATGTCTTCCACCAGTCAGCATGATGTCCTGGAAAGCCTGCTCAATGTTATCGGTGATCAGACAGCTGCGGACAGCCTCTCGGTTATGTTGTATGACAAGGAGGAAGGCGTCCTGCGCATTGCCGCTTCTCGGGGTATTCCTGAGGAGATGATTGATCAAATCAAGATAAAGCCCGGTGATAAGATTGCAGGTCGGGTTTTTCAGGAGCGCAAGCCGGTCATCCTTAATCAGGAGACACAGAATGACTCCAGGTTCGCTGATCTGCTGAAACGGCCGGAAATCGTCTCTGCGGTTTCCTTCCCCATGATCGTTCGTGATAAAATTCTTGGCGTTCTCAATGTCAGTTATACAGACGGTGATATTCGATTTGCTGATTCCGATATTGAAATCTTGGGCATTTTCAGTACCCAGGCCGCCTTGGCCGTAGAAAATGTTCATGCCTTTGAATCGGTGGCCCAAGAAGCCAGATTGCAGGCCCTGCTGGAACAATATGTTGCTCCAGAAGTGGCGGAGGTGCTCCTTGCCAGTGATGCCGCTCTCACTACCGGCCTCGGTGAAATAAAGGAGGCAACGGTCCTTTTCGCGGATATTCGTAACTTCACCGGCATGGTCCAGGAAATTCCTTTGGCTGTTCTGCGCGATTTTCTCAACGAGTTTTTTCAGCTTTTTACCGAGACCATTTTTGAATACCGGGGCACAGTGGACAAGTTCATGGGTGATGCTGTTTTGGCGATCTTTGGGGCTCTTATAGAACTCGAAAACCCATCCTTCACTGCCATAGAGACCGCTCTTGCCATTCGAGAGCGCTTTGCCGATTTGAAAGAGGAGTGGCAGGCACGGGATCCTTTTTTTACCACCATTGATCTGGGATTTGCCGTGACCCGGGGAGAGATGTTTCTTGGTAATGTCGGCTCGGCCAGACGCTTAGATTATACCGTCATCGGAACCGAGGTGAATATTGCTCAGCGTCTGGCTTCAAAAGCAACTTCCTCCAAAATATATATAACTGATAAGGTCCTTGAGGATCTGGAGCGAAAAAAACCTGCTCAGAAGGTGCTGGTAAAAGATGTGGGCAAGATGGTTTTGAAGGGTGTACAGTACTCTGTCCCGACATTCAGCGTGCTGGGATTAGAGAAGGAAACAGAGTAAATAGAGGGCAAGAAAACAAGAAGGTCAAGAGGAAAGAAAGCGAAGCTTGTTACGACATCCCCTTACGATGCCGAGCTACGCCTGCTAATAATTTTTTCATGGTTTTTTCTTCAAGATTGGGAGTGAACTCAACACCCATGATAAAATTCCGGATTTGTCCTTGCTGGAAAATATTAAACCAAAGCGGGATGGCAGTTATCTTGAAGTGCTCATCAGGGGCTGAAGGCAGGTCGAAAAAAAGATTCAGGAAGCGGAGGTTATCTTCCTGTGTTGAGTAAAAAAGATGATATGTATCATCCATAATCTCACTTATCAGCAGGCAGGCTTCGTTTTTTGAAAGATCAAAAAGTCGTCCTCGAAGGGGCCCGGCCATAATTTTTCCGGTGCTTGCATGTTGCGCTGTAATTTCTATCGGAAGATAGTTTCTGAGTGTTTTTTTCTGTTCTGCTGAGATCATTTTTTTTGCCGGGAAAAAGCCCTGAACGAATCGCTGTTTTTCAATTGTCCGGGCAACGAGAACAGTAACGGCTTATAAATTTATTCTGCCGCAAGGAAAAACACGCTGTTAAGAATACACTGCTTGTAAGAACCCCTCTTTGATGGTTTATCATAAATTTTTCTTTTTACCAGTAAAAAGCACATGCTTTTCAGGTCACACATTGTGGCGACACTTTTAAAGTTTAAATTTTTATATTTCTTTTCATAAGTTGGAGTTGTTTCTATGATTTTAAAAAATAAAGAGTTGCTGTGCAGCCGTTGTTTTATTGGCGGGGATTGGGTTTCATCTGGAGATGAAAAAAGTATTGCCGTGCATAACCCGGCAAACGGTGCATTGGTAGGCTCTGTTCCTTCCTTGGGGCGAGAAGAAACGCTTCAGGCTATAAAGGCGGCTGAGGCTGCTTGGCCTGCATGGAGAAGCAAAACCGCCCATGAACGTTCGCGTCTTATTCGGCGTTGGTATGATCTGATCATCGAGAATCAGGAAGATTTAGCGAGCATCATGACCGCTGAACAGGGCAAGCCCCTAGCAGAGTCACGGGGAGAGATTCTCTACGCAGCCAGCTTTGTGGAATGGTTTGCCGAGGAAGCGAAACGGGTATACGGGGACACCATTCCCATGGCCCAGCCGGGCAAACGGATCATTGTCTTAAAGCAACCAATCGGTGTCTGTGCCGCTATCACACCCTGGAATTTTCCTTCCGCTATGATCACCAGAAAAGCAGCCCCGGCCTTGGCCGCTGGCTGTCCGGTGGTGGTGAAACCTGCGAGCCAGACCCCGTTGTCCGCTCTGGCCCTAGCCAAGCTTGCCGAGGAGGCAGGAATCCCACCAGGTATCTTTAATGTTCTGACCGGATCAGCCTCGGAAATCGGCGGGGCATTAACAGAAAGCTCGACCGTCCGAAAGCTCAGTTTTACCGGTTCCACGGAAATAGGGAAGATGCTGATGCGGCAATGTGCAGATACGGTCAAGAAGATTTCCCTGGAGCTGGGCGGTCATGCCCCGTTTATTGTTTTTGACGATGCGGACTTGGACGAAGCGGTTACCAACGCTGTTGCTTCAAAATATCGTAACTCCGGCCAGACCTGTGTTTGTGCCAATCGTTTTATTGTCCAGGAGGGCGTCTATGATGCCTTTGCAGAAAAGCTGATTAAAGCGGTGCAGGAGCAGCTCAAGGTCGGCAACGGCTTTGATGAAGGAGTGAACCAAGGACCACTTATCGACCTGAATGCTGTGCAAAAAGTGGAGCAGCAGATCCAAGATGCCTTGGGCAAAGGTGCCCACTTAGGCTCAGGCGGTAAGAGAGTAGGGGAAACCGGTTTCTTTTTTGAACCGACAATTCTTCTTGATGTGACCACAGAGATGCAGATCGCCTATGAGGAGACCTTTGGCCCGGTGGCCCCGCTCTTTTCTTTTTCCACGGAAGAAGAGGCTGTTGCCCTGGCCAATGACACACCTTACGGTTTGGCTTCGTATTTTTTCAGCAAGGACATCGGCCGATGTTGGCGCGTGTCCGAGGCCTTGGAGTACGGCATGGTCGGCGTCAATACAGGTATCATGTCAACAGAATCCGCTCCCTTTGGCGGCATCAAGGAGTCGGGTATCGGGCGCGAGGGCTCCAAGTACGGTATTGATGAATACCTGGAACAGAAATATCTCTGTCTTGGCGGGATTGAAAAGTAGGCAAGAAGGAGATGCAAAGTTGGCATAGAGAGGGATATACCACCCCTCTCTTTTATTTTTTTTACGTTAGTCCAGGTCGTTACTGTCTACATAGGCATAAGCACTGTGTTTGTGGATGGACTCAAAGCTCTCCACGCTGACTGAAAACCAGCCTATCGTCTCATGATTTTTTGCTTTCTGGGCGACCTTTCTCACCACATCTTCAACAAACATAGGATTGGCATAGGCTTCTTCGGTGACAAATTTTTCATCCGGTCGCTTAAGGAGAGCGTAGAGTTCACAGGAGCCGCAGCTTTCCACCAAAGAGATGAGTTCTTCCAACCAGATGAATCCCAGAGGCTTTACCGTCAGGATAACCTCAGCCCGCTGATTATGTGCGCCCTGGGTGCTGATTTCTTTAGAGCAGGGACAAAGGGTGGTCAAAGGGACGCTGACCTTTAAGAGGAGCTGGTGCTCCTGGTCGTCAATACTCCCGATGAAAGAACAGTCATACTCCATCAGGCTCTCTGTCCCGGTTACAGGAGCTTTTTTCGCGATAAAATAAGGAAATTGCATTTCCATTTCCGCCTGTTCCGCCTGGAGATTGCTCTGCACCTCAGCCAGAAGTTCCGGGAAAATTTTTATGTGCATATCCTGCTGATACTTAGCCAAAATGCAGGTAAATGTCTCAAGGCAGGACTGCTTAAAGCGGTGGGGCAGAGAGGCCTGTAAGTTGATTTCAGCAACAGTCTGCTGCACGCCCCCTTTTTGTTCCCGAACGGAAACAGGGCAGGTAAAATGTTTTATGCCGACGGAATGTAATTTCATGGAATTCTTTTTTCCTGCCAGAATTGGAAGAATTTTGGAAAAATTGAATCAGTATTATTGCATATCATTGATACAGCGAGCGAGCAGTATTACCATATTTTTTCAACGAGCATAAGGCAATATTTATCTATTTTACAAAATTGAATGTACAGTTCTTTTTCAGAAATCCTATTATCTGATGAAGTTATAATCGTATCAAAAAGAGGGTGAAAATCACCGGAAAAATGACAAACAGAGACAATCAGGAAATCACTGTCCGGCTGGATAAATGGCTATGGGCCGCCCGATTTTTCAAAACCCGTTCGTTGTCTTCAAAGGCGGTGAGCGGTGGGCATGTTCATCTCAACGGTAAACGGGTGAAACCTTCTCGAATTGTGCAAGGGGGGGAGTTGCTGCGGGTTAAACGAGGCACTGATGAATATATAGTGCGCATTTTGGCCTTAAGCAGTCGTCGTGGTCCGGCCAAGGTGGCTCAAACGCTGTATGAAGAAACCGAGGAGTCCCAGACTCAGCGTGAGAAGGCCCGTGAAGAACGGCGTTTGGTCAAAGCACCGGCCTCCCGACCTGAAGGACGACCTGATAAGCGAGATCGGCGAAAGATTATAAAATTTTTGCGCGAGGACTGAGTTGTTGAGTGCCCTTGTCCGGCACCGCAGGTGAACCTCATTCCTCCAAAAAAATACAAGAATACAGTACAGATATAAAGATTTACAAAGAACTACCTATTTGAGTGAGGAAAGAAAAATGAACAAAGTAGCAAGGGCCTTAATCAGCCTGACCGATAAATCCGGTATCGAAGATTTTGCTAAGGCATTAACCGAGATGGGTATTGAAATTCTGTCCACCGGCGGGACGGCCAAGAAAATGCGGGATAATGGCATTCCCGTGACCGACGTGTCGGAATTCACCGGTTTTCCGGAAATGCTGGATGGACGGGTAAAGACCCTGCATCCCCTGGTTCACGGCGGTATTCTCAATCAGCGGGAAAATGCCGATCATCAGCAGCAATGCACAGAGCACGGTATCAAGCCCATTGATATTGTGGCGGTGAACCTGTATGCCTTTGAGAAAACCGTGGCTGATCCGAACTGTAGCCTTGGTGATGCTATTGAAAATATCGATATCGGCGGGCCGACCCTGTTGCGGGCGTCAGCCAAGAATTTTCGGGATGTGACTGTGATCGTTGATCCTGCTGATTATGATCAGGTCCTTGCAGAAATTCGTGAGACCGGCAACACAACCCTGAAAACCAGATTCAAGCTGGCTGTGAAGGTCTTTCAGTTGACCTCAGCCTATGACACCGCTATTGCCGATTGGCTGGTGAAAGTGGATGTGGACAGCAATCCTTATTTTTAACGCAGAAGAGAGGCGGAAAGGATACAGGAAGGGGCGGTCTACTTTGTGACCGCCCTTTGTGTTTCCTCTCGGCAGTAAAGGAGAAAATAATGCAGAAGATAGCAGTGCTGCTGTCCGGATCAGGCAGGACCTTGGATAATTTTCATGAAGGTATTCAAGCAGGCACGATGAAGGCGGAGATTCAGGTGGTTGTCTCCAATGTCAGTGATGCCTTGGGGCTGGAAAAAGCACGAATATATGGGTATCCGGCTGTTCACGCCGCTGATAATGCAGCCATCAATACGATACTGGCGGAGTATGATATTGACCTTATAACCCTTGCCGGTTACCTTAAATTATATGAACCACCGGAACAGCTCAAGCAACGGGTTGTTAATATCCATCCGTCCCTGATTCCTTCCTTCTGCGGTCCGGGGTTTTACGGCCATTATGTCCATGAGGCCGTCAAAGCCAGAGGCTGTACCGTCAGCGGTTGTACGGTCCATTTTGCCAACGAAATTTATGATGAAGGGCCTATTATCCTGCAAAAATGTGTTTCTTTAGATCCTTCAGATACACCTGATGATATTGCAGACAAAGTGTTTGCCAAAGAGTGTGAGGCCTTTCCAGAAGCCATTAATTTGGTGGATGAAAAGGGCGCCGCTTCCTTCTGGAACAGAGGTTGAATATGTCCGCCCGCATTGTTATGAACAGCGCCGCTATTGAGCGGAGTATTGAACGATTGGCTATGGAGATCCTTGAGCGCAATCAAGGGGTCGAAAATTTGGCTATTATCGGAATCCACACGGGCGGCGTCTTTATGGCGACCCGGCTTCATGAAAAAATTACCGCTCATGAGGAGAATGAGGTGCCGACCGCCAGCTTGGACATCACCTTATATAGGGATGACTGGAGCCTAATCTCGCAAAATCCCATTGTCCGTAAGACCAATATCGAATTCAGTGTCGAGGATAAAAACGTCGTGCTGGTTGATGATGTCATTTTTACCGGACGCACTATCCGGGCCGCGATGGATGCGATCATGGATTATGGGCGCCCCCGTTCTATACAGCTGGCTGTTTTGGTTGACCGTCAGGGGCGTGAACTCCCCATTCAACCGGATTATACCGGAGTCTGTATTCGAGCTGATCAGTCAGAGCGGGTTGATGTGTTGCTGTCTGAGGATCGGAAGGGAGATGAGGTGTTTATTGATAAATTATAAGTAATAGGTGGCGGTTAGCAAGGGTCATTCTCTTTGTTTGGACTTTTATATCACGGGTGTCCCCGGCAATGTATTTTTTTCGACTGTTCGAGTGAGAACGGTCGCTGCAACAGAGGGCGAGCAAAATGACGCATTGTTCAGATCTTCAAAAGATTTGTCAGCGGATACGCGAAAAGTCAAAGAGTTATGACCAGTATAATTTTTCTTCAGAGTTTAATGATTTTTTAAAGGCCTTTGTCGATCTGGCCCAGGAATACGATTCTCTTGATGATTTTTATCGAATCTGTGTTGCTGTTCCTCTGGAGATGACCGGCCTTGACAGCGCTCTGTATCTTTTGGATGAAGAAACCAGGGAACTCTATCTGGCTTGTGACAGTATCCAGGGGATTTGCCACAAAAAAAAAGTGGCTCCTGAGCATGTTACCTTGAGTATTGAGCCGTACCTATGTGACAACTCCTATATTGCTCCTATTTATAGCAAGGTACCGACGAGAGGGGCAGAGGTTTCCAAGGAGACAGAACAGGAGGAGCACGAGAATCGCTGCCCCTCTAATAAAGCATACAACAGGAATCGCATCTTGGGGGTGTTCAGTGTTTTTCCTTTAGAGAAGCTCTCTGCGGATGATCGTTTCTTTCTGAGTAAGTACATAAACCGGATCGGCTACAACCTGCATAATCGGCTTATTGCTCTCCAAAATATTGATCATCTGAAGTTCATCAATACCTTGGTGATGGATATCGAGCATAATGTGATTGTGCCGAATATGTATTTTCGCCATCTTTTCAATAAACTTCGTAAAAAGATAACAGAGCTTGAAGATCTTCGGGACGAGATACGTAAAACCACCGGCTCTGAGCTTGCCTCTTACCAATGCGAAAGCTGTTTGAGCCGTTGTGATCGGCTGGGTGATGATTTGCTTTTCTATCATTCTGAAATAGTTAAGCATCATTCAAATATAAGTTTGTTCTTGGAAAGCCTTTTTCGGCGCGAACATTTTGAGAATGGGCATTTAGTCCTTCATCCTAAGCGATGTTTTGTGGAAAAGGAAATTATCCTGCCCCAGCTGGAGAATTATGCCAGTCGATTACGTTCGGCAAATATCACCGTGGATCGCCCGAATAATATGCTGGATGAAGAATTTCAGCTGATTGTTGATATCGGTCTTCTTTCGCAGGTCTATGCCAATCTTTTTTCCAATGCGACCAAGTATACGGGCGAAGTTATTACCAGGAAGGGAGCAAAACGCAAGGCCATCGCCTATGGACGCGAGGTTATTGATGATTTCCCTGGATACGGAGAGCAGGGCGTCAAATTCAATGTGTTCAGCACTGGGCCTCATCTTGATCCAGAAGAAGCACCGCGCATTTTTCAGGAGGGGATACGGGGGAAAGGTAGCAAGGGGATCTACGGTACTGGTCATGGCCTTGCCTTTATCCAGCATGTTGTTGAGCTTCATGGGGGGATTGTTGGATATGAGAAGACCTCAGAGGGAAATAATTTTTTCTTCATCCTCCCAGTTTCTGATGTAGCATAAGAAAAGTACAGCTTTGCTCAGCAAGGAAGTCGATGCTGACGACGAGAGGATAGCTTTCACGGATTGTGCGGGCTGTCCTTTTTTATCTCCTGAAATCTGCGGAAAAAGGGTATACACCGTACCGGTGTTCTGTTATACTTGAAAGTTTTCTTTCCTGCATCAGGAGCACCCTAGCAGCGGTATGGTTGAAAAAACGAGAAGAAAACTTATTTCACTGGCAGATAGCTTGTCTGATGTCTACGGACATCAGCAATGGGGGAATCAATGGCATCTTTTCCAGCTGACGGATCATTGGCCTCAGCTGGTAGGCGAGGCATTTGCCGAGCACAGTATGCCTGCTTATTTTCGGAGAAAAGAACTCTGGATTTATGCGCATAATTCTCTCTGGATGCAGCAGATGCATTTCAGCACAACAGATATCATTGCGAAGATCAATGTCTTCTTGCGAGGTGCTCTGACTGTTGAGGATCTCCGCTGGGCACTGCAACCCGCAGAGCTGATTGACACTCCTGAAGAAAAATATGTTCCCCCTCCGCTTGATGTTGATGCTGATGCTGAACGGCAATTCCGATCTATGGCGGAAAATGTTGCGAACCCGGAGGCTCGGGAGGCCTTGTGCAGGCTTTGGAAGCGGATGGAGAGTCTTAAGAATAAAAACGGATAAATATTTAGGTGTTAATTCGTTTTGTTGTATTTTTTGCAAAAATATCGTTGGGATCAAATCCCGACGGATTATATATTTGATTAATTTTGAAGTAATTCACGGAGAAAACCAATGTCTACATCTATCCAACCGCTGAGCTCCATCGGCCCGGCTGACCCAGAAAAAGCCCGAGAAGAAGAGCTGAAAAAAGATCCCGCCAAACGCGATTACCTTGAAGGTCGTGAGCAGCTGAAAAAAGGCGATCATAGTATGGCTGCCATGTCCTTTCATAATGCCTTAAAGGCATTTGAAGAAAAAGGTGATGAGCAGGGCGTTGCCAACGCCTCGGACCGACTCGGCGATGTCTGCCTAGCAAAGAAGGATTTTGCAGCGGCCCTAGAGCATTATCGGCGGGCCTATGCCATCTGTGAGAAAGAAGAAGACTCCTTTTCCACCTTGGCCCTGAATAAAAAAATCGCCGCAATCTACCGAGAGCAGGGCGAGCTGGACAAGGCAATGGAGATCATCTTTGATATGGTTGAGCATTACCATTTGACCAGGAATCCCAAAGGGATGGTTGAGGTTATGGCGGTGATTGCTCAGCTGTACCAGGAAAAAGGAGAAAATCAGAAAGCTGCGGATACCTATCGCACAGTCTCCTCCATCCATAAGAATTTCAAGCATAAACGCATGGCCGAGGAATTTGCCGCCCTTGCAGATGAGCTGGAGCAGGCCTGATCCATGTTTACCGGTATTATTCAGGGACTGGGGACGGTCATTGAAAAACGGCCTTCAGGCGGCGGGATGGTCTTCTGCCTGGAGGCGGGGTTTGAGCTGACAGATCCAGAAGAGGGCGAGTCCATTGCTGTGAACGGGGCCTGCCTGACTGCCCGTGACATCAAAGGTCGTCGTTTTTTGGCGGATGTCTCCCCGGAGAGCCTGACTCGAACAAGTCTGGGGCAATTGGAGGTCGGTTCCAAAGTCAATATGGAGCGAGCCCTGCGTCTGGCTGACCGATTGGGGGGCCATCTGGTCAGCGGTCACGTAGATACCCTGGGACGGGTTGAGGAGCGTAAAGCAGCTGGTGATTTTACCCTGTTTACCTTTTCCCGTGATGCGGGATTGACCAAATACATTATCGAGAAGGGTTCGATTACGATCGACGGAGTCAGCCTGACCGTGAACTCCTGCTCTGGTAATCGCTTTTCCGTGTCGATAATTCCCCATACCCTGGCGATCACCACTTTGGGTCATCTCCGGCAAGGAAGTCGAGTCAATCTGGAAGTGGATATTATCGGGAAATACGTTGAAAAATTGCTCGGGGCACAACCTTCTGGAGCAAGCAAAAGTAAAATTAATCCGGCTTTCCTGGCAGAGCACGGATTTTTGAGATAAATGAGATGCTCGGTCGCAGGCGGCTGAATGTCATAAAGAATTGAGTGAGCACATCATGGCTGTCAGTCCTATAGAAGAAGTCGTTGAAGATATCAAGGCCGGTAAGATGGTCATCCTGGTGGATGATGAAGACCGGGAAAATGAGGGTGACCTCTGCATGGCTGCTGAGGCGGTGACCCCGGAGGCCATTAATTTTATGGCGACTCACGGTCGTGGCCTGATCTGCCTGACCATGAGCCCGGATATTATTGACCAGTTGGGCCTGCCCATGATGGTGCAGGATAATCAGTCCCCCTACGGAACCGGATTCACCATCAGCATTGAGGCCCGCACCGGTGTAACCACCGGTATCTCAGCTGCTGATCGGGCCAGAACCATTGAGGCTGCGGTT
This sequence comes from uncultured Candidatus Electrothrix sp., assembly GCA_965603655.1. GTDB lineage: Bacteria > Desulfobacterota > Desulfobulbia > Desulfobulbales > Desulfobulbaceae > Electrothrix. Next base: position 30,617 of record CBFDDU010000006.1, on the reverse strand, counting down.
GATCCGGAGGCAACTCCCCGTGACATCATCAGCCCCGGCCATATCTTTCCTCTCCGTGCTCGGGAAGGCGGGGTGCTGGTGCGCACCGGCCAGACCGAGGGCTCGGTGGATTTGGCCCGACTTGCCGGCATGCGGACTGCCGGAATCATCTGCGAAATCATGAAAGATGACGGCACCATGGCCCGCATGCCGGATCTGGAGGTATTCGCTAAAGAGCATGATATAAAAATCGCTACCGTGGCCGATTTAGTTGCCTACCGCCTTCGTGAGGACATACTGGTGCATCGGGCTGTGGAAACTCGCTTGCCCACCCTTGCCGGAGAATTCAGGGTGATCGCCTACACCAATGATGTTGATTCTTTTGAACATGTCGCCTTAGTGAAGGGCGAAATCAACCCAGATGAGCCGGTTATGGTGCGCGTCCATTCCGAATGCCTGACCGGAGACGTATTCGGCTCCTCACGCTGTGATTGCGGAGCGCAGCTCCAAGCTGCCATGAAGATGGTGGATCAGGAAGGCAGCGGGGTAATCCTCTACATGCGTCAGGAAGGGCGAGGAATCGGCCTGATTAATAAACTCAAGGCGTATAACCTGCAAGACGGAGGGTTGGATACCGTGGAGGCCAACGAGCATCTCGGTTTTAAACCTGATCTGCGCGACTACGGCATCGGTGCCCAGATGCTTCGTGATCTCGGGGTTCGCAAGATGCGTCTCCTGACCAATAATCCCAAGAAGATTATCGGCCTGGAAGGGTACGGCTTAGAGGCCGTGTCTCGCCTGCCCATCGAGGTACTCTGCGAATGCGAAAGCCGGGATTATCTCCGCTGTAAACGCGACAAAATGGGACATATACTGGAATTGTACGGAGAGGACCCTTCAAGCTCTTCTGTCGAGAAAGAGTCCTGAGTTTATCCTGTTGTTGTCTGCCGTTTTTCTGGTTGGGTACCCTTTTTAGATGCAGGACTGTAGGGGCAGACCTGCGTGTCTGCCCGGAATAACAGGGCGAACACATAGGTTCGCCCCTACACCATCCTGCATGACGGGTAAAATATTTTTTTGTCGAATTCCTTACCAATCCACCATATAGCAGGACAACTCACGTCCCTCTTCAAGATCCTTCCCTTCCATAAAACGTTGCATGGACTCGGCAGCAACCTTGCCCTGATAGATAGCCTTGGCCGCAGTCTGCGGGCCGAGGACATCGTCGCCTCCGGCGAAAATCCACGGAACCGAGGTCTGGAGGGTCCGGGAATTCACCGTATAGGTCCCCCAGGATTCCAGCTTGAGATCTGTCCCGTTCTCCGCCTCGTGCTGGACCTTCTGGCTGATGGCCGGAATGATGGAGTCAGCTTCGATGGTAAAGTTTGATCCTTCCTGCACCACCGGGCGACGACGACCGGAATCATCCGGCTCACCCAGTTCCATCCTGATGCACTCGACACCGGTGAGCTGATTGTTTTCATCGGCATGGATCTTTACTGGTGCAGCAAGGATTTCTACCCGTACTCCTTCTTCTTCCAGATGATGCACCTCGGAACCCGAGGCTGGCATCTCTTCCTTGGTTCGTCGATAAAGAATAAACACCTCGTCGGACCCGGTTCGCAGGGCTGTTCTGGCTACATCAATGGCTACGTTGCCGCCACCGACCACCACCACTTTTTTGCCGATATCTACGGTCTCGCCGGTCAGCACCCGTCGGAGATAATCCACGCCGTGCAGGACGCCCTTGGTGCTCTCTTCACCTTCAATTCCTAACTTGCGTCCCTCATGGGCACCGACACCGATAAAGACGGAATCGTACCCATCTTCCCGGAGCTCCTGGAGTGTCTTATCCTTTCCGATGGTCACGCCGAGTTTGATTTCTACTCCACAGCTCTTCAGGGCAGCAAGTTCTGCACCGATGATGTCGCGTGGCAGCCGATAATGGGGGATACCCACTGAGAGCATTCCGCCGAAAACCGGCAGGGCTTCATAGATGGTGCATTTATATCCTTGATGAGCCAGAACATGGGCGGCGGTGATCCCGGCAGGACCTGATCCGATAATGGCGACCTTGCGTCCGTTAGGGAGAGCGCATTCCTTGGTCATTGCTTTCTTGTTGGCGACCATCCAATCGGTGAGATATCGTTCCAGCATACCGATGGCCACTGACTCGCCTTTTTTCCCCCGAAGGCAATTGCCTTCGCATTGAAATTCATGAGGGCAAACCCGTGAGCAGACAGAGGGTATGGTGCTGGTTTCCCGTACCTTCCAATAGGCCTCCTCGAATTTTTTTTCTCGAAGCAAGGCGATGAATCCCGGAATGTCATTACGGATCGGACAACCGTCTACACAGACGGGCTTTTTGCATTGCAGACAGCGTTGAGCCTCAAGTATCGCGGTCTCTTCACTGTAGCCCGCAGTTACTTCCTTAAAATTTTTTATTCGCTCAGCCGGATCAAGTTCCTGCGGATGCTGGCGGGGGATAGCCATTCGTTCTGCCGGTTTCATTACACCTCCTACGACTCTGTTAATTCTGATCACAAAATTTAAATAGCATTAATTATAACCTATTCTGTTGGTAGAGCAAGATTTTGTCTGTTCAGTAGTCAATAATGCAGCACTTTTTTGTTTGAAAAAGCTTAAGTTGTTACAATTATGTTAATTAATATTATGGAGTAGTTTCTTTTTAATAATAATTTGAAAATACAATCATTATTTGTCAGGCAGTGACTTGCTTGAGGCATCCTCAACAGGTTCGGCTGAAAATATATTGAGCCAAGGCTCGTAAGGGCTCTGCGCGTTCATCAAAAGAGGAAAGGGCTTCTAGGGCAGAGTCCACAGCCTCCTTTGCCAACGCACGGGTTTTTTCCTTACCGAAAAAGGCAGGATACGTGGCCTTGCCCTGTTGCGCATCCGTACCCGCAGTTTTTCCCAACTGTTCTGTTGACGCAGTAACGTCCAGTAGGTCATCAACGATCTGGAAGGCCAGTCCCACTGCATCTCCATAGCGGGTCAGGGCCTCAAGCTGCCCTTGATTGGCCTGGGCGGCAAGGGCACCCATCCGAACAGCTGCTGTGATCAGCGCACCTGTTTTGGATCGATGAATGGTTTTGAGCAGGTCAAAGGGGATGGTTTTTTCCTCACTGGCGATATCCAGATATTGGCCTCCCACCATTCCTTGAGAACCGGCCGCATGAGCCAGAACAGCAATGAGCTGTAAGCGTGTTTTTGTTTTCGGGCCGGGCAGGTTGGGGTTGCTCAGCAAGGAAAAGGCATAGGTCAGCAGGCCGTCACCGGCCAGAATAGCCTCGGCCTCCCCGAATTTTTTATGACAGGTCGGCTGCCCTCGACGCAGATCATCATTGTCCATTGCGGGCAGATCATCATGGATTAAGGAATACGTATGGATACATTCAAGCGCACAGGCGGCGGGCAGTAATATTTCTTCAATCTCCGGGGCGTCACTGATAGAGCGTCCTGCTGCAAGGCAGATTATTGGTCGTATGCGTTTTCCGCCGACAAAGAGGCTATAACGCATCGATTCAATATGACAGGAAAAATCTCCACCCTGTTGCATCATGTACCGTTGCAGACCATTTTCCACAGTCTGGCGTTGCTGGCTGAGGTATTGTTGAATATCGAACATTTTTATGTGTTTTTTCTGGAGCGATTGTATTAACTGAAATTTGGTCGAAGAAAGAAACGTCCTGGATGCAGGTCGTCGATTCAAATGAGGGCCTTGTGAAACGCGCTTTTCCTTCTTCTTAAGATCCGTCTGGCTAATAGCCAGCAGTTTCCTGCATACTCTTCTTTTTTGATACTGTAAACTCTTCCGTTCAGTCAGGGCAAATAAAATTGGTATTATGAGAAATGAGAACAGCCTGAAACAAGGAGATTCTTCAGGAAGCCGGGAAGGTAAGGAGAGTGGGGGATGGAAGAGGGGGTTGAAGTTGTCTGGCAGAACGAAGAAGCAGAATGAAAACAGGGGACAGCGATGAGTATACTCACGTGTCCCCTGTAAGGGTGTTACCAGGTGCGGACACGACCGGTATCAATATGAACAAAATTTGATTTTGCATAATAGCCTACGCCACCGGATTTAAGTGAGATGGCGCAATCACGGACCGTCTTGGTTTTTTTACCGGTAATACGAACATCAATGGCCTGACCCTTCATATGCAAACTTCGTTTTGCTACCCCGCCACTTTTTTTGCGTAATTGCTGGTTGGTTTTGGGGGAACGGTAGCCGGAGATAATTTCATATGTACTGTTGCAGCACATTTTTTGCTGTATTGTCCAAAGAATATCCAGAATAGCCGGATCAATAGGATGCACTTCGGAGGTGCGGAAATCGCGGAGATAGGTGTTTATTTTGGCCAAGGCCTCCATATCATAATCTCCTGCTGTCGCGTATGTTATATCAAGGCGATCACGGGTATGCGTATGGTAAAAGGAGAGAATTCTTGGCTTAGCGGGCAGGGAAGAGGGGATTTTGGCCCAAGCGGGAGCAGCTTGGGCAAGGCAAAGACCGACAGCAGCCTTTGCTCCCAAGGCGAGAAAAGAACGTCTATTCATAAAATCCTACTCCTTCGGTTGTTCTTTATTTATATAAGGTATTTTGATGACTATATATCGTTTTTGTTCAAACGGCCTGAAATGATAAACAATATAATTATTAAAAGGTATATTTTTTCTTCTGTCAATACCCTTTTTTACATTCTGTAACAAGAAATTATTTCTGTGCCGGATCTATAAAAAGTGAATATAGTAAATGACGTTCTCTCTTGCATGTAAATATTAGTTAAAAAGCATTCTTGCACTCTGCTTGCCTCAGTATTTAGCCCTGACAGGTGAGATCCTCTTGATATTAGGCATTGACATGATTTTTTTTTTTCCTATATCATTAACCCTGAGGCCAATCCGTATTGGGCCGGAACAGTTCTGGTATTGCGTCGTGTTGCATTATTACTTTTTTGTAATGAAAAAATCATACAGGGTTATATTTATGATGATGAATACATTTCTGTTGTTGTCATGGGCCGAGTTGATATAGTTGTTGCTTATCAACCTTTCCAGGAGGCTCCTGATTGAGACATGAATTACTTCGTCCATGCCCAAATATTGCGTTTGGGCGGTGTGCAGACTGAAACGAACAAGAAGTCTCGTGTAAAGAATAAAATGCTCAATCGGGAGCTGTATATTGATTTGATAGCGAAATATTTTTTTACCCCCCTACTCTCGCCTTATTTGCCATAATCAGAAGGTTTCAGAGTTTCTCTTCTTTCATAGGCAGTAAAATATGGTCGCCAATAGCTCAAAAATTCTCATTCTTGGTTCCAACGTCAAAATAACCAATCTCCCGGTGAAGGAGGTGAGTCTGCTGCAAGAAGGCAGTCTGCCAGCCTATGGCTATAACCCCGGCGATAATATTGATCTGCTTGCCGGACCGGTCACTGTTGAGAAGGGGAGATTGGAACAATGCCTGACATGGCTGAATTCCTATCTTGCTGAATCCGGTCTCACTCCCCAGGTTGACTGTCTCACCTATGGGCCTGAGAAGCAGGTGTATCAAATTTTCAAAAGGCAGAAAACCGGTGGTGAGGATGATCATGACGGCTGGTTTATGGTGAATCAGTTACTGCCCTCCGAGGAGCGCATGAAAAATTCGCCCGCCTTTGTGATCAGCGAGCATGAGTGTTCCATTGTGGCCGATAACACCGGGATGGTTCTGATAGACGACTCCGGCGTTCCCCCGCAAGTGTGCGACGATATGGTGGCCCTGAATCCTGATATGTGGTGCATCGCTATGGGGATTTCTGTTGCCCATTGGCAGGAGTGGGCCCAGCGGCTCGGAAAACGCTTCACCCTTTTTTGCCGCCTTTCTGATTTGGAGACCACCCGTATGGAAATGGACTCCGCTGTCACCTGGGAAAGTATCGTTGCCATGTGCCTTCGGGCCCTCAAGACAAGTGAGGTAGGTCTCTGGGATCCGCAGGGTAAACGTTTTCTCTGTCATATCGTGGTGGAAATGTTTCCCCATGCCATTCTTTATGTCGGTCCGGGTGGCACTTTTTTCCGCTACCGTAAAGGTATGTTGCCAAAAAAAAGCTCGTTTAAGAAACGTGGCTCTGTGCCCTGTTATGACACGATGGTCACCGCCATGCTGACCATAAATATTTTTCGCTTCAATTGTCTTGATTTCTGCCGTAATTGTTTTTTTGCTTTTTCAAAGCAGGTGCTGGTCAATTGGAAAGTACTTAATGACCACGGATATCATTTCGATGGCCAGCTCAAACTGCCACAACTGGATTTCGGTTCGGTTTGCCCGGCTGATTGGCCATGCTCTGTGAGCGAATGTGGTGAAAAACGTGGCGGTCGTCTGAAATCTGCATGGCAGGACCAGGCTTCCAGCTGCCAGAATGATTGCCCCTGTGCCTCTCCCGAGATGATCAGAAAAGATCCAAGTTTTGTTGAATTGCCCCACTCGTCCACAGTGTTTGAGAAAAATTTAGCTCTGGTGGCCAGTCAGTCCTGGGGGGAGGAAAAGAAAAAGGCCTTACGCTCCTTTTTTCACCGCAAGTATGAATCACATTGTAATCTGCAAAATGATGGCGTTCGATATGCCGGACATATAGATACCATCATTTCCGTGCTGCATAACCTGAAGGAGGAGGTCAATCGCGGTACCGGGTTCGACCATCTCCCTATGTGTCAAATCGGCCATTTGCGGACCACGGACCCGGCTGAAATCGATCCGGTCATCACCCTGCATCAGGTCATGGATTCTTATGTCTCCAAGGAAGCGGTTCTGCGCCCTCTCTGTATCGGGGTGTTCGGTCCCCCTGGCTCAGGGAAATCCTTTGCCGTGAAACAGGTCGCTGATGAGATTGCTCGTCATCATGACGGGAATCCTTTTGATTTTTTTGAATTTAATCTCACCCAATTTGCCAGCCCTGAAGAAATAAATGCAGCAATCGATCCGATCAGGGCTTCGGTGGCCCGGGGCCGGGTGCCTATTGCCTTCTGGGATGAATTCGATTGTCGATATAACGGTGATGAATTTGGTTATCTTCGCTTTTTTCTGCCCTCAATGCAGGACGGAGTGACCTATGTTCACGGCATTCCCTACCATATCGGACGGGCTATCTTTGTCTTTGCAGGCGGTGTCAAGGCAAGCTGGGAGGGCATGGAGGATCTGCTCTCTCCCGAAAATGGAGAACAGCTGGTGAAGTCCAAGACTCTGAAAATACCTGACTTTATGAGTCGCCTCCGGGTTGTTCTGGATATTGACGGCATTCAGATACCGGGACACCTTTTGCAGGATTCCGCCAGCGAGGAGGAACTGGAAGAATTACGCCGGATTCTCCACAAGCGCGCCCTGATCATTGCTCATCAGATGCAGACCCATTGGAAAAAAGCCGCCCGAAAAAGTTCAGGTCTGCTGCTTCGCTTACTCATCGGTGAGTATAAATTCGGGGCACGCTCCATTGAGGCGGTCATTGAGGCCAGTCGGGCCGCCGACCGCTTGGTCTATGGTCTGCCCGAGCTGATTGCGCCTTCTGCGGCCCGTATTCATGCCAATTGGCGGGTGGAGTTGGAGCGCAGGATTGATCATGTGCGCAAATCAGCAGGGTTGCGAGCTATCTGGTAGGTTGCCTACCCTTTCTTCCTGTCCAGGGACGTGTTTCTTCCTGTACATAAAAGAGACTCAATGGTCATTACGCCGTAAACATAAAGGTTTACGGCGCGCGAGACCGTTAAAAATGACCGACTGAGACCACTTCGGACTGATTTAAACGGAATGAGTGGGACGGAGTTGCGCCATTCGCACAAAACACCTCTTTTAAAGGCCCTCCAATCCCATTTTTCGGTGATTTTAACCATTTGCCCCAAAAAGGGCCGTCGTCCTCTGGAGGGTAAAAAAATGAAGACAATTAACGGAGACAGTGTAAGGAGGACAAGCACTGCATGGTCTGTCTCAAGTACGACCCTGTTAATTGCCTTCACTGAGAATATAACCATGATGCGCCATAAATCAAGATTCAATATCAAGTGATTTTTGATATCTACTCTTGTTTGCTTGTTATCTTGTGATATAATTTATTTCTCTTTTTCATTAGGCGCGTGCTCTGCATATGGCCCGATTTTTTTGCCTTAACTCTGGGATTCGAACTCGTATCCCCCGTCACTGCGCTCTCCTATTTTGCCTTGTGATGCCCCAGCATGGGTACTTTTATTGATTTTTTTAGTTTAACATGTATCTTTGGCAAATTGAAATTGTTGATGTTTAATCGGGGTCTGTCCCCTATTTTCTCCAAATCACTTGTCATCATTCGGAAAAGGGATTAAATACATAGATCGGTGGCTGCAAAATTCGGCTTGGAATGCCGAACAGGAGAAAATAAGGGCAGTTACCGTTCCTGAAAATTTGCAACTGATGAGAGTATCTTCATGGCAGGAAGCACATTCGGCACGGTCTTCAAGGTGACAACTTGGGGTGAATCGCACGGCACAGCCCTTGGTGCAGTTATTGATGGTTGCCCTCCGGGGATTGACCTGACCCCTGAGATTATCCAGGCGGAACTGGAACGTCGTCGTCCGGGAAAAGGCGGGGCCACTTCTCCGCGCAACGAACCAGACATGGTCCAGATTATGTCCGGGATCTTTCAGCCAGCAGGGTGCTCCTCTCCCAAGACCACAGGTACGCCGATTTCCCTGGTGATCTTTAATAAAGACGCCCATTCTAAATCCTACAGTCATTTGCAGGATGCCTTTCGACCCGGCCACGGGGATCTAACCTATCAGAAAAAATACGGCATTCGTGACCACCGAGGCGGCGGGCGGGCTTCTGCCCGTGAAACAGCAGCTCGGGTGGCAGCCGGAGCCGTGGCGAAACAGCTGCTTGATCGGCACGACATGTCAGTGCAGGCCTATACCGTGGCTTTGGGCGGGATCAAAGCGGAACAACGTGATTTTGATCAGATTGAGCAGAATCGCCTTTTCTGCCCGGATAATGTAGCCGCAGAACGGATGGAAGAACGGATCCGAGAGGTGCGCAGCCAAGGCGATACCCTGGGGGGGATTGTCGAGATTCGGGCACGCTGCACGATCGGTTTTGGTGAGCCGGTTTTTGATAAGCTTGATGCGGAATTGGCTCGTGCCCTGATGTCCATCGGCGCAGTCAAAGGGGTTGAAATCGGTTCCGGCTTCCAGGTTGCAGAAATGCTGGGTTCAGAAAATAATGATGCCATTGCCCCTGAAGGATTTCTCAGCAATAATGCAGGTGGAATCCTGGCCGGGCTCAGTAACGGCGAGGAAATTATCGTCCGGGTCGCGGTTAAGCCCATCCCCTCTATCCATAAGGAACAGCAAACCGTGAATACAGAAAATGAACCGGTGCGCATCAAGGTGGGCGGGCGTCATGATATTTCAGCCATTCCGAGAATCATCCCGGTCTGTGAAGCAATGGTGCGCCTGACCCTTGCAGATCATCTTCTCCGTCAGCAGGCGATATCGGCAAGCGAATAAGCAGAGCGGCAACACTGCAATTGCAAAACAACTCAGCACAACGATCAGGACGGAACACAGTGGAAAAGATCAACAAGGTTTTGATGGTTACCCGCGAGTACGACGGCGTGGCCGGGGCCGGGGGCGTAAAGGATGTCTGTCGGCAACTGTCGGAAGCCCTCGTGCGGCATGCCGGTTGTGATGTGCGGGTGGTGTTGCCCTATTACGGATTTATGGATGCTGTCGTTCGTGGCTTCAAACGGGTCCGGCTTCCTTGTCGTCAAGAGGCCGCGAACATGCCCACGGTCTTTGATGTGGACATGAATTATCCGGACAAGGAACGAAGGGAGTCGGTTTCCCTGTGGAGAAAAAAAGAGCGGGGGGTGGTGATCTACCTGCTGGACTCGTTGCGCTTTGCAGAAAAACAGGCCGTCTACACCTATACTCCGGCGGAAGAGAAAGAGAAAAAATGGTAAAAGGCCGGAACCGGTCATTTTGATTTTTTTGCCATGAATGTCCTGCTCCAGAAGGCGGCTCTGGACCTGATGATTCTCCTGAATTTGCGACCGGATATTATTCATTGTCATGATGGTCATGCAGCCATCCTGCCAGCCATGCTCCGGGAGCATGGCGGATACCGTCATTTTTTTTGCAAAACCGGTACCGTGGTTACGGTTCATAATGCCGGGATGGGGTATCATCAGGAGGTGGATGATTTGGATTTTGCCGAGGCGATTACCGGGCTGCCCGGATCTGTGATCCGTTCCGGTCTGTTCAATAAGGCCTTTAATCCCTTTATTGCTGCTGCTGGCTATGCGCAGATCAACACGGTGAGTGAGCAGTATGCCCGTGAGCTCCAGGAAACCGAGGAGGACAGTCGAACGGGCTTGCTTGGGCACAAGTTCCTGAAAAAGGGCGTTGAGCTGGTCGGGATCACCAATGGGGTTAATCCTGAAGACTTTAACCCGGCACAGGGGAAAAAAAGAGGCTTAGCCGCCAACTTCAACCCAGAAACAGGGAAGCTGGACGGCAAGAGATTATGCAAAGAGGAGATGCTGCACTCATGCCGTGAAGTATCTCCTGAAAGCGGGGACTGGGCCGCTGTTGAGCAGTATGGTTCCCTAGGGGATAGGCCGGAGTCACCGCTGTTCACCTTTATCGGCAGGTTGACGGCCCAGAAAGGGGTAGATCTTCTTTTGCAGGCCGTTCCCTTGCTTACCACGGATTTTCAACTCCTGGTTCTCGGGAGCGGTGACAGCGCTTTAGAGCAGAAATTACAAGACTTGGCAGAGGATGATACTGGCCGGATCTGTTTTCTGAAAGGGTATGATCCTGATCTGGCCCTCAAGATATACGCAGCCGGAGATTTTTTTCTCATTCCGTCTCTCTATGAACCCTGCGGCCTGACAGACTATATCGCCCAGCTCTTTGGCAATCTTCCCGTTGTTCATCATGTGGGCGGGCTGGTCAAGGTGCTGGACAGAAAAACAGGGTTTGCCTACCAGAAACATACCCCGGATGCCCTTGCTGAGACCATGTCCTTGGCCTTGGAGATATATCGAAATAATCCAGACCAGCTGGCTGCCATGCAACGGGCAGCTGTCAAACATATCCGAACCCACCATAGCTGGCAGCATGTGATGGAGGATTATCTCTCGCTGTATCGCAAGACCTTGTGATTTCCTGTGACTGATATTTCTCTATGAATGCGCAAAGAAAAGGAGCTTTTTATAGTACGAATGGTGCTGGGATAGAAAGGGATGCACTGGGCGGGTATCGCCACCGTAAGAGCTGGTTTGATCGGCAGCGAAATTTTTTTGTCCGTCAGTTTTTTGCGGATTTTTTTACCCTGACCTATTCGTTTCAGAAACTGTATCGTTCGTATTGTGACTGCCGGGGTTCGGCAATGGGAAGCAGTTGCTATTTACTCCATCAGCACGGTGAAAATACCCATTGCAGAATCTGGGAGCGTCTGAATTGGATGATCGGGGAAGAGACCGATAAAGGGCCGCTCTGGAATTTGCGGGAGCTTTGCCGTCGTGTCTGGCCGGAAGGCGAGCATGGAGAAAATGTTGAAGGTTCTCTGGTTGACTGGCTCATGGGGTCCATCTTCCATGAGGCCATACGGCTCAGAGAGGATGTTCATATCCTCAATAATTACGGCAATGCGGCCTTGAAAAGTCGACAGATGACGGCGGCTCGGGAAGCCGGGGATGGGCAACAGCATTTTCCCGCTTCCCGGTTTGCCAAGATCATGGATCGCAAGAACCTGATCAAGCGCGTTGCGGTTGATGTTATGCAGCAGATGGAGCAGTTGGCCTTTCTTTTCGGTCAGACCAATAATATGCTCCGCACCATGCTGTCCGGTCTTGCTGAAAATTTTCTGCTGGTTCGATTTTTGGTGGAACAAGAAGATATTGTCGAGGATCTTTGGGGGGAGGGGCTTGTTGATGTCCTTGCTGATATGTTTTCAGGCACCCCGGCGCGGGGATTCTGTGCTGCTGGCAGCAGTTATATGAGCGGTCAATGGTATACCCGTGCTTTGATTATGTATAAACGTGCCCTAGAGTTTGATGAGGGATGTAACGAGGCAGGAGGGAAAATCAAGGAATTGCAGCTGTTGATCCAAAAGAACAGCGCTTTTTTGGGCGCGGCATAGAAACAGGGCGAACAACAGGCTGCCCTGCCGGAGAAGTGATTTTCCAGGAAATAACAGAAAAAAGGAAGGCATCATGAGCATAAGAATCGGGATTAACGGGTTCGGGCGCATCGGAAGAAATATCTTTCGGGCACTCAGTGAAGACAAGGCATTTGCAGATATTGAAGTTGTCGGTATTAACGATCTCACCGATATCAAAACCATAGCCCATCTGTTGAAATACGATTCGGTTATGGGCGTAAGCCCGTCCGATATCACAAGCAGTGATAAGGGGATCATTGTTGACGGTCAGGAGATACAGGTGTTCAATCATCGAAATCCGGCAGATATCCCTTGGAAAGAAATGGGTGCGGAATACGTCCTCGAATGTACAGGTCTTTTCAGAGATCAAGACACCGCAGGTGTCCATATTGATGCCGGAGCCTCCAAGGTGATTATCTCTGCGCCAGCCAAGGGTGGGGTCAAGACCTTTGTTATGGGCGTGAATGAGGATGAGTATGATCCGACCACGCATCATATTGTTTCCAATGCCTCCTGTACCACCAACTGTCTCGCACCAGTTGCCCAGGTTATTCTGAATAATTTTGGGATCAAACGGGGGTTGATGACCACGGTTCACGCCTATACCGGGGATCAGCGCCTGCTGGATTTTCCCCACTCCGATCTGCGCCGAGCACGGGCTGCGGCCATGTCCATGATCCCCACCAATACCGGTGCTGCCTCAGCTGTGGCCTTGGTTATTCCGGAATTGAAAAATAAATTCGACGGGCTGGCCGTCCGGGTTCCGACCCCTGATGTCTCTCTGGTGGATGTGGTTATGGAGGTTGAGCGCGAGACCAGTGTGACGGAAGTCAACAAGGCTCTTCAGGAGGCCGACGGCCGTTTCCTTCGTTATTGCGATGAGCCTTTGGTGTCCATTGACTTCCAGGGCGATCCCCATTCCTCCATTGTGGACAGCCTCTGCACCCGGGTTTTGGGGACCTCGGTCAAGGTTATGTCTTGGTATGATAACGAGTGGGGGTATTCCAATCGGATGCTTGATCTGGTCCTGCATATGGAAGCAAATAAGCCATTATAATTTTTTTGGGGATACACTGCGGTGTTCTCACCGGGTTACCCGTAACAGGAGAACGATATGAAGAAAATAATGTCGGCTATCGCCGCTGTGTTGGCTCTGACAGCAGGGAACTCGGTAGCCTCCGGCGGAGGACACTGGGGATATACAGGCGAAGGTGCTCCAGAACACTGGGGATCGTTGAATCCAGCTTATGTTCTTTGTGATAAGGGGGCTAATCAGTCACCGGTTGATCTGACCAATTTTACCGAAGCAGAACTGGAGCCGATCCACTTTAATTATACTGGCCTGGTGACAGAGGTTGCCCATAATGATTATGCGATTCAGGCGAAGTACACAGCTGGTTCCACTATCAAGGTGAATGGAAAGATCTTCACCTTGAAATATATTAATTTTCACGCGCCCAGTGAACACATGGTTAACGGGGGCCAAGTTCCTATAGAAGTTCATTTCGTCCATGCTGATATTGACGGCAACTTTGCCGTTATCGCGGTAATGTATACCCTTGGTAACGAACATGCTGAGTTGAAAAAAATCTGGCAGCAGATGCCTGTTGAAGCGGGTAAAAAGGTAGGCATGGCCTCCCAGGTGAGGGCAGATCATCTGATGCCGGAGAACAAAGAGTACTATCGATTTAATGGCTCGCTGACCACCCCTCCCTGTACCGAAGGGGTGCTGTGGCTGGTTATGAAAAATCCTGTCCCGGTCTCGGAAGCGCAAGTCAAACAACTTGCCAAAGTCTTGAAGCATCCCAATAACCGTCCGGTTCAGCCGCTCAATGCCCGTCCGATTTTGCAGTAACGCCTGATTCCTTGACCCTGCTTTCTGCGGGTATTGCTCAAAAAAGGGGTTGCGAAACGAGTAGCCCCTTTTGTTCTCTGCTTGAAGTAAACTCTATTATTACAGGCGTCATCCTGCTACGAAGCTGGCAGGGAGGGAATCCCAGAGTCGAGTAATTGACTTTGAAAACAGATGATTCAAGATCAAGGAGAGAATTATGGAATGGTCTCAAGTTATCAGCAATCCTTTTTTGAGAGATCTCCCCTTTAAGATCGAATTGAACAAGTGGGGAAAAATTTTGATGACTCCAGCAAGCAACAGTCACGGCCATACTCAATTCGAAATCGGGGCGAAAATTAAGGACGGCAAAAAAGGACAGGGCAAGGTGATAACAGAATGTTCCGTACAAACATCTCAGGGTGTTAAGGTCGCCGATGTGGCTTGGATTTCAGATGATTTTTTTGCACAATACGGATACGACACACCGTACAAACGTGCTCCGGAAATATGTGTTGAGATAGTGTCTCCTTCCAATTCAAAGGGTGAGATGGAAGAGAAAATTGAATTGTACTTGGCAAAAGGGGCGCGGGAGGTGTGGATTGTCTCCGAAAAGGGTGGTACGGAATTTTATAGCTATGAAGGGCGGGTGAAAAAAAGTTCTGAGATACCCAGCTAAAAAGAGTTGCCTTCAGACCGTGCCCGAACGAATATAGCACTAATCATCCGGGCACAGTATTTGAAATGGATGCTTTATGCCCCTATCACAGCAGGGCCGCCGATCTGCTCAAGTTCCCGAATTGAATAATCTAGCAGGGAGCTTTCAGACTCCAATTTTCTAAGAGTTTGCTGATACCTGCTCCTCTGGCTGTGATCAGAGAGCTTTGCCACCATAGCACGCCGTACGTTAATAGCTTCTGTCACCTTGTTGCGCTTATTTCGCGCCGCATTCAGTTTGCCCGCCACATACCTCGGATCTTGTCCTCTGGATTGTCTTAATTGTCTGATTTCTTGTTTAAGCCGGGAATTGTAAGAGGCAGTTTCATTATTATAACGTCGAGCTTCATTGACTAAGGTCGACAACTGATCATTCTGTAGGCGAACTTGCTTAAGATTCTTTATTTGCTGTTGAGCAACATAGTACCCTATCCCGCCTCCTACAGTTGTAGTTGAAGCAATACAGAGTTTTTTGGCCAGTCCGTCCAATTTATCACATGCCAAGAGGCCCACTCCTAGACCCACCCCCGCTCCAATACCGACTGCCTGAAGAAATATAGTTGTTTCTCCCGAATTTTCTAAGCTCGTTGACTGAGATCCCCCTCCAGGCTGCATATTAGCGCAGGATGCAAGAAGAAAAGCTGCCGCAAGCAGACAGATAATATTTTTGATACGCATGGCGTTTCTCAATGATACAGGGTTAATAGATAAATCCTTCATCCAGTGCCTCCAAGTCTTTCTCTTTATTCTTTATTTCAGCTCTCTTACCCCTAATTTTAGCTTCCATTTCTTGCCTGATTTTTTGTTTTTCCTTATGAAGAGTGGCTCCCAACTGACCAAGTTGTCTTGCTTCCTCCTGTCTTTTCGTAATTTCATTCAACTCCTGCTGTAGCTGCAACTCAAGCTGTCTGACTTCCTGTTTCCTTTGTTTGATTTGAGTTTTCAGTCGTTTTCTTTCCTGCAATAAGACATGCTTTTCCTGTTCAGAAATAATTCGATCAGTCTCTGCACCTGTCAATTGATGGTTTAGTCGATCTGTTTTTGCTTTTTCTGCATCCATGTACTGATTATAAGCGCATCCTGATGTCAGTACTGTAATGCTGCAAAAGCATGCTGTTAATAGATATTTATTTCGATTCATTTGTCTGCTCTCCTTATTTGTTAACGAAATTCCGGCTGATTAAGGAAGGAAGCTATCAGATCATCCGGGCGAAGTGATTTACCGGCCCGAACAGCAGTAAGATGGCGTTCGATAAGGTTCAACGCCTTGCGCTGTCGATCGTTTCCGCTTTTATTTTCTCTCCTTCGTAACCAGTCACTGAGCTCCTGTTTGACCTCAGGAAATAAATCACCCTGTGTTTTCTCAGCCATCTGTACAACCAGCTGCCAATAATCATTGACCATTTGAGATGCTTCGGCAAGTGCCTCCTGAGCATTTTTATCTAATGAGTTCTTTCCGGGTCGTCGGAGGTATAATTCCCGTTTTTTGAGAATCCGCCAGCCGATATAGGCATTGGCACTGGCCTGACGCATTAATGCTTCAAGATAACGTTTTTCCACTTCCCGTACACGCCCGGCATTTTTGGTCACTTCATGTTCATAGAGTTGTTGTCGTCGTCCGAGGTCTGCAATCTCCAGTTCCTTACGTTTCAGTTCTTGAGAAAGCTCAATAAATCGACTTTCCGATACTTCAATATCTCTCAGCTTGGCGGCAAGGATTTCATTTTTGTCTTTCAATTGCGCAGCACGTTGTTCCGCCTTTTGCAATTTTTCCGGGCCAGGTGTCGCTGTAAGTCGTCGTTCGAGTTCCTTGATCTTATTCTTATCTCGGCTGTTATTTCCAAGGCCAACAGCAGTATCAGAGGAAGGTCGGGCCTTATCTTCTTTTTGTGCCGAAATTCGTAATTCCTCCTTTAAACGCCGGATTTCCGCTTGCGCTGTTTCCAGACGTTTTGTGGTGTTGTCGAGTTCCTTGTTGGAGTGTTCCGTTTCCGAATGTTTTTTCTGATCGTTGTTACGTAACGTTTGCAAACGGGAGATTTCTGCGTTGAGCTTCTTTTTATCCGCTTTAATCCTCTCTAGCTGCTCCTCCAAGTAATGAAGGTTATCTTCTTTTGCCTGCGCTGCCGGGCTGGATGCCCCGACAGGCCCGGAAACTGTCAGTCCTCGGGAGGAAAAATATCGATCAAACCCTTTATCTAAATCCGAAGCCTGTTTACCAGCTGAAGTAATTGGCGTGCTTAGTGCAAGCCGAAAACCGACCTTCGAGGACCGGCGCAGCTTACCCTTCTGGTTATGTGAAGTGAATTCAGTGCGGTGAGATACGGAGAAATTTTCAGGAGAGTCGCTGTAGTTATTACCGCGAATGACAAGGTGACCGAAGCGGCCCTGCTGGTATTCAGGGCTGAACAGGCTGACGGTGATTTCTTCCGCATTGCCTAACATGTCTTTCAGTCCTATCGGATTCGGCTGTAGGTGCTTGCTACCGCATTCCCGTATATTAGAATTTGTATTTCCCCTATGCCATTCGTACTCGCCCAGTTCCTCGCTGTAGGGATAAGGACGGTCAAAAACAACCCGATCAACTTCAATACCTCCTCGTGCGGCAAAAGCCCATTCAGCCTCTGTAGGGAGACGGCAAAATGCCCGCGCATTACCGAATTTCGGTAGTTGGCTGCTCTGTTTACGTAACATCCAACTATTCAACGCCTCAGTAAAACGATAAATTTCAGCAATGGTCACCCCGGTGCGGGGTAACTCTGAATGCTTTTTATCCTGCTCCTTTACTGTGGAGTTTCTTCCTTCCTGCTGATCCATCCAGTCCATAACGCTGTTCCACTGGCTGCGCTGCACTTCTGTCTCACCGAGATAATAGAGCCAGTCTGGTTTACCGTTCCGTTTCCCGACAAAGGCACCGGAAAGTAAGGTCTCCACCAGCCTCTCTTTGTAGCTGGGATTAGGCTCACGGGAGCCGAGTTTTATTCTGCGTGAGGCAAAAAGGCTTTTTCCGTCAATACCGAGATAAACCGCCTTAAAGTGCATATCTGATCCGTCCGGCAGTTTGATGGCCACGGTCTTCGGTGCATCCTGGGCCGCAAGGGGGCTTGCGCAAAGTAAGATAGAGAGAATTCCTCCAAAAAAATATCCGAAGGGACGGATAAAAAATGGTCTGATGCGGTATCTTGTTAGATTCTTTGGATTCACAGTTTTTTCCTCGTCAATCATTATTGGCAATTATACGGAAGAAGCTATCCTTAGTATAAGGAACTTGTAGATAATCTGCGACGTTGTACCCCGAGTTGGAGACGCGTGCTAGATCGTGGAAGAGGAACAATTTGCCTGCTCCCGCCATTTTTTTTGTCTAACTGCCGCTTGAGCTTTCCAATCTGTAAATTAAGAGTGACAATCTTTCGGTTTTTACTTCTCATCGCCTCAACATGTTTAGCGATATTGCTTTCCAAAATACGAATTTTTTTTTGTGCCTGCTGTCCTGCCAAGTCACCATCTTGGCTGCTATTTTTCTTTCTTATAAACTTTTTCAGATGGGAGCCAAGTGAATTGTTTTCATTTGTTAGTCTCTTGATCTCTTGCTCAAGCTCTTGCAGTTTATAACTGTCCGGTGCCGTCTCAACTCGCTGTTCCAGTGCATTGATTCTAACTCGGCGAGTGTCTACTTTAAATACCGCTTTTTTGAGCCGCTCCTCAAGTGCATGGAGTTCAGCCGTTATCAGTTTGTTCCTCAACTCTTCAACTTTCTGTTCTTTGACTCTCAGTTCTTGATTCTGCTGTTCCAGTTTATTGACGAACGCTTCATTTTTACTCTTCAGTCGATCAAGTTCATCCTTGAGATCCTGCATTTTGACGTTATGCCTGAACTTCTGCTTCTCATTCTCGGTCGCGGCCTCGGTTCCATAGCGGACAGCTCTGCCCAGCGCAATCCGAAAACCTACTTTCTCTTTCCCGCCGAAGTACGCTATACGGCGGGATACGTTAAAATCTGCAGAAGAATCTTTGTAGCTGTTACCGCAAATAACAAGCTGACTGAAATAACGCTGTTTATCTTCAGAGCTGAACAGATGGGTCGTGATTTCCTCAACATTGCCCAACATATCTTTCAACCCTATCGGGTTTGCATATAAACTACCGCATTCCAGTATCTTGGCGTGGGTATTCTCCTTGCACCATTCATGCTTGCTAAGAGCTTCGCTATCCTTATACGGATGCCGATGAGTAAAGCACTCGGGATTTCTTTCCAACACGTTGATTCCTCCCCGTGCGGCAAAATCCCATTCAGCCTCTGTGGGCAGGCGGAAAAAGATAAAATACCGACCCGAGTTCGGGATTTTTTTTTGAAAATCCTGCCCCGCCCAGATATTCAAGGCTTCGATAAACCGATATATTTCGTCCATCGCAACGCCGGTGCGAGGCAGCTTGGGATTCTTCCTGTCATTTTTAGTAATGGAAGACATCTTTTCTTCCTGCTTATCCATCCAGCTAATGAGGCTGTTCCATTGGCCGCGCTGCACTTCCGTCTCACCAAGATAATAGAGCCGCTCGGGTGTATCGTTCCGTTTTCCGACAAAAGCACCGACAGGCAGGGCTGCCAACATTTTTTCTTTATCCCTGAGAGAGGCTGAGGCTGTATGGGAACCGAGGGATTTGTATGCTGCGGAACGGTTTTTCCCGTCAATCCCGAGCCAAACAGGAAAGAAGCGCATTGATGGACCGTCCTCCGGAAGCGAGATGGTTATAATTTTCTGCGCATTCAGGGCCACACGGTTACTCTCCTGGGAATGTTCTTTTACGCTTTGAATTTCCTGTGTATTCTGTATTATGCGGTAACCTTCCGATTTAGCCTCTGTCTCATCCTGACCACATGAACATAACAAGAGAAACAGAACAGCTCCTGATAAATATCGAGCGGCACGACACCACTTGTTGATGGAATAAAAAAGTTGTGTCATATTATTCAGATAAATAAAAAAGTGATTTCCGATCGTTGTCATATTATTCTCGAATATATTCCCCCGGTTCAATGCGGGTCACAGCAACGGCGGCAATCAGGGATGCCAGAGAGGCTGTTCCGTAAAGGCCAGCAATAAGGTACATAACCTGCTCCCCCTCCAGGCGAGTGAGTGAATCGGCAGCACCAATCACGTTTTTAAAAAGTTCGTCCGTCTGATAACTGAACATTTCATAAGCAATGAATGCACTTGCAAGAGCTGCGCTGACAAGAACAAGACTCTTGACAAAGGGGAACAGCACCAGCGAGACAGGATGCAGTCCGTAGAGCTGTAAATAGGCTATATCTTTTCGCTTGCGTTGAATCCCGGCATAGACATTCGCTAAGATGGCAAAGAATCCGGAAATGCCGGAAACCGTAAGAATGAGCAGATACAATTTCTTCATATACTCTGCCAGTTGCCGAATATTACGCACCTCGGCAATCCTGGAAACCGGTTCCATCAAGGCTTCGCTGGCCAGCTCTTTTCCTTTGGTTCGGATAAAATCCACAAGATTTTCCAGGTCATCAATGTTTTTTGCATAGGCGCGAAAAAAACGTGTCCCCTGCTCAACCGGCCTGAATTCTCTAGCCTGCGGATCATACATTGCTTCCTGCCGGCGGGCGGCATTTATCTTGCCAGCAAAAGTAGGATCGGTTGCGATAGAACCCTGGGGGACGCTTCTCGAAGGATGAACATGCACCGGAATGATGAGTTTTTCTCTGCGGGCTGTTGTTAAAAACGTCATCTCCGCCTTGGAGGAGGGAAAAATTTCTTTGTCATCCAGGGATATCCAGACATCTCGGACAGAACCGTCTGCATCAGACGATATTTTTTCGGCGGGGCTGCATTGAGATGATAACAAATTTCCCATCCACTTATATGACACCAAGTTCGTAACGTTTTGATCCGGCTCCTTGCAGTCATCCGAATGGTATAATATATTTGCAAAATTATTTTCGCACAGGGCCTTATCATCTCGGTGCGAGACGACCCTTTTTTCTTCTGGAAGCAGCGAAGAAAGGCGCAAGGGGAGGCTTTTCCCTTCAGCCCGCAAGGTCACCTCGAAATCATCAATATAAGGAAGCGTTGCAACTTGAATAAAACCCATCTCGTTATGCCGATTGACAAGCGAGGTGAAGTTCTCTTCAAGTACCCGGCTGTTTATCGGTTTCCAGAGCCGAGCCTGCTGTTCGTTGGCATACCCCCAGGAAGATAACTCATCAAAAGACTCAGGGAGTTGACTGAAGCCGGTTCCGCTTGCTATCATGGAGCGGTATTGGGCATCCGAAGGGACTTTTTTCAGCAGGGTGACAATGCCGTCATATTCCGGGGTAAGTGTTGTCCCGCCGCCGGGAAGTTTGAGTTCTTGGATGGCCCCGCCCCTGCGCCACTGATGGATTTGTTTGAAGAAATGAGCATCCAGCCATATTTTGGCATCCTGACCAGCCTCGGCGGGTAATACTCCGGCAACCTGCATCTGCACGGGCCTGCGTTCTTCATGACCGGTGGAGCGGATCAAGGTCAGGGTGATGCGGTCACCTTGCTTTTTTCTGAGGGTGTTTGCAAGCGGAGTCGAGAGGACAAGAGATTGCGTCCTGTTCGTAAGAATGATATTGTTCTTCGTCAGAAGAGGATCGGTATTGCTCGTGGGCAGGACATTGACCGGATCCTTTTTCCCCTCTACATCAAGGAGCAGAAAAGCGGTGGGCGACTCGATAAGAGCGGAGGTCTGCTTGCGTAAGGATGCCAGCCAGGCATCATCAAGCGAGGTTTCCCATTTTGGCATAACAAGACGGCTGACAGGGTCTTTCTGGAGATTATCAAGCATATTGCCGATAATGCCGCTCTGAAGCCCGAGCAGGATAAACAGGGGGGCAAACACCGCCCCCAGGGCAAGCACCATGCAGAGTGAGAGTACCCATTCAAAACACAGGTCGGCAAAGACCAGTCTGATTATATGGAGAAGATCTAAGCTGTTGGACTGCTTTTTTGTTTTCATTTATTTTCCCCCGATATTTTTCAGCAGCAGATATCTACATATCGACAAACACCCGGAGTGTTACTCCGGGCTGATATATTTTGCCCTTTCAGGCCGGGGAAAGAGTAGACTGTACACTGCCGGGTCTTTTCTCTGTTATGAAGCGATAGATGCTGTCCGCACTTTCCTTTGCTAGCTCCTGATCATGGGTCACCATAATCAGGCTTGCCCCTTTTGCACTGGCCAAATTTTTAAACGTAGCCATGAGTTCCCTGGCACTTTCCGTATCCAGGGCTGAAGAGGGTTCATCGGCAAGGATGATCGGGGCTTCCTGAATCAAAGCACGGGCGATTGCCGCTTTCTGCCGCTGCCCGCCCGAGACCTTACCCGGTCGTTTGTCCAGAATATCGGCGATTCCCAACTGCCCAGCCAGGCGATCGATATGATAAGGGTTTTTCTTCCGAAGCCGAGCCGCAAAACGGATATTTTCCCGGATCGTGAGAAATTCCAACAACCCGCCGGTTTGCAGAACATAGGAAATGTAATTGCGGCGAATCTGAGTTTTTTCCCGTCGTTTCAACTTATGCAGATTGATTGCAGTCCCCATATTCAGCTTAAACTGACCGACGATGTCATCTGCGGATAAAAGAAGACCGAGAATATCAAGGAAGGTGCTTTTTCCGCTCCCGTTTGCGCCCACTATGACGGTAAAAGAGGCGGGGAAAACCGCAAACTTCGGAATGTTGATTTTCACTTTCCGGGTATTGTCCCCCCGTGTCTTCCACATGTCGGATATGTATATCCTGTGTTGTTCCATATTCCCGTCTCTCTCCGGTTACGGTAGCTGATTCAGTTCAACACCGACAACACGATCCCTGTCCCGAGCACCGGCACTCATTTTTTTCCAAACCGTTGTATCGCTCCTCTTGCGCTTGAGATCATCATAATGCAAGATTTTATTGTTCATTTTGCGAATAAACTCTTGGACCCGATCCGGGTTTTCAAAATCACTTCGGTCTTTCGCCATGATGTCGCTCTTGTAAGGAAGTTTACTGATACCCAAAGGTGCTGCAAAGGCATCCCGGAATTTGACCGCTGTCGGATCAACCATAGTAAAACGGGAATTTTTTGATACCAGATCAAAAAAATCCAGAGTGGTTCCTCCGTCGCCGCGCAGGGCCTTCTCACCGATCTCTTTCAGCTCCCGTACCCGCGCCTCAAGTTCTTCCAGCTCGGTTTCTGTGAGCAGAATCATTGGAGCCAGTGCTTCACGGTCCGGGTTGGTCAAAACTTTATCGCATACCCAACCGCGCACCTCGCCTTCAGGAAGGCTTTTGTCCGCAAGCAGCAGAGCGGCCTGCTGAAAGATAAGTTCGCTAAGGGAACCGGGCTCAACCGAAGGCAATGGGCCACCAGTACGTATCGTATTGAGAGAATTCAGGCCTTCTTGGAAATTCTCTGATATAGTTTGGCAAAACTGGGCTGCACCAGCATCAACTGTACGCAAATAGTTCTGCGCCTGACCGGACCCGCCTGTTCCCTCCGAAAAGGAGGAAAGTTGCGTATATTGCTTCCGCGATTCATTATCCCAATTTTTTGAAACCGCAGAATTCTTGAGATGAAAGGCGAACAGTCTGATCTGTCGAACCGAGGCTTTATCACGCAGGATAGTCGTATTCAACAATTTTTCCTTACCGGGAGCATCTCCCACCAGAAAAACAATTTTTATGGCATCTTCTCGCCATTGCCCGCTCTCCAGAGCAGCATCCACCCCTTCAAAAACAGCTTCAGGAATATCGTCACCCTTTACAGGGGTTTCCTGTGCCTTGACCTGCGCCAAGATACGGACGAATTCGTCTGCCGGTAGAGTTCTGGTGGTGAATGCCTTTGTTGGATATGGGTGGTAATCAAACTGCGAATCATCATCCTGGTATCCGATAAAACCGAATCGCAACGCATCGTCTGTATGTGCCTTGGCAAATTCCTCTGTCGCCGCAAGCACGTTTTCCAGATACGGTTTCATGGAATTGGTCGTGTCCATGACAAAAACAATATCAATGGCCACGGAGCCTTTTTCGCCTTCTGATTCACCGGTTCTGGTCCGTGCAGCAACTTCCAGCAGGCGGGCGAATTTGCCGTCAATACGCAGGTCGTCCCGATCGCCGCTGGCGTAGAAATCCAGGACCGGATACATAATCATCTGTTCTTGTCCGGCACCGACTTGAGGTTCCATTGCCACAACACCGCTCGCACCTCCTTGTCCGCTTTCCAGTTGTGCCCGAATATTCCGCAACTCCTGTTCTCGAACATCCTTTGTCTCTTGCATCAGGTTGAGGACAGGCTTAGGGGGATCGAAAAAAAGTGAGGGTTCACGATTATAGGAATTGGTAAATCGCATCACCACGGCCCGCTGCCAGGGGATGACCTGATTTTCAGCAATCCAGCCGATGGGATTTGCTGACCAGTTGCGCGGCTTGATCTTGGGAACATACTCCTCGGTCACCTGATACCAGCGTTCTCCTGTACTGTCTTCCGTACTGTCAATAACACCGAAGGCTTCGTACTGCTGTACGTTGTCGCGAGCTACAGGACTGTGTGAATTTGGTTGTACATATAGCGTTGCACCGCTTTTCCCGCCTTTGGCAAGAACGCGAGAAACAGCCGTTTTGCGGGGATCAGGCGGGTAGCCGTCCCACCAGGTTGTTTCCGATGCGGAAATTCTTACCTCACGCAGAACGCTCTGAATGTAGCGGTCCACGCATCTTTTTGCCCGTTCCTCGCCGACTTCTGCGGGGCTTATGCCTAATTTCGAAGACATCAGGCTGTGCAGTTCCTGACGGTCTCGGTTTTCCTGCTCGGCAAGCGTACGTGCTTCAGCAGTGCAGGAGGCATTGATCTCCAACAGCCCGTCAAGTCCTTCTCCGAGGCAATGGTCCGGACTTTGCAGTACATCATCAAGTCGGGACTGCCTTGCCTGCATGGCTGCAAGGAGTGCCTCGTAGCTCTGTTCGCTCCAGGCTTGCCCGGCAGTAAAAAGAGAGAATAAGAGAAAAACTGCGGTAGTCCGCAGGCCGAATATATATTCATGTTTATGCGTATTTATCATGGCTCTGTCCGCAGTATTTTTGATGAAGTTTCAAGTTGCTGATATATCCACCATGGATCCCGTTCTACATCATCTTGCTTGGTGGTCGGTGGGATGGTAACCGATGATTCTTGCGAACCGATTTCATCTTGCACCGTATCAGGAGAAGTCGATCCCCGAAGAACAAACCAGATAAGGCCAGCGACCACAAGGATTCCTCCAACTGCTATCAGTATTTTTTTCCATAGCAAGACCGGGGGCGGCGGAAGATGAACCAGCTCACAACCGCAGGTCTTGCCGGACCGAGTTTTCCCAGGGCATTTCGGTGCCGACCCGTCCATGCTCTGGGTAACTTCATTATCTGGGATTTTTCGATTGTCCTTGGCAAAGGTACAGGGATCCCCGAACTCATTTTCACATCTATAAAAAGATGGCATGTCATTTCCTCTCAAACTAATTCTTCAGCAAGCCGACGACTTTGTTCCACCGCCTCACTCACACTATTTTTAAAAAGGATAAAGGCTGCATCCTCTCTTTTTTTCTGAGAAAGAAAAAAGGCCTGCGCCCTGAAAGAGTTCAGTCGATTTTCAAGGTCACTAAGGTCGGCCTTTTCTTTCATCTTCTCCATAACCAGATTCTCTACAGCATCTAGGCTGTTTTCATTAAACCTCGTGACATAGGAGGAATGAAGCAGCGTTACCTCAAGAGATATCTCCTCATCTTTCTTTTTATAGGCTTCCGTTTTTTCCCGGAGTTCAGCATTGACCGACATGCCGCTTGCAACCATATCTCCTCCGGTGCTGTACGCCTCTTCAGTGCCGAAAACAACCTGTTCGTCATTCTCCGGTATCCACATCAATTCCAGAGCAGTTGCCAACAGAATAGTGGAGAATCGCTCTGCAAGCACCTCTGCACGTCCCTGCTTCATGAGGTTGGGTAGGCGAGGACGGTGGCTCTCGGTATGGACTTCAAAATACGCCCGTTGAGCATCTTTCTCTTTCAGCTGGTCTAAGCGTTTTTTGTATTTTTCCTCAAGTCCATGCACTGTTTGGGTAAAGCGTGCTGGAAAAAAAAACGCAATAGAAAGTATGGTTATTTCGCTGGAATTTCTATCTTCTGGAATATCCTGACAATAAGTTTCCACCACTCCTCCGCCTTTTAAGTCCCCTGTGATTGCTAAGATGGCCTCTCGTAATTCTTGGGAAAATTGTTGCGGCACAGCTTTGCAGTTGGGCACAAAGACACAACGGCGCAGAACCGGTGCCCTGACATCGCTTCCCAGATCCATTCGTTCTTCATTGGCTTCAAAAGAGGCCATAGGCATGGCCTTGCTCATGAGATCACGCAACCAATGGCGCATTTCATCGTTCACTTGACCGCCGTAATCGTTATAGAGCTTCTGGACGATGTTCTGCCCAAAAATACCGTGAAATTCGCTGTCCTCTTCTCGTATTCTTCGGTGTGCTTCCCCGGCACTCCGATCTGCCACCCGACGCAACTCATCAACCAGCGGACCTCCGACCTGCTCGGAATCATCCACAGGCATCATTTCAGTGTACGCACCGAATTCATTTCTATTTTGCCGCAGTTGGGCCAAAGCCTCCACAGTGGCGAGCGCATGGTGATCCTGAACAGATTTGTTATTTTCAAACCGTTCGTGAATGGTCGCATTGACGTATTTTACGTCTACTAAATAATCAATATCTTCATCACTTGTGTCATGCTCATTTTCCACAATACGGGAAAGCATTTCTGCTTCAACATTTTTTGCAACCAGCAGCATTCTGGATTTAAAAAGTACCACCTGTTGATTGAGCGATTTGAGTTCAGAGATCAAAGCAGCACAGAACTCTTGGCCGTATTGAGCTGCCAAGGCTACAGTACGCCAATAATAATAACGAGTGGAGGCCTCTCGATACTGATTAAACAGGCGAGTGGTCTTTTTTCCGAATAAATCGGACAAAACACCACATTTTAGATACTGTCTTTTTGTATCTTCACGTAAATCACTCGCTGTTTCTATCTGCCCCTTGGAGTTTGAGACGAGTTCACCAAAATGTTCGCTGTCCTGTATGATGCGTTCAAGGAGGATATCCAGGGAATCGGGAAGATGATAAAGAACATATTTCTGGTCACCGCGTTCCATACCGTCCAGCAGATCAGCTTCTATAACAGAACGAAGTTCGCGGGCACGGGTTTTCAAGGTGTTGTATTCCCTACGATTGGTGAAATAATTCTCAGTCCCACCGCCGGTTCCGACAGAACGGAAGCCATTTTCCCATACCTTGCTGACCCTCCTGTCAAAATCATTAAGCCATTCTGCTTTGTCACTGAGCTGTTCCCGCACCCGTTGTTCCTGCTTCACCAGCTCTTCCCGCCATTCAATTTCATAGGTAGGATGTGTTTGTTGACCGAGTGCTTCCTCAACCCTATCAAGGTAAAGATGTTCTCTGGTGACCCGCCAGTTTTCACGATGGGTATCAACAAAATCATTGGCTGAAAAATTACGGGCATTAGGGAGAAAACATCCATCCCAGTTGTTGTAGACTATTTTCAGCACCACCTGCCGGGCAAAGGAGTAGGCCAGTTTTTCCCGAATTTCTTTTTCCGGAATAGCTACCCGCTGCACGCCATAACTGATAAAAGCGGTGGAACGATTACCACCGTCAACATCCGCAGGATATTGGTCCCTATCTTCCATGGTCAGAGCCTGACGCAGGTAATGGGGCATGTCGCCCATCTGCCGTACTGCCAGCTGAAAGACAAATTCAGCGGCATTTTCTATCTGCTGCTCTAAAGAAACACTTGTCCCTCTTTCCGTTGTTTCAGAGATCAGCGCTATCGATTTGAAGGTATTTTTCACCTGCATTCTTTCAGGTCGTGCCGGTCCCGCAATATCCCACGGTTTATAATTACCTAAACGAAATGCATTCAGTTCTGTCAGCGCACCGTACTGATTTGCATAAAAATTACCGACATTAACTGTACCGACATCCTTGGCTGTAACAAAACCGTGGATGTAAACGTTGAAATCACCGGGCTGATTTTGGAGGTATAGCTGAAGCTGTGCTACGACATCCAGCACAGTACCGCTACCGGTTCCTGCTGCCAAGGTGCAGGCGATGTGTATTTCCGCCCCGACATTACCGCCATTACTGCTCAGTTCATTGAGACGATTGGCAATAGCTGAAATGACATTTTCAATATTTTTTCCGTTAGCCAGAGCCAAGCGGCCCATCCGACGAATTTGATTACAACCCGCCGGTCCAGAGCAACCTCGGGTAATATCCCGGACAAACTCAAGTTCTTCCTTGACCCAAGGTTCAACGCCGGTATATCTTTGCAGGTTTTCAATAATTTTATTAATACCTGTTGGGTTGATAAGCACTTTTTCCCGATCACCGAGAGTCAGGGTCTCACCAAAAACACGCCATTTGCGGGTACGTTCGCCTTGACCTTCAAGATCGTCCTCGTTGGAATCCACGCTCAAGGTGGCGACTTTTGAACCGACCAGCTGGCCACCCATTTTTTCTTCAAAGGCATAAATTTCAGGCGGGGTTCCGGTATTCCCGCGTGACCTCCATTCAACGTACATATTTTTCTTCAACTCTCGAACAACCGCACAGCCTGTACCGCCGAGACCGATTAATAAAAAATTTTCTGACATGGTAATTATCCTTGATTGTTTTGAATAAATTTCATCGCACTTTAATATCAGCAAGAGCTGAACGTATCAGCAGAGAAAGTGTAAGGGCCTGCGCCAGAATAAAAACGAAAACAAGCACTATACGGGAAATGAGCATGATCCGTGGAATCTGGCCTATCATGCTTTGCCGTAGCAGCCTTTTTGCAAGCCGAACAGCTTCCATAAGCGGATAAACTTTCTCGCCGCCTCCTGTTGCGGAAAAAAATTGTTTAATGTCTTCGTAAATAGCCGTTGAAGATTCTTCAGCGTATACCCAAAGAATTTTACTTAAAAGGGGATGATTCTCGGTGAAATTTTGAACAGCTTCTTCAGCATATACCTGTGCAATGAGTAGTCTAGATTCTTCATGGGCAGCAGGAATTATTACATCCTGATCAGAATCTGGATGAGGTCTTCCTGTGAAATCTTCTAGCTGTTCTCCTGCTGCATTCTGTAAGTCATACACAGCCTCGTATGCTTTTCGAAAGGTATCTTCACGCCATTCGACATTAACTTCTAGGGTTGACTCCCAAGTCGTAACAATTCGTTCCGCAACGTCTCCCGTAAAACGGAAGGCAAAAAAGAGCAACGTACACCAAAAGGTGAGCATCGCGGCGCTTCCACAAAAAAAATAATGCTGCGGACGATAGGAAAATTGACGGTTGAACTTCAGGGCTAAATAATGCGTCAGCCACCAGGAAAGCCCGGCAAGGACAGTGCCGACGGCACAGGCGATGAAAAATTCATTGCGGGCGCTACTCCATAATTGGAGGACTAGGCCGTTGAGAAGCAGGAAAAGGTCGTTGAGGAAAGAGATTGCTTGGTTCATGATATATATTATTTATTATGGAATGTTAAGATAGTAAGCGACACCGAATTGCCCGAGGTGATGCTACAGTGGAGGTGCTTGATTCTGAAGCGGATCGGGCAGGGTATTCAGCAGAGGTAACCACCGGATGCAGAGCAAGGACGGCCAGAAGAAGGAAAGTATTTGCATACCCGGAGAGCGTCATATAAATTCAGTCTCAATAAGAAATAAGTGTATATTCTCAACAACGAACGATCTATTGACAACTTTATACTTCCAGCACAGTTCATATCCTGTAATAAAATGGAGGTCAAGTTTTTTGTCTTACAGGATTAAGAAAATCATGTCTAAATTCAGGTTGGAAGAGCAGGGAAACCAACTTGCCAACGCCTTGAAGCATCCCAATAACCGTCCGGTTCAGCCGCTCAATGCCCGTCCGATTTTGCAGTAACGCCTGATTCCTTGACCCTGCTTTCTGCGGGTATTGCTCAAAAAAAGGGGCTGCGGAGCGAGGAGCCCCTTTTGCTTCCAACCTGTTGTTACAACAGTATTTAAGCGAGATACCCCTGCTCGTTTCAGACCTTTCACTTGCCTAATAAAAGAATTTCTGTTATCATTGCAACCTTCCCTCATATTTTTTTCAAAAAATACGATTGCAGTATCCAATTTCATTCAACTTGACCTGTCATCACATTAATCAAAAATCTTAGAAAGGCTGAACCAGTGAAAACAAAAATACTTGTTGCTAACCGGGGGGAAATAGCTATACGGATTATCCGAGCTATCCAGGAATTAAATTATGAAGCTGTAGCTATTTATGAAACGCCTGATAAGGATTCTAAACATATACGCATAGCCGATGAAGCAATCTGGCTCGGCGACGGCCCCCGCTGTGATTATCTGGATATTGATAAGGTTATTAATGCGACCATTAAGAGCGGTGCTGTGGCAATTCATCCCGGCTACGGTTTTCTGGCCGAAAATGCCGATTTTGCCAGGGCCTGCGAAGACGCGGGTATTATCTTTATAGGCCCCTCTTCGGATGCAATTGATAAATTGGGCAATAAGGTCATGGCTCGTAAGATCATGGCTGAAGCCGGTATCCCCATGGTGCCAGGTACCCAGAACCTGAAGGCCGGTGAAGAAGGGCTGGAAGAGGCCAGGGAGTTCGGCAAGAAATACGGTTACCCGATCATGCTCAAGGCAACCTCCGGTGGCGGTGGTCGCGGCATCCGACGGGTCGAGACGGAGAAAGAGCTGGGAGAACAGTACGAAATCGCCCGTGCCGAGTCCCAGGCTGCTTTTGGGCACGCCGGACAGCTGCCCGGAAGCCGTGCT